>NZ_JBLGWC010000002.1:0-267638 GCF_050031465.1 Enterobacter cloacae complex sp. 277I4
CTGGGTCGTAATGCGATGGATATCCGAAAAACAGTAGAGCAACTGGCGGCTTTAGATATTCGCGTTCATTGTCTCGCACTCGGAGGCGTTGACTTGACCAGTCCGGCCGGAAAAATGACTATGCAGGTAATTTCTGCTGTAGCGGAGTTTGAGCGGGATTTGCTGCTTGAGCGAACGTATTCAGGTATTGCGAGGGCAAAAGCGGCTGGAAAACGCTTCGGTCGCCCCCCCATCCTGAGCGAGGAACAAAAGCAAACAGTGACAGAGCGCCTAAATGCTGGCATCAGTATCAGTGCTATTGCCCGGGAATTTAATACCACCCGCCAGACTATCCTTCGGGTAAAGGCTGGATTGCTGCAAGAGTGAGCGGCTGGGAAGATTATAAAAAAATCAAATGGTTATTATGAAATAAAACAGCCTGCTGGGTTCTTTTCCCCCTATTTTTTATAAAAGAGTAGACAAAAGAGGTTCGCGACACTAATCTACCAACTAGATGATTGGTGCTGGTTACACCAGCTATACCTTTTATCAAGAAATTACAGGAGCCATTATGTCTACTACCGTTAAACCTTCTGCAGACGCAGCTGCGATCCACAATACCCGTGAAGCAGTTCGCAGCCAGCCTGGCCTGGGTAACCTGACTTTCCAGATGAAAGCCCGTTCCAGCGGCGGATTAACCGTTCGCACAGAGACCGGCGCCACAATCCAGAACGGCGTTATCGATACCAGCCGTGTGGGGAAATTTTCTAATATCGGTGATGAACCCGCAGGTTTACTCGGCACCGATACCGGCATGAGCCCGACTGAATACATCATGCAGGCGCTGGCTGGCTGTTATACCGCCACCCTTACCATGATGGCTGCTGAAAAAGGGATCGACCTGGACGGTATCGAGCTGGATCTTAATTTCGATATCAACCTCAACGGCTTCCTTGGGCTGGACAGCAACGTGCGTAAAGGTGCGAAATCTATTCGCGTCGATGTTCACCTTACGAGCAAGACCGCCAGTCGCGAGGAGTTAGAAGCGCTGGTCAGCGAAATGCAAAAGAATTCGCCAATCCACGATACTCTGGCTAATCCGGTTGAAATGATTACACGCCTGGCGTGATGTCAGAGATGTAATGCTGCCATTCAGAATGCAGGATGGCAGTGACGTTCAGCTCTGCACGATACTGAGTCAGTGATACAACTTGCTACGGAAAAATAGCAACAATATAATCTATCAACTAGTAGATTATATGGAGTAATTATGACAACCATGACACGGGAACGGCTGCTCAGCGAAGCAGAACACCTGATGCGCGAAAAAGGGTATTCAGTATTCAGCTATGCTGATTTATCAAAAATAGTGGGTATCACCAAGGCCAGTATTCATCACCATTTCCCGACCAAAGATATTCTGGGTGAGCAGGTGGTAATACAGGCGTTCTCTGATACACAACGCGTATTTGAGCAGATAGAGGCGACTGAGAAAAGCGCGGAGAGAAGAATTGCGGCTTACATCGATATCTTCGCGCAAAGCCATAAAGCTTCGCTACTGCCACTGTGTTGTGCGTTGTCAGCAGAGACCGCCAATCTGCCTCAGGCAATTACTGTACAGACATCACTTTATTTCGATATGCAAATCGAGTGGCTCACAAAAGTCGTCAGGGCGGGCATGGAGTCAGGTGAGTTTTCATCCCATGCCGAACCATCAGATATTGCTTTGATGATCATTAATGTCTGTGAAGGCTCAAGCGTAGTGGCGCATGCAACGGCCAGACCCGAAGTCTTCGCCAACAGCCTTAAGTATATAAAACTGCTTCTTAATACCCCTCATTCAGGAGAATGACACTATGCTGGACTGGAACAACTATCGCTCAGAGTTAATGCAACGTTTAGGCGAGTTGGGCAAACTGACCCCCGAGACCATGAAAGGCGTGGTTGCCCTGGGCAACGCAGGTAACAAAACTGACCTTTTGGGCGCAAAAGTGCGTGAACTCATTGCCCTGGCGTGCGCAGTCACAACCCGCTGCGACGGCTGTATTGCTTTTCACGCCGACGCCGCTGTGAAAGCCGGTGCAACCGACGCTGAAATTGCTGAAGCGCTGGGCGTGGCGATTAACCTCAACGCTGGCGCGGCGGTCATTCATTCAGCCCGCACTCTGGATGCCGTCGGTCAGGCACGCGGTTAAGCATTAATAAATTCCACGTTAAAAGGGCATTACTGCCCTTTTTTTATGTCCGCAATAGCCTGAGCATATACCGATGCAGGTTTCACACCCGGTATGCGTTTAACTAATTGCCCTTCATGAAATATCAGCACAGACGGCAGCCCCCAGATCTCGTATTTGGTTGTCAGCACCGGCGCCTGATCTACATTGACTTTCCCCACCTGAATATCTCTATCGAGCCGGTCTGCAAACTGACTGAACATTTCTTCGCTGGCCTGACAGGGCGGACACCAGGGTGCAGAGAAACGTACCACCGATATTCCTTTGTACTGCTCTATCTGGCGGAAATTATCTTCGTTATAAGCTGTTAATGTACGCATGGTGATGACCTCGCAAAATGAGTGACAATTCAGGAATGGCTGCGTTATGACAAAAAAATACGACACACCCATTGACCTACCTACTAGATGGTTGGCATATTGCCACCCATCAGATGTTTATGCAACTCCAGTGCGCGACGTCCAGTCGATGATACTGCCGGGCTGTGCAAATCCCTGCCGGGATACTCCTTTTTGTTTTTTGTGAGGTATACGATGAGTAAGCTTTTCACCCCCTACAATCTGTCTGGCCTGGCGTTAAAAAACCGTGTAGTCATGGCACCGATGACCCGCACCCGCACCATGAATGACGTGCCGGATGAGGTCGTGGCTTTGTACTATGCACAGCGTGCTTCTGCTGGCCTGCTCATCACCGAAGGGATGCCGGTTTCAGAAGAAGGCCGGGGTTACCTTTATACCCCTGGTATCTACAACGACGAACACGTCCAGGGCTGGCGTAAAGTGACACAAGCGGTTCACGCCAAAGGTGGCCGTATTTTCGCGCAGCTCTGGCACGTCGGCCGTATGTCTCACGTCTCTCTTCAGCCAGGCCACATAGCGCCGGTTTCAGCGGGCACCGTTCAGGCGGTCAATACCACCGTTTTTGCGCTGACCGAATCCGGAGAACCGGGCCCGGTTGTACCAAGCCAGCCACGCGCGCTGGAAACGCATGAAGTTAAACGCATCACTGCAGACTTCGTGCACTCCGCACGCCTGGCGATGGAAGCCGGCTTTGACGGCGTGGAAATCATGGCGGCAAACGGATTCATCTTTGACCAGTTCCTCAGTAGCGAACTGAACACCCGCACCGACGAATACGGCGGCTCGGTGGAAAATCGTCAGCGTTTCCTGCTGGAGACCATTGACGCCGTGGCGGAAGCCGTGGGTAACAGCCACGTTGCCGTGCGCCTGTCACCGTTCGGCCGCATTTATGACCTCGCGCCGTATGAAGGTGAAGAGCAAACCTGGTCAGCCATCACCGACGCGCTCGGTCAGCGGGAACTGGCCTACGTACACCTTTACTATCAGCCGGTGTACACCAAAGCGCCACTTCCGGAAGGCTTCCGCCGCCGTTTTCGCAACACGTTTAAAGGCACCATCATCGCTGCCGGCGGTTTTACCCGTGATATCGCAGAGCAGGCTCTGGAAGATGATGAGCTGGATCTGGTGGCATTTGGTGTGCCCTACATCGCTAACCCGGATCTGGTTGAAAGAATGCAAAACGGCTGGCCACTGGCAGAAAGTGACCGCGCCACCTACTACGGCGTCAGTGGTTCCCCGGAAAAAGGCTATACCGATTACCCGGTCTGGCAGGCGCAATAAATCCCATACGGTCGCGGTTCTCTGATAAGTGAGAACCGACCGCCCAACGTCTTTGAGGAATCATTATGCAAACGCTGAAACCCACCCTTACCATCGATATCTGGTCAGATTTGGTCTGCCCGTGGTGCTGGATTGCTAAAAAAAGATTTGAACAGGGTCTGAATCGCTTTGAATTTCGCGACCAGGTGGTGATCCGCCATCACAGCTACCGTCTGGCCGGTGGTACTCCCGCGATGCCTTTTAAGGATGCCATCGTTAAAAAGCTGGGCAGTCAGCATTCAGCGGAGCTGATGATGAATCAGGTGGGCACCGCCGGTAAATCTGAAGGTCTGATCTACAACTTCGACGGCATGATGTTTGGTGATACAGAAGATGCACACACCCTGCTGGTTGCCGCGCGTAAGGCCGGAATTGCGGACACGGTGGAAGAACGTTTTTATCATGGCAGTATCACCGAAGGTCGCTCTCTCTTTGACCGTCAGCAGCTCGTTGCCATGGCCGTAGAAGCCGGTATGCCGAAAGCTGACGCTGAAGCCGCCCTGGAAAATGACGATTTTCGCGCCACCGTTTCCGACGATGAAGCCCACGCACAGTCTATTGGCCTCAGCGGCGTTCCGGTTTTTGTGATGAACGAAAAATATGCCATCAGCGGGGCTCAGGCAGCAGATAACTTTTTGAATGCCCTGCGTCAGGTCTGGGATGAACAGCAAACCGAATTTTCAGCCACTGCGGGTCAGACCTGCGGAACGGATGGCTGCAGTATTTAATCCGTCAACCGCCGGCAGTTTCACGCTGCCGGCAACGTCTTACCCACCAGTAATGGAGTCAGAAAATGAACACTTTTTTCAAAGGTAAAAAACTGCTCGTCGTCGGCGGTACCAGCGGCATGGGCCTGGCCGTGGCACGCATGGTACTGGAAGCGGGCGGCAGTGTCGTGCTGACCGGGAATAAAAAAGACAAAGCCGAAGCGGTGCAAAAAGAACTGAGCCCTCTGGGACCGGTTGCGGTCATCGCGGCGAACCTGATGACCGAAGAAGGTATGGAAACTATCCGTCAGGAAATTAATGCTCACCATCACGATATCAGCCTGATGGTGAATGCCGCCGGTATCTTCATGCCCAAAGGATTTACCGAGCACAGCTTTGCCGATTATGACATGTATCTTTCGCTGAACCGAGCCACGTTCTTTATTACACAGGATGTCGTGAAGAACATGCTCGCCGCGAAGCTCGAAGGGTCTATCGTCAACGTCGGTTCGATTGGTGCTCAGGCTGCACTGGGTGACTCGCCGGCCTCGGCCTATTCAATGGCAAAAGCGGGTCTGCATGCCCTGACGCGTAATCTGGCGATTGAGCTGGCCAGCGCGGGTATTCGTGTCAACGCGGTGTCTCCCGGGATTGTTCATACGCCGATATACGAAGGCTTCATGGACAAAGCGGATATCGCAGATGCTATGAAGTCGCTGAACGATTTCCACCCGCTGGGACGCGTCGGAACTGCCGAAGATGTGGCAAACACTATTCTCTTCCTGTTGTCTGACAAAACCTCATGGGTGACGGGCGCTATCTGGGATGTCGATGCGGGCATCATGGCGGTCAGACGATAACCCCGTGACGCTGGCATAAGCCGCCCCTTAAGGGCGGCATTTTTTTGTCGCCAGACATGTCATCAGCAGGCTTCACTAAGAATATTCACGACCTGTTCATCCGTGCCTTTTGTGTTCCCGGCACAGGGTGTTATGCCGGGTTCTGACGACATCCTGACAGGACAAAACGGCCAGAGAGAAAGGGGTTATACACGATGAGGAGCCGGTATCCGCAGTACCTGTGAAATTCTTTTCATCCCTGCTGTCAGCATACTCCGTGGGCAGGCCAGATTTAACCGGATATATCCGTCCCCATTGTCGACAAACAGCAAGCCCCCTTCAAGAAGGACCCCTGACTCCCGGGCAAAATACAGCGATAAATCCTCACCTGCGGTGTCGGGCAGGTAGCGGCTAATATCTATCCAGGCCAGATATGTCCCTTCGGGGATCGAGAACCTGGTTTCGGGTAAATAGCTTTTGAGATAGTCGTGCAGGTACTGGAAATTGCCGTCAATATATTCCCTCAGATGGACAAGCCAGTCATCACATTCACTCCACGCCGCTTTGTTTGCTGCCAGGCTCAGTGGAGAGATGAACTCGTCGTGTCTGAGACGCCACTCGCTTCTGACACCGGGATCCGGAATAATGATATTTGCCAACAAATTCCCGGCCAGATTGAATGTTTTACTCGAGGACATGCAGGTAATAATGCGTGTAGAATCAGGGAAAAGAGAGGCGGCCGGTGTATGACCGATACCGCTTCGGGACAGGTCGCAGTGAATTTCGTCAGATATCACCCAGATGTCATTGGCCAGGCAAATTTCAATAATCCGCTTAAGTTCATCAGGCCGCCAGACTCGTCCGGTCGGGTTATGCGGATTACACAGGAAAAGAATTTTCACACGTAAATCGGCCTGACTGGCTTTGCGTGCAAAGTCTTCCCAGTCAGGTTCCCAGCCGCCTGCTGATTTTTTTAACGCCGAGTACACCACGCGACGCTGACTGTATTCACCCGCCTTTTTAAACGGGCCATATGAAGGCGTCATAATAAGAATACTGTCATCCATGTCGGTCAGAAGCGGGACGAGACGGTTCAGCGCGGGAATAATGCCCGGAGACAGCACAATGTCTTCCGTTTTGAAACGGTGACCATATTGTCGCTCACACCAGCTGCCAAAGATCTCATAGTATTCTTCGTCGTAGATTTTAGTGTAGCCGAGTATTTTTCTATCCAGACGGTCTCTGATGGCCTGAAGAATCGGCTCTGGTGTGGCAAAAGCCATGTCAGCAACCCAGAGGTTGATTAGCTGTAACGGCTCGCAATCGAAATCCCCCGGGCTCGCAATCAGCGCAATTTTCGGCTCAGATTAAGTGACAATGAAAATCCTCCCGGGCTCACATTAAGTGACAATGAGCTCGCGTTTATCTTTTTCGGCTCGCATTCCATTTCCTTCGGCTCACAATAACTGCAAATGAAATTCGTCATATCGGGAGCCCCACCGCCAGCATCCTGTCCCGCAGTTCTGCTGTTCGAGCAGGGTCGAGCTGATGGTTGAACATGGCCCTGATTTCTGCCGGTTTGGCATCAAACTGCTCCACCATGTCTTTCAGTCGATAACCATGACGCGTTAATGTCGGCTCCAAATCGTCAAGCTGGCGGGAAAGTACCGATTCAACCAGGGCGGCGGTTATCGGCTTTTCTCCCGTCTGATAACCGGCCTCCAGGGCCAGCGTCAGATGTAGTTGAACCTGAAGTGGGGTACGTAGTTTCATCGCCAGCAGGTCGAGGGCGTCGGCGGTCAGAATGTCTTCCGGCTTGCCTTTCCCCATACTGGTTTTCAGTAGCCACTGAATATATTCCCGTTGGCTACCGGTGATCCCATCCAGCGTAAAGATATCCGTGCGATAACCGATCTCCTCCATAGTCGGGCGTCGCAGGTCATTGCGCAGTTTGGGGTGACCGGCCAGAACAACCGACAGCCGGCCGCCACCGTCCTCCACAACTTCCATCAGCCTTTTGAGTCCGATCAGTGTATGCCCGTTCAGGTCATGCGCTTCATCAACAAACAATGCCACTGGCCGCTTTCCTTTTTTGACCAGTTCCTGTAACTCACGCTCGCGTCGTTCGCCCTGTTTGGGGATCTGAACCTGTTTATCCTGCGTCAAATCGTAAAAGAGCGCGTTGATGAGCGTGGCCAGTTTAATATTGTGCTTTTCAATCGACAGGGAGCGAGCTACGGTAATTTTATTTTCCTCCCTGAGACGCTGCTGCAAACGCCGCAGAGTGACTGTCTTGCCGCTGCCAACCACACCACAAACGGCAATTAACCGGCCTTCGTGGATAGCACCGCGGATATCCTTGATAAGCTGCTTATGGTGAGCCGTCTCATAGTAACCGGCCTGATCGATTGGTTGCGCCAGTCCATAATGTTCCATTACCTCAACCCGCATGATCCTCTCCTGATTGGGTGTTGCGGAAATACTCCCTGACCCGGGCAAATACCTCACTGCGGATCAGCGTGTCTGTCAGTACTTGGTCGATAAACGCCTTGTCTTCATCCGATAATTTCGCCAGCGGTGTGGCCAGATCAGCCGCAATAGCCAGCTTCGCTGCCACCGGGGTAGGAAAACAGTATTCAAACGCTGTGGACTCGAAGGGTTGATGTGGCAACACCCGCGTGCTCTGAACGCTATCGGCCACCAGTTTGAGGTCACAACCGGACAGGGCGCTGATAGGTAAGTTCAGTTGCCGAGCCAATGACTGGATACGGTCTGCCCGCACCGCTGCTTTTCCGCGTTTGAATGCCCGATAGCGGTGCAGAGGTATCGGGCCGGAAACAGGAAAATAAGGCCCCCACTTTTCACCGTCAAACTCCACGAACATTTCGTCATCAAAGAGGCCCCACAGCAGGATAACAGTTTCACCCGCCATGTCGGGTTCGACTTCGTAAGCTGTCCCGTCAATCGTTATGCGGGCATCGATACCCACCTTGCGAGACTCCGGCTCCCGGGCAAAGCGACAGTACTGTTCCCAGGTGCACATGTCCTGCACTCCCTTTGGTGGCAAATGCATCAGCCAATCTTCCTCACGGGAATGCTTTTCGCTGCGATGTCGTTGTGCGTTATAGCGTATCAGGTAGTTCCAGAGCCATTCATTCGCCTGCTGTTCAGTCTCCGGCTTATGAAAATGATACAGCGTTTCGTGGGCTTCTTTGACGGAACGGAACGGGCGCTCAACCTTGCCTTTTGACCGGGCTGTGGTGCGGGTGCCATCCTTGCCTGCCGGCATATGTGTCTGCCAGTCAATCTGCAGCGCCTGCATCACATTCTGGAAGACATGGCTTTTCGCCACCGGGCCATTATCGAGGTACAGCATTTTCGGTCGCCCCTGGAGAGACATCTCCGGATGACTTTTAGGCGCCATGGCATTAAACAGAAAACGCAAGGCAGACTCCGCATCTTCGCCATACACACAGCGGTATTCCTGGTAATTAACCCCGCTGCGATCGTCCACCACGCTGAATAACATCAGGGTAGGTTGTCCACGGGCCGGATCAATCCACTCAGGACATTCGATATATTTGAGATCAGAGGGCGACATATCGAACTGCCAGCAGTCATTACTGCACTCAGCCTGGAACCGCGCTGCCGGTGGCTCCCGTAACAGACGTGAGTGATCGAGTCGGAACAGGGACAAATAGCGGTTAACCGTTGGCCTGCGCAACAACCCCTTTGGAAGTTTAACCAGCCCCTGAGTCGTTTCCACACCATGTTCTTCGAGCAACTGAATGGCACGCGTCGTGGACAGATGACGACCGGCTTTATTGGTGGTACGTAATTTCAATGCAGCGATCAGTTCACAATAATATTCGAGTTCGGACGGCGGCAGTATCCGGGGTTTCCCGTGATCACGCCGGTGTGCAATGTGAGGTTTCTGGAAGGCACGGAGTGTACGATAGACGGTGGTGACGGAAATGCAATAGAGTAGCGCCATCGCGGTGATCTGGGCCGCGCGTTCCGGACTTTTTGGTGGCAGACGGTCAAGCCGTTGTCGCAGTTGCAACAAAGAATCGGTTGGAATGGCCTTACGCCGGCTGCTCATCGCGGTCCAGCACACGATAGACCGAGGCTCGACCGATCCCCAGTTGGCGAGAAATCGCCGTTGCGCCCATTTTCTCTTCAACGTACAACCGACGGACCTCAACAGGATCGATGCGCGGTTTGCGCCCCTGATAAACCCCGCGGGCTTTTGCGGCAGCGATACCTTCCAACTGGCGTTCACGGCGCAGGTTGGTTTCAAACTCAGCGAAGACACCCAGCATATCCAGAAACGCCTTACCTGCTGCGGTGCGCGTATCCACAGGTTGTTCTGTTGCCTTGAGGGTAATGCCCTGCTGATTCAGGGCATACACGATATCCTGCAAATCTTTAATGCTACGGGCCAGGCGATCGACTCGCGTGACAATCAGCGTGTCTCCCTTACGCAGAAAATCCAGCAACAGTTGCAGCTCAGTTCGTCCATCGCGGCTGGTCCCGCTCGCTTTTTCTGAACGGATGATTTCGCAGCCAGCGGCGCGAAGCGTCTGTATTTGCAAATCCAGATCCTGGTCGTTGGTTGAAACCCGGGCATAACCGTAAAAAGCCATTGTTATGAAAAATGTCTCGTTAGACTCTAGATGAGGAAAACGTAACATGCAGATGAGACAAAAACAATCCAAATGAGACAGAAAAACTGTCTCACCAAACTGTATGCTTTGGGTGCACCCATAAAATACGATTTTACTCCATGAGATTTGCTGACTGAATTGCAGTACGCCAGACGACCCCATATGGGTAAATGGATATTCCAGTTTATCTATTTTGACAGAGTCTTAAGGTCCGATAGCCTTAATTGCGAGCGTATCCGGTGATCATTGCGCCAGTCACACAGAGAGCGTCATGATCTGTTTGCGAAAATAACTCCAGTAACCCGTGTTTTACCCCACTACCTGTATTGGGCTGAACCAATAAATTGCTCGAATTTTTCGCACCAGATTTGCACAGTGGTGTATTCATCAATATTGACACCATTTGGCAGGTTCTTTTTGAAGTTGCCGTAGTTTTTCAAATCACCTATATATAATGATTCTTCTTTTATTTTTAAAAATGAATTACGATCATCAGCCTGGGTTTTGGTCAGATAGATCTTGTAATCCGGACCTGGAGCAATGCTACCTTCAAATGCGATTTCTTGATCGGAGACATACAGCTTTCCATCAACCCAGTGAACAGCATTACTCCCTTTTTGGTTTTTAAAAAATGCCCCCGTGTAGCGGGCATTATTTTTAACTTCCTTAATTTCATCAGCACTGGAGTTTTTCTCAGCGGTGAGGATAGGCAGTACATAGATACCGACACCGAAACCCACGCCAAATAAAGCCAGGTGCGAAGCAAAAAACAGCGCTTTAATGTTTGTTTTCATAATATTTTCCTTTGCGTATGTAAAAAGCCATAAGGGTTCTGTAGCCACACATCCCTTATGTAACAGATTAACTTGTCAAATTTATGTTGCAGCTAAGCGCCTGCATTGTCGTATAGCGTTGCAGTGGCATATCCATGGGCATTGGTATTTAAATAAGTGATGCGGAAATAATCGGCGCCTGATTTTTCTGCTTTTGCTGCAAGCTTGCTAGTCAACTCATCAATCGTGCCACCTGAAACACTGATGCTCCCAAGGCGAAGCAATTCGCACTGGTGAGAATTGTTGATTTCGGTTGATGCCTGTGTCAGCACGGGCAGGATGCTCAGACTCAATATTGCAGCAATAATGAACTTTCTCATACGCCTATCCCGTTCGTATTTTGTAGTGATCAATAAAAAATATAAGGTAAATATTTCAGTGATGCAATTGTTTTTTAGCGATAACTATAAAACATGATACTATGAACATAATGATTAAGTTAAAAGATAAGGCTATCTCCATGATTGAAAAGAAAAAAACTGGCAGGCCAAAACTCATCTCATCAGATAAGCTGGCGGAGGCGTTATTTCAGGTTTTTGCGCAAAAGGGATATGCCTCAACCTCGATAGCAGACCTGACCCATGTAACCGGAATGAAACCTCCATCGCTGTATCTGGCCTTCGGTAACAAAGAGGGGATGTATGCGGCGGCGCTTATGTATTACCGCCAGCACTGGTTGGGGGGGCTGGAACAGTGTCTGCAGGATCAAACACAAACTTTCGAACAACGGATGCGTCATTTTCTTCATGACGCCTTTACGTTGTTCAGTTGTGACGGTAAACCGTTGGGGTGCGCCATGACCTTTTCCGCACTGGCTTTCCAGATTGATGAAGGAGGCCTTGCCGCACAATTACGCGATGAAAGGCAGGCATTTACCCAGTGGCTGGAAAACGAAGCGCGAGAGGCGCAGCAATGTGGAGAGCTGCCTGCTTACCTTGCTCCTGAAGCGTTTGCCTGTTTTATTATCACACTGGAAAAAGGGTTGGCGTTGACGGCGCTGGAGCGTCCGAAATCTGAGGTGGTGAAAGAGATGATTGAAAGGGTCTTGACAGCCCTGTTTCGCCAGCATAAGAAGCAATAAATTATCTACTGGTGACGCAATGGGAGAATTTTCATTTGCATTTATTGTGAGCCCGAGGCAATGAATGGCGAGCCGGAAAAGATAAACGCGAGCTCATTATCACTTAATGTGAGCCTGTGAGGATTTTCATTGTCACTTAATCTGAGCCGAAAATTGCGCTGATTGCGAGCCCGAAGGATTTCGATTGCGAGCCGTTACAATTAGCCCTTCTGCCGGATACCGCATTGCAAATTCGGACTGTCCCGAAAACAGGTATTCCCGCCAGCCGTCCACGGTGAGACTGTCTGTTTTCTCTCTGCTTACGTACTCATCAAAATCATATTTCATTTCATAAACCTGCCTTAGGTGTAGTCAGAAACGTCGACCTCAGTATTACTGTCAGTCTGATGCCGGAGCGGGAAAACTGGCTCGTGTGATTAACATAAGAGAATCATCACAACTGCATGAATTAATTGCGTTATTAAGGTTCTCTCGCCTTTGTCATCGACTGACGGGGGGATTTCTCGCGTGTCACCATCACAATGCCAGTCAGCACCGCCAGGGCAGAAAATATCGTTCTGACCGTCAGTGATTCATCCAGGAATACCACACCCCCTAGCATTGCCAGACAGGGAACGCTGAGCTGAAGGGTACTGGCGGTGATAGAGCCGAGAGAGGGTAAAAGGGTATACCACAATACATATGCACCGGCTGAGGCGGCGGCACCGGACAGCAATGACAAAGCAATGCCCGCAGCATCATAGTGACCCTGCTTCATAAACAGCAACGAAAGAGCGAGAGCCATCGGCGTGGCGAGTACAAAATTTGCCGCCGTTGAAGCCCCGGCCGCCTGGCCCGCCCTCCCCCTGACGGAATAGGCGGCCCAGGCTAATCCGGCAACGATCATCATAAGTGCACTGTAAAGCGGCGGTGCCTTCGCCCCGGGTAACAGCAGGGCAGCAATTCCTGCCAGAGCAATAACTAAACCGCAAGCCCGCATAACGGAGAGTGATTCCCCTTTAAATAATCCGTGGATCACCATCGCAAACTGTACGGCACCAAAAAGTAACAGCGCACCTGCCCCGGTATCGAGATGGATATAGGCGACAGAGAAGAGCACTGCGTACACCATGAGGTAAAATCCGCTCAGCGGACGCCACAGCGATAATGTAGTTTTTGCGTGATAAAACAAGAAAGGTGACAGGACGAGTGCACCACTGGCCAGCCTGAGGCTGCTGAATGAAAGGGGATCAATGTGGCCTCCCTGCAGGGCCAGACGGCACAGAATAGAGTTTGCAGCAAACGCCAGCATTGCCAGGGATATTTTAAGAATGAGCGCGCAATTGGCCATTCAGTGAGACCTCATAAAATTCTTGTAAACTACCATCTAGTTGGTAGCATAGCGTAAGTGATCACCGAACAGGAAGCAATAATCAGCTTTCAAACTGGAAGGTGAGGACAGGCATTCGGAATGAATTCTGTTTCACATCCCCAGTAGAGGAAGGAAAACGCGTAATGCCAGATGCAGAGCAGAAGATTATTTTTCCCTGCGATCAAACATATGAAATCAGTTTAAGACCTGGAATATCCTATGAAAAAACTAAAATTTACGTTCAAAAATGCGGCTGGTGAAGAACTGGCCGGATTGCTTGAACTTCCTGAAAATCCTAAAGCGTTTGCGCTGTTAGCTCATTGTTTTACGTGTGGCAAAGACCTCAAAGGCGCGGCGCGTATTGCGCGGAAACTGACAGAGAATGCTATCGCCGTTCTCCGGTTTGATTTTACTGGTCTGGGAAACAGCGAAGGGGATTTTTCCAACACCAACTTCTCATCCAATATTTCGGACCTGCTTTGCGCGGTAGATTATCTCCGCCGACAGTACGAAGCGCCTTCTTTGCTCATCGGCCATAGCCTGGGGGGATCGGCCATTCTGTCTATTGCCGGCGAAGTTCCTGAGGCAAAGGCCGTTGTCACCATAGGATCACCCGGAGAACTGACACACGTAAAACGTCTTTTTAAGGATGATGTTGAAAACATTAACCAGCATGGAGCCTATCCCGTTGAGCTGGCCGGGCGGGTATTTACCTTAAAGAAACAGATGCTGGACAATATTCAGGAACACAAAATCGCTCATAAGGTGTTCGCCATGAACAAGCCTCTGCTTATTTTTCATGCGACTGAAGATGATACTGTGTTAATTGAGCAGGCCGAAAAAATATTCAAAGCAGCAAAGCATCCCAAGAGTTTCATTTCGTTGGGTAAGGCGGATCACCTTCTGACTCATGCTCAGGATGCTGAATACGTTGCCGATATCATTATATCGTGGAGCGAATGTTACCTATAAACAGAGTAAATGCGTTCAAACTCGTAGCGCAGAGGGCGATTTTCTGCAGAGATCGGACGCTGTTTATGCTGGACTGATTTTGCGATAAAGGCTTAGGCCGATGCATACAGGCGGGGCTGAATAAGGGTGAGGCCCTTGGGCGAGCATCCTTCATGCACCGGCTGAATGAAATCAGGGATCTGGGGGTGGGAGGATCAGCGTTACCACGCCACCGGCGCTGACACTACATACGGCGGCGATAACACTCTGGAATACGGTTTATATAGAAAGAACCATTGAGCCGCTTAAGCAAAAAGGAGTCCCTGTTAATGAACTGCTGGTCTCTCATCCTTCTCCACTGCTGTACAAAATATAGTCTTAGCGTGGGATAATTAATGAGATGGTCACTCCCTCCTTCCCGGTACTATGCTGAGGACAGGCTTTCATTCGGAGAACTATCATGGAAAACATTGCGCTCATTGGTATCGATCTGGGTAAAAACTCTTTCCATATTCATTGCCAGGATCGTCGCGGGAAGGCTGTTTACCGTAAAAAATTTACCCGGCCAAAGTTGATCGAATTTTTGGCGACATGCCCCGCTACAACCATCGCAATGGAAGCCTGTGGCGGTTCTCACTTTATGGCACGCAAGTTGGAAGAGTTGGGGCATTCCCCAAAGCTGATATCACCACAATTTGTCCGCCCGTTCGTTAAAAGCAATAAAAACGACTTTGTCGACGCCGAAGCTATTTGTGAAGCTGCATCGCGTCCGTCTATGCGTTTTGTGCAGCCCAGAACGGAATCTCAGCAGGCAATGCGGGCTCTGCATCGTGTCCGTGAATCCCTGGTTCAGGATAAGGTAAAAACAACCAATCAAATGCATGCTTTTCTGCTGGAATTTGGCATTAGCGTTCCCCGAGGAGCTGCCGTTATTAGCCGACTGAGTACCATTCTTGAGGATAATAGTTTGCCTCTTTACCTCAGCCAGTTATTGCTGAAATTACAACAGCATTATCACTATCTTGTTGAGCAGATTAAAGATTTGGAATCCCAGTTGAAACGAAAGTTGGACGAAGATGAGGTTGGACAGCGCTTGCTGAGCATTCCCTGCGTCGGAACACTGACAGCGAGTACTATTTCAACTGAGATTGGCGACGGGAAGCAGTACGCCAGCAGCCGTGACTTTGCGGCGGCAACAGGGCTTGTACCTCGGCAGTACAGCACGGGAGGTAGGACGACATTGCTGGGAATTAGTAAGCGAGGTAATAAAAAGATCCGAACTTTGTTGGTTCAATGTGCCAGGGTATTCATACAAAAACTGGAACACCAGTCTGGCAAATTGGCCGATTGGGTCAGGGATTTACTGTGCCGGAAAAGCAACTTTGTCGTCACTTGTGCTCTGGCAAACAAGCTGGCCAGAATAGCCTGGGCCCTAACGGCACGACAGCAAACTTATGTAGCATAACGGCAGAAATACACCGGTTTAAAGAATTACTGATCTGGTTTTGCGAATACTGATATTGATGATACTAACGGCCCACCGGCCTGTTGAGGAACCTGTAAAACGGAAAGGCTCATTGAAGCCGTATATTTTCTGGAGGTTCATCAGGCGCGGAACTCATCAAGGCGCGGGAATAAAATCCCATTCAGACGCCGGATAGATTCAAGCAAGCCAACTTGTCGTCAAAATCGGTGTTGCAAAAACGGGAGTGACCATAGATTCCGTTTTCCAAGCGGACCCCTTAAGTTACGGGCGGCACCAGCCGCCAAGGGCGTACTCGATGCCATCGAGGTGCTTCGCGGCATGAACAGCGACAACGCCCGCAAGGTGCCCGCCGACGCGCCGACCGCATTCATCAAGCCACGCTGGGCGAAACTGGTGCTCACGGACGATGGCATTGACCGGCGCTACTACGAGCTGTGCGCCCTGTCAGAGCTAAAGAACGCGCTGCGATCAGGCGATGTCTGGGTGCAGGGTTCGCGCCAGTTCAAGGACTTTGATGAGTACCTGGTGCCGGCCGAGAAGTTCGCTACTCTGAAGCTGGCCAACGAATTGTCGCTGGCAGTGGCCACCGATTGCGATCAGTATTTGCACGACCGACTGGCATTGCTGGAACAGCAGCTTGCCACCGTCAACCGCATGGCGGCGGCCAATGATCTGCCGGATGCCATCATTACCGAGTCCGGCCTGAAGATCACGCCGCTGGACGCGGCGGTGCCGGAGACCGCACAAGCCCTAATCGACCAGTCGGCGATGCTGCTGCCACACGTCAAGATTACCGAACTGCTGATGGAAGTTGATGAGTGGACAGGCTTCACCCGGCATTTCACGCATCTGAAGACCGGCGACACGGCCAAGGACAAAACCTTGCTGCTGACGACGATCCTGGCTGATGGCATCAATCTCGGGCTAACCAAGATGGCCGAATCCTGCCCAGGCACGACTTACGCCAAGCTGTCGTGGCTGCAAGCCTGGCACATCCGGGATGAAACGTACTCAACGGCGCTGGCCGAACTGGTCAACGCGCAGTTCCGGCAATCCTTTGCCGGAAACTGGGGCGATGGCACCACGTCATCGTCGGATGGCCAAAATTTCAGAACCGGCAGCAAAGCGGAGAGCACCGGGCATATCAACCCGAAGTATGGAAGCAGTCCAGGCCGGACGTTTTATACCCATATCTCCGACCAGTACGCGCCCTTCAGCACCAAGGTAGTCAACGTCGGCGTGCGTGATTCAACCTATGTGCTCGATGGCCTGCTGTACCACGAGTCGGACTTGCGGATCGAGGAGCACTACACCGACACAGCGGGCTTTACTGATCATGTCTTCGGCCTGATGCACCTACTGGGCTTCCGATTCGCGCCACGTATCCGAGACCTGGGCGACACCAAGCTATTCATCCCAAAGGGCGATGCCGCCTATGACGCGCTCAAGCCGATGATTAGCAGCGACCGGCTGAACATCAAGCAGATACGCGCCCATTGGGATGAAATCTTGCGGTTCGCCACTTCGATCAAACAGGGTACGGTGACGGCCTCGCTGATGTTGCGCAAGCTCGGCAGCTATCCGCGTCAGAACGGACTGGCCGTTGCACTGCGCGAGCTGGGGCGCATTGAGCGCACGCTGTTCATACTGGATTGGCTGCAAAGCGTGGAGCTGCGCCGCCGCGTGCAGGCCGGACTCAACAAAGGCGAGGCGCGCAACGCGCTGGCCAGGGCGGTGTTCTTCAACCGACTGGGCGAAATCCGCGACCGCAGTTTTGAGCAACAACGCTACCGGGCCAGCGGCCTCAATCTGGTAACGGCGGCCATCGTGCTTTGGAACACGGCCTATCTGGAACGGGCAACCAATGCTTTGAACGGGCACGGCAAACCGGTAGACGAGACGCTGTTTCAATACCTGTCACCGCTGGGGTGGGAACACATCAATCTGACCGGCGATTACCTCTGGCGCAGCAGCACCAAGGTCGGCGCAGGCAAGTTCAGACCGTTGCGACCACTGCCACCGGCTTAACGTGCTTTATTTAATGAGATGGTCACTCCCTCCTTCCCAGTACTATGCTGAGGACAGGCTTTCATTCGGAGAACCATCATGGAAAACATTGCGCTTATTGGTATCGATCTGGGTAAGAACTCTTTCCATATTCATTGTCAGGATCATCGTGGGAAGGCCGTTTACCGTAAAAAATTCACCCGACCAAAGCTAATCGAATTTCTGGCGACATGCCCGGCAACAACCATCGCGATGGAAGCCTGTGGCGGTTCTCACTTTATGGCACGCAAGCTGGCAGAGTTAGGGCATTTTCCAAAGCTGATATCACCGCAATTTGTCCGCCCATTCGTTAAAAGCAACAAAAATGACTTCGTTGATGCTGAAGCTATCTGTGAAGCAGCATCACGTCCATCTATGCGTTTCGTGCAGCCCAGAACCGAATCTCAGCAGGCAATGCGAGCTCTGCATCGTGTCCGTGAATCCCTGGTTCAGGATAAGGTGAAAACAACTAATCAGATGCATGCTTTTCTGCTGGAATTTGGTATCAGCGTTCCGCGAGGTGCTGCCGTTATTAGTCGACTGAGTACCCTTCTTGAGGACAGTAGTTTGCCTCTTTATCTCAGCCAGTTACTGCTGAAATTACAACAGCATTATCACTATCTTGTTGAGCAGATTAAAGATCTGGAATCTCAGTTGAAACGAAAGTTGGACGAAGATGAGGTTGGACAGCGCTTGCTGAGTATTCCCTGCGTTGGAACGCTGACTGCCAGTACTATTTCAACTGAGATTGGCGACGGGAAGCAGTACGCCAGCAGCCGTGACTTTGCGGCGGCAACAGGGCTGGTACCCCGACAGTACAGCACGGGAGGTCGGACGACATTGTTAGGGATTAGCAAGCGGGGCAACAAAAAGATCCGAACTTTGTTGGTTCAGTGTGCCAGGGTATTCATACAAAAACTGGAACACCAGTCTGGCAAGTTGGCCGACTGGGTCAGGGAGTTGTTGTGTCGGAAAAGCAACTTTGTCGTCACCTGTGCTCTGGCAAACAAGCTGGCCAGAATAGCCTGGGCACTGACGGCGCGACAGCAAACTTACGAAGCATAAAGGCAGAAATACACCAGTTTAAACAATCATTCATCTGGTTTTGCGAATACTGATATTGATGATACTAACGGCCCACCGGCCTGTTGAGGAACCTGTAAAACGGAAAGGCTCATTGAAGCCGTATATTTTCTGGAGGTTCATCAGGCGCGGAACTCATCGAGGCGCGGGAATAAAATCCCATTCAGACGCCGGATAGATTCAAGCAAGCCAACTTGTCGTCAAAATCGGTGTTGCAAAAACGGGAGTGACCATAGATTCGTTTTCTGAGACGACCCCTAGCGGTGCGTACAATGAAGCCTTTATGTTAAATAGGGGCTTTTGTTGTCCGGAAAAGGCTGAGCAAAAATACGATAAACAGTGTCATACCGGTAACCAGCATGACATAGCCGGCTGTTGGGTTATAAGTCAGACAGAAGGCTGTGCAGGCACTGGGGGCGTGTATGCGAAAAAGCCCGGCAAAACACAGACTGGCCGAGAGTCCGTAAAATAACGATCCTGCGATAACGGTCAGCATAATTCTAAACATTGTCCCTTTGTCCCTTTGACCCTAATCATCCTCATCTTTTTTCTAATATGCCCCTTAAAATCAGGATGTTGATTGTTTTGTATGCAAGAAATGGACTAAAGAAATTTGTTTGTGATCCCATTCTCGTTTCTGCATATGAACAAAAAAGCCCCGCACATGGGCGGGGCTGAATGCTGCGAGTCTGCGACGGTGACTTATCCCGGAAGCGTCCAGTCAGGTCGTTCAAAATGGCAGGTATAGCCGTTGGGATTATGCTGCAGGTAATCCTGATGCTCTGGCTCTGCAGACCAGAACTCACCGGCCTGCTCTACTTCTGTCACCACGACTCCGGGCCAGACTCCTGAATCATCTATTTCACGGATAAGCTGGTTTGCCTGCTGCTTTTGCTCCTCTGTGGTGAAAAAGATGGCTGAGCGGTAGCTTGAGCCGACGTCATTACCCTGACGAAGTATTGTTGTAGGGTTGTGAATACTAAAGAAATATTCCAGTAGTTTTCGGTAGCTCAGTTTATCCGGGGAATACACCACCTTCACCGCCTCCGCATGTCCTGGGTGGTGCTGGTATGTCGGGTTATCATTACGTCCGCCGGTATAGCCCACTTCGGTGCTGACCACGCCATTGAGTTTGCGGATCAGCTCCTGGACACCCCAGAAACAACCACCGGCAAGGATTGCCACATCAGTTTTCATGCTTATCTCCTTTCTCAAACAGGGGAAGAAATTCACCGTATCCTTCTGTTTCCAGAGCGCCTTTCGGGATAAAACGCAGTGAAGCCGAGTTAATGCAGTAACGTAATCCACCGGTATCCTGTGGCCCGTCAGGGAAGACGTGTCCCAGATGGCTGTCACCGTGATGGGAACGCACTTCAGTACGCACCATGCCGTGACTGAGGTCGCTCAGGTTGCGGACGTTGTTTTCCACTGGTTTGCTGAATGCCGGCCAGCCACAGCCCGAATCAAATTTGTCCTTCGACGAGAACAGTGGCTCACCGGAGACGATATCCACGTACAGTCCGTCCTCAAAGTGGTCGTCATATTCTCCGGTAAACGGGCGCTCAGTGGCGCTTTTCTGGGTGACGCTGAACTGCAGTTCCGTCAGTGCCTGAATGGTCTGTGGGTCTTTTTTATACGGTTTGTTCATATCGCTCTCCTGACAAATCTCACTCACCGGGACGGGTCCTGCTCATGAATAAGATCCAGATAGTGTTTTTCAAAGTCCGGGTTGGCGGGGAGCGACTTATTTTCCAGGTAGCGCTCTAAAAAGTAGCGGGGAGTGATCCCCGCCCGAAAGGCGGCTTCCATGCCTCTCACCATGAACCCGGGAGTGGTGTCATATTTGCTGGCCAGAAATATCAGGCTGCTGCGTAATTCAGGGTCACCCCATGGCTGACAATGCGTCAGACGAGCGGGGTTTGTGCACGGCGCTGAGTTGCTTCGCCCTCCGGTTAATCAGTGTCCGTCGCAGGTCATGACGCAACAGCACCAGTCCAGCCCCAATCAGAAGAACATCCTTGATAATGAAGCTGTCAATGCGACCCAGCTGCGGCAGAAGGCTCAGGGTGACGATGCCGGTGCCTGCCACCATCAGGGCGCCTGCTGCACCCACTGCCGGCCGGAAAAATCCGGCAATCAGGGCCAGAAGGGTGATATTTTCCACCACGCCGAGTGCGTAGCTGAGCCCCTGAACGCCGAGAGCCGGATACAGCGCACCGAGCCAGGTGCCTGGCAGCAGGTGGTGAAGGGCATTGGCCTCGAAGGCAAACCATTTGTAGGTGCCAAACAGGGCGAAGATGAAAATCACTGACAGCCGCAGAACCATAATGTCCAGGCCTGACGTTTTACGAAGTAACCGGCGCAGTTGTGTCTCGACGTTATTTTTCATGGTGTGTGTCCTTTTATTTTCGTTTTGTGTTTATGCAAACAGCGTGGCGCGGGCATGAACGAAACGGGCCTGCTCAAGCTCAGAAATCAGATAAGCGGCAGCGCCATGTTCAAGGGCTTCGCGGATAACCTCCCGCTCCAGCTCATCCACGGAAGACACCCAGCCAACAGAGAGTGTACGGACCGGTACCAGAGCTGCTTTTTCTTCCTCAGTAAGATCGGATTTGATGATGACCGGTCCATGGGCTTTACGGGTGAAGACAGCGATAACGTCGTTGATAAGTGCTTTCATGATGATGCCCCCTGCATGTCTGTTTTATTGTGTTGTCGTGTTGTTAATATTTATTCTACCTACCAGTAGATAGATTGGCAAGGGGTAACTGGAAATTAAACGCAAGGAAAGTCTTAATGTCTTCTGAGGCCCCCGGAATACAGGCGTTGTCAGCGGTGATTTTTTTGAGTGCTGGCTGCCCCGGTTAAACCGGGGCAGCCACAGGCGTGGCTTTACGGGCGGGAGAGTAGCTGAATAAGCGCGCTCATGGTGCGGGAACAGGCATCATGAGGAGGGATCCGATTGAGCATCAGGGCCCCTTTAATGGCGCTGCCGATGATAATGGCCACGTCAGCCGGCTCAGCAGTAAAAGCCAGTTCACCGCTTTCACGACCCGAAACCAGCACACTGGTCAGGATGCGCAGGTCGGTTTGTGCCAGTCGTGAGGTGGCTTTCTGAAGAGGTTCTTCAAACAGGGCGCTGTCGGACAGCATGGCGTGAATGCCACACATCTGGCCGCTGTCGGCGCATTTGAGAAATGCGTCCATATAACCCTGCAGACGGGCTTTACCCGGTGGCAGCTGTAACAGGGCAGCTTCCAGTTTCAGCAGGCTGGCCTCCTTGTATTCACAATAGGCAAGCCCGAGGTCGGTTTTGGTCTGAAAATGGTAATGGATACTGGCCTTCCGTATTCCCAGACCGTCAGCGAGATCAGCATAGCTGAAGCCCTGGTAGCCGTTCTGCTGGATAAGGGTATCAGTCAGTTCAATCAGACTGTCATGGGTGGACATAATGTTCTCCTGGCACCTGCGGGTGCCTGTTATTCAGACACAACTGCGCCCGGAAACCAGAAGGGTTCCGGGCGCAGTTGCGAGGGTAACGGGTATTCAACGATACAGGACAGCGGTACCGGAAAGTTTATTCATACCGGTGGCACTGGTGATGCGGTAGTGTGTGGCCCCGGCATCAGCGGCTTTCATATCCAGTGAGGCCACCAGGTCATCCAGGGTGGTGAAGCCACCGGAAGAGACCACCCCAATTTTTTGCAGCGATGCTGCTTCGCTGCGGGAAACCATTTGCGGGCTGGCGGCATAGCTCAGTGCGCTGGCGGACAGGGCGATGATGGCAAGGGTGGTTTTGATGATGTTTTTCATGATGACGCTCCTGATGTTCTGTTGTGTGTTTTTGTTTGTGTGTCGTGTTGTTAAAATCAAATATACCAACCAGTAGATAGGTTGGCAAGTGTTAATTGGGGTCCGCTTGGAAAACGAATCTATGGTCACTCCCGTTTTTGCAACACCGATTTTGACGACAAGTTGGCTTGCTTGAATCTATCCGGCGTCTGAATGGGATTTTATTCCCGCGCCTTGATGAGTTCCGCGCCTGATGAACCTCCAGAAAATATACGGCTTCAATGAGCCTTTCCGTTTTACAGGTTCCTCAACAGGCCGGTGGGCCGTTAGTATCATCAATATCAGTATTCGCAAAACCAGATCAGTAATTCTTTAAACCGGTGTATTTCTGCCGTTATGCTACATAAGTTTGCTGTCGTGCCGTTAGGGCCCAGGCTATTCTGGCCAGCTTGTTTGCCAGAGCACAAGTGACGACAAAGTTGCTTTTCCGGCACAGTAAATCCCTGACCCAATCGGCCAATTTGCCAGACTGGTGTTCCAGTTTTTGTATGAATACCCTGGCACATTGAACCAACAAAGTTCGGATCTTTTTATTACCTCGCTTACTAATTCCCAGCAATGTCGTCCTACCTCCCGTGCTGTACTGCCGAGGTACAAGCCCTGTTGCCGCCGCAAAGTCACGGCTGCTGGCGTACTGCTTCCCGTCGCCAATCTCAGTTGAAATAGTACTCGCTGTCAGTGTTCCGACGCAGGGAATGCTCAGCAAGCGCTGTCCAACCTCATCTTCGTCCAACTTTCGTTTCAACTGGGATTCCAAATCTTTAATCTGCTCAACAAGATAGTGATAATGCTGTTGTAATTTCAGCAATAACTGGCTGAGGTAAAGAGGCAAACTATTATCCTCAAGAATGGTACTCAGTCGGCTAATAACGGCAGCTCCTCGGGGAACGCTAATGCCAAATTCCAGCAGAAAAGCATGCATTTGATTGGTTGTTTTTACCTTATCCTGAACCAGGGATTCACGGACACGATGCAGAGCCCGCATTGCCTGCTGAGATTCCGTTCTGGGCTGCACAAAACGCATAGACGGACGCGATGCAGCTTCACAAATAGCTTCGGCGTCGACAAAGTCGTTTTTATTGCTTTTAACGAACGGGCGGACAAATTGTGGTGATATCAGCTTTGGGGAATGCCCCAACTCTTCCAACTTGCGTGCCATAAAGTGAGAACCGCCACAGGCTTCCATTGCGATGGTTGTAGCGGGGCATGTCGCCAAAAATTCGATCAACTTTGGCCGGGTAAATTTTTTACGGTAAACAGCCTTCCCGCGACGATCCTGGCAATGAATATGGAAAGAGTTTTTACCCAGATCGATACCAATGAGCGCAATGTTTTCCATGATAGTTCTCCGAATGAAAGCCTGTCCTCAGCATAGTACCGGGAAGGAGGGAGTGACCATCTCATTAATTATCCCACGCTAAGACTGTTTTTTGTACAAAGCGGTATCGACTGTACGTAATGAGCGGTATTTTCCGGATCCCAGCTTAAGATTATTACGCCAGACGTAATCTCCACTCAGATTGATATGTTCCCAGCCCAGGGGAGAAAGATGAGAGACCAGTTGCTCATTTATCGGGATACCCTTTCGTTTTAGTGACTCAATAGCTCTTTCTATATATACCGTGTTCCACAACGTGATCGCTGCTGTCAGTAATGTCAGCCCGCTGGCGCGATAACTCTGATTCTCCAGCCCACGATCCCTTATTTCACCCAGACGGTGCAAAAAGACCGCTCGCGCAAGGGCATTACGGGCCTCACCCTTATTCAGCCCCGCCTGCACGCGTCGGCGCAGACCGGGATCACGGAACCAGTCCAGCATAAATAGTGTCCGTTCGATGCGGCCAATCTCTCTCAGCGCTTTGGCAAGTCCATTCTGTTTTGGGTAACTGGCTAACTTTTTCATCATCAGTGATGCGGTGACTGTCCCCTGCTTAATCGAGGTTGCCAGGCGCAATACCTCATCCCAGTGCGACTCAATGTCTTTGATATTTAGGCAGGTTGTTGATATGACAGACTGAAGCCCCGGATAGCGCTCGGCCTTTCCATGAATAAACAGCCGCTTGTCATGAAGATCACGGATCCTTGGCGCAAAAGCGAATCCCAGCAGGTGCATCAGGGCGAAAACATGTTCAGTGAAGCCTGCGGTATCGGTGTAATGCTCGGTAATTTCCAGATCGCTTTCATGGTACAGCAGGCCATCAAGCACGTGGGTTGAGTCGCGCACCCGGCTGATCACTTTGGCGTAGAACGGGCTGTATTGGTCTGAGATATGCGTATAAATCTGCACGCCCGGCTCCTGACCATATTTAAGATTGACCTGACCGGCATAACGTCCGTGACTGCCTACCCGAAAGTTCTGCCCGTCTGACGACGATGTTGTCCCGTCGCCCCAGAATGCGGCCAGAGGCCGCTCTTTCTGTGCGTTGACCAGCTCGGCCAGTGCCGCTGAATAAGTTTCATCCCTGATGTACCATGCCTGAATACCTTCGAGTGACGATCTTGTGGCCCCAGGGCAGGATTCCGCCATTTTTGTCAGCCCAAGGTTGATGCCGTCAGCCAGAATGGTGGTCAGCAACAGTCTTCCGTCTTTTGGTCTGACGTTATTATTTTTGAGGTGCGCGAAGTGACGCGTAAATCCCGTCCAGCTATCAACTTCTTCCAGTATCTCCGTAATTTTCGGATGGGGAAGCATGCCATAGACCAAATCTGCAAAGGGCGAAACACCTGAAGGAACGCTGTTCTCCAGTGGAGTGATTTTTACGCCTTTATCTGAGATATCTACATCGGGCAAATCACCGGCAAGCGCCATCGCGTTAACTTCTTCCAGCCGAGATGCAAGAAGAGTCATACGGGCCTGAAGGTATGCCTGGCTATCGGTCTGAACGGCCAACTGTAACTGGTCATTATGTCGGGATTTCTCAAACTCAGCAGTCGGGATGAGATAATCATCAAAATTTTTGTAGCGGCGCGATCCTTTTACCCAGATATCACCGGAACGTAATGGGCACTGTTGCAAAGTTAGCGATGAGGCAGCCTTTTGTCTTATTCAAAGGCCTTACATTTCAAAAACTCTGCTTACCAGGCGCATTTCGCCCAGGGGATCACCATAATAAAATGCTGAGGCCTGGCCTTTGCGTAGTGCACGCATCACCTCAATACCTTTGATGGTGGCGTAAGCCGTCTTCATGGATTTAAATCCCAGCGTGGCGCCGATTATCCGTTTCAGTTTGCCATGATCGCATTCAATCACGTTGTTCCGGTACTTAATCTGTCGGTGTTCAACGTCAGACGGGCACCGGCCTTCGCGTTTGAGCAGAGCAAGCGCGCGACCATAGGCGGGCGCTTTATCCGTGTTGATGAATCGCGGGATCTGCCACTTCTTCACGTTGTTGAGGATTTTACCCAGAAACCGGTATGCAGCTTTGCTGTTACGACGGGAGGAGAGATAAAAATCGACAGTGCGGCCCCGGCTGTCGACGGCCCGGTACAGATACGCCCAGCGGCCATTGACCTTCACGTAGGTTTCATCCATGTGCCACGGGCAAAGATCGGAAGGGTTACGCCAGTACCAGCGCAGCCGTTTTTCCATTTCAGGCGCATAACGCTGAACCCAGCGGTAAATCGTGGAGTGATCGACATTCACTCCGCGTTCAGCCAGCATCTCCTGCAGCTCACGGTAACTGATGCCGTATTTGCAGTACCAGCGTACGGCCCACAGAATGATGTCACGCTGAAAATGCCGGCCTTTGAATGGGTTCATGTGCAGCTCCATCAGCAAAAGGGGATGATAAGTTTATCACCACCGACTATTTGCAACAGTGCCGACAAGATCGGATGAAGAATATCCAGCTTCCTATAATATCTGCGCCAGACGACCTTTTTACATGTAAAAATTTGATGCGAGCGAATCTGTTGACTCAAATAATTTGACTGGAAGCCTAGTCGATGCGCAGTGGCTCACATTTAGCCGTAGTGGGCTGGTGAGATACAAATAAATCGTTGTTGAGGTATAAATAATTTTGCTTTTTTTAGTTCAATAATAATCGTAAGTTGTCAGTAGCAGAAAAGATGATTAATTATTGCCTGTGTTAGTGAAACCTAATTTATACAGTGATCCGGTATTTTAATTCTGGTGAATAATAAAATTACGGCGGTGATGTTTTTATGGAAATAGTCGTGTTATTGCCATTGTTGGTAATGCTGATACTCGTTTTGCGAAATAAGCATATGATTCTGGCAGGACTGGTGGGCGGACTAACCGCGATGCTGGTTGGTGGTATCGGTTTTTCGCAGGCAAGTAAGATCGTTATGACATCAATTCCCGGGATGACGGGAATTATCACCCCGGTTATCTATTCTGCTGTGGCGTTGGTACTGGCTAAACTCGGTGGTTTTGAAGCGTTGCTCGGTCTGAGTCGCAGAGTGTTTGGCCGAAAGCAATATCTCATTGCGGCGGCGATTGTACTCACTCAGGCGTTAGCAACTTATGCCGCAGGGCTTGGGGCGGGTAATACCATGGTAACCGGGCCTCTTGCGCTGGCGATTGTAGGTGCTGTTCCACAGCTGATAGCGGGCATGGCAATTGTGACTGCCGCGAGCTTTATGACGTCACCTTCAGGGGCCGATGCGGCCGCTATTTCAAAAATTGCCAACATTGAAATTGCAACCTATAGCGATACGATGTTCCCCATTACCGTCTGCTTGTGGACTTTGGGAATGACTATCGCTGCATTCGGCGTCTGGAAAAGCGGAAGCGTCCTGCAGGATGAGGATACGATGTCCGATGTTACGCTGAAAGAACAGTTAATTAAGGTCATGCCTCCCGTATATTTTCTGGTAGTCGTTGTGGCAGGCAAAAACTTGAATGAGTTATTCGATTATTCGCTGTTTAGCCCGATATTTAATATGTTCAGTACGTTGATGCTGGGTTTTGCAGTAACACGTCAGTCTCCCGGTAAGCTGGCTGAAGAACTGGTACAGAACTCTTCTTTCCTGCTAACAAAACTATTCGCAATTGGCATTTTCCTCGGTTTTATCAACATACTGGCGGAAATTGGTACGTTCACCTACATTGCTGAATTTATTAAATCATCACCCGCCTTTGTTACCGTACCCGTGGCTGTATTTATTGCTTTTTGCATCTCGATTCCGGCAGGAGGATACAGCGTGGGGGTCAGTACCCTGGTCATGCCGATTATGGTGGAGTCCGGGCTTTCTATTACACAAATTGGTCTGGCGGCACTTGCTGTAGGTGTGGGCACGCAAATGAGCCCGGTTCAAATCAACGTGGCTTCACTGTCACAGTCATTCAAGCTGGATATTCAGCGAATTGTTAAAATTAATGCACCTTATATGGCTGGCGTTGCGGCGATACTGTGCATCATGGGATTCTTCTTATAAAACATCTTACAAAACTTGCTGTCCCTGGTATCTGAAAAAGAGGAAATACACTATGCAAAAAGTTGAAGTGTTCCGTATTCCAACTGCATCGCCGGATGATGTATCTGGTCTGAAAAATTTGATTGAGAATGGTAGTGTTGATCCACGTGATATTATTGCTGTATTGGGTAAAACTGAAGGTAATGGTTGCGTTAACGACTTTACCCGCGGTTTTGCAACGCAAAGCCTCTCTATCTTCATGGCTGAGCAATTAGATATGTCCGTCAGCGCCGTACAGGAGCGGATCGCATTTGTCATGTCAGGCGGCACGGAAGGCGTAATGTCGCCCCATCTGACGGTGTTTACCCGCAAAGAGGTGGATCAACCCGCAAAGGAAGGTAAACGTCTGGCAGCCGGTATTGCCTTTACCCGGGATTTTCTCCCAGAAGAAATTGGCAGAATGGCGCAGGTGAAAGAAGTCGCTGAAGGGGTGCGTATTGCGATGAAAGATGCTGGCATTACCGATCCGCAGGATGTTCATTTTGTGCAAATCAAGTGTCCTTTACTGACGGCAGATCGTATTGAGGACGCCAGAGTGCGCGGTCAAACCGTTGCTGTTCATGATACGTATAAATCAATGGCCTACTCCAGAGGGGCATCCGCCCTCGGCGTCGCGCTGGCCCTCGGTGAAGTGTCAGAAGATGCGTTGAACGATAAGGTCATTTGTCAGGACTGGACGCTTTATTCCGGTGTGGCGTCTACTTCGGCAGGTGTGGAACTTCTGAAGGATGAAATTATTGTTATCGGAAACGCTGAAAACACGACCAGCGATCTGCGCATCGGGCATGCGGTGATGCAGGATGCTATTGATATCGATGCCCTGTTTGCCGCTATGCGTGAAGCCGGTCTTGAATTTGACGGTCTGCCGCCGCAGGAAGAGCTGGATCGGATCGTAAATGTGTTGGCCAAGGCTGAAGCAAGCTCCACAGGAACGGTGCGGGGAAGAAGAAATACGATGCAGGACGACTCTGATATCAACCATACCCGCTCGGCCCGGGCCGTGGTCAATGCAGCCATTGCCGCAATTACACGTGACCCGCTCGTGTATGTCTCCGGGGGGGCTGAGCATCAGGGGCCAGATGGCGGCGGTCCCATTAGCGTAATCGCGAAAGTGTAAGCAGCCTGGCAAGGGGGAACGAGCGGTTAATCACGCTCACTCCTGCGCCAGAACAACCGCGGGGCGGCCCTGCCGGGCAGGGAGCGAGCCGGACTTGGTTTTACGATGAGAGGTGATGCACATGAATAACCACTTTGTCGGAATTGATGAGAAGCCCCCGTTTCTATCTTTGCTGTTAATGGGGATTCAGCACGTGCTGGTGCTGTTCTCAGGTCTGGTAGCCGTACCGTTGGTGGTGGGCATGGCGCTTGGTCTGCCCAGTACGGATATTACTGTTCTGGTCCAGGGCAGCTTGATTGTTAGCGGTACTGGTACGCTGATTCAATGCCTTGGTTTAGGACATCTGGGATCCCGGTTGCCCATTTGCATGGGCTCGGCGTTTGTCTTCATTGCACCCAGTATCACGGTGGGGTCGCAGATGGGGATCCAGGCCGTGTTTGGCGCATCCATGGTGTGCGGGTTTGTCGCCTGGATCCTCAGTTTTTTTATTGGAAGAGTGCAGAAACTGATTCCTCCGCTGGTGACCGGAACTATTGTTTCACTGATTGGTATCAAGCTGCTGCCGCTGGGATTCACCTGGCTTGCTGGTGGGCATAGTGAACTTTATGGCAAGCCGGTATGTTTTCTGATCGGCGGCGTTGTGCTGGTGGCATTACTGGTTGCCAGCCAGTCGCGAAAAGGCTTGTTATCATCGTTTTCCGTCATTATTGCCATTATGCTGGGATATGTTGTATCGGCACTGCTCGGCATTCTTGACCTCCACCACGTGCAGGATGCTTCCTGGGTCTCTTTTCCTGATTTGCTGCATTTTGGTTGGCCGACTTTTTCGTATTCGGCCATTGTCATCATGATGATTGCTCAACTTACCGCCGTACTGGAAAGCATTGGTAATACATACGGTACGGGAGCTGCGGTACGCAGAGAGATCACGCATAAGCATTTGTCTGGCGCAATCTCAGTCGATGGTATCGGCTCGATTGTCGCGCCGCTGCTTAACGGTTTTCCTCTGACCTGTTTTGCCCAGAATATAGGGGTCATCAGTATCACTCGCGTGGCAAGCCGCTATGTGGTTGCCTCAGCGGGTGTGGTTCTGATTGCACTTGGGTTGATTCCCAAATTTTCAGCCCTGGTCGCGGGAATGCCGGCACCGGTGCTCGGTGGAGCGTCTCTGATTATGTTCGGCTCTATCGTCGGGTCAGGCGTCGCCCAGATTAAGGATTCAGGACCGTTCGACCAGCGAGCAGCCATGGTTTTTTCAACCTCTCTCGCACTCGGACTGGGGTTTGGCCTGGCGCCGAAAGACGCTTTTGATGCCTTTTCGCCATCGCTGGCCGTGCTCCTGGAGTCGGGTGTGGCGATTGGTGGAATGGCGGCAATTATATTGAATCTGGTTCTTCCGCGATCACCTGAACCATCCGTTAGCTGAAATCGCGAGGGTTGAAGTTTATTTATTTAATTCATTTTTCGCTTTTATTGAATTGTTCTGCCGTATAAATGATATTTTATGATTCCAGTCTCTGGCAGGTATTTACCTGACCAATGGAAGATGGCCAATTATTTATTTTTACTTGTGGTGGATATAAGGTTGAATCATTATCGGTAATTCTCCGATGGAGGTGAAATATGACATCTTTAACACTGATTCCCGTTACGGTCGGGTATTTGGCCATTGACCGTCTGAACGATGCCGGGAATCAACAAATAAATGTTCACAGCTGCTTTACAAATACGATGAATTTATTGTTGTCTGATGGTGAATTACTGATACTGGCTTCGGAGCACACCGGTTTAAATCATCCTGATACTATTATTGTTAGCGTACCGGCGAACTGGGATTGGCGTTGTACCGGGCGTGCGGGGATTACGTTCGGTGATGGTATATTCAGCAACCCGGTTTGGCAAATGGATATACGCCATGTTAAACGTTGGCAGCAAACAGACTTATATCCATTAATAATGACGGAAACTGAAAGGAAATATACGTTTCTTGCTGAGCAATTAAAAGTGTACAGTCAGAGATATCCGATCAAAAGTGCAATTATGCTGTTGCCCGATAATATGGCTAAACAGGTAAATCGACCATTGCGCGAAGTAAATATCGCCATTGAAGATAATGAGCAGCAGATTAGCCAGCTGGTTGACGGATTAATTGGTTTTGGTTTCGGTCTGACACCCGATGGCGACGATTATCTTCTCGGATATCTCGCAGCCATCTCTTTTTTGCCACAGGACATTATTTCGAGGCATCGACGGGCGCTTACCAGAATTATTATATCGAGGCTGGATCGTACCAATGATATTAGCCAGCATTATCTGAAGCGCGCGACGGAGGGCCATTTTTCTGAAGCGATTTGTCAGCTGCTGACGCACCTATCGGCGCCTTTTTCACCTTCGCCTCTTGCGGCGGCGGCGACAGCTGTCATGCGGTTTGGCGCCTCTTCCGGAGTCGATTGTCTGGCTGGACTACTTCATGGCATACGTGCGTCAACCCGCATTCATTAAGGCATAACACGATGTGTTTTACCGGAGGGATTTTCCCTCTTACGACTAATTGTTGCTGATTTCTTATGGCAATGGCGAATGAACAGGTAGCCTACATGAAAGTACTACACGGTATTTTTAAAAATCTTTATCAGGATTCCGTTTCCCTAATGCAGGTTTCCGCAAGCATCATCAATTTGCCTGGTATTAAGCAGGCATCCGTTGTGATGGGAAGTGAGACCAATCTTATTCAATTAAGAGACGCAAGGCTGGGCGACAATATTGCTGCAGGTCCTAACGATCTTATTATTGCGATTATGGGGGAAGATGAGGCCTGCGAGCAGGCACTGGCACTGGCGAAGGAGAAACTTAACAGTAAGCCGCAGGCTGATACAGAAGCCGGGAGAAGGCTGGTACAGTTTACCAGCTTGGCTATGGCGGCTGAACAGGATCCAGAGGCTAATTTGGCGCTGATCTCCGTTCCCGGCGATTATGCTGCCGCCGAGGCAATCAAAGCTATTGAGCTCGGTATGCATGTCATGCTGTTTAGTGACAATGTGAGTCTCGCCGAGGAAAAAGCGATCAAAACCCTTGCTCGGCAGAAAAATCGGTTGGTGATGGGGCCTGATTGCGGTACGGCGATTGTTAATGGGATCCCGCTGGGGTTTGCTAACGTTGTCCGCAGAGGGGGTATTGGCATTGTTGGTGCTTCCGGCACGGGGTTGCAGGAAGTCACCTGCCGCATTGATCAATTGGGCGGAGGGATTTCCCAGGCGTTAGGGACCGGTGGCCATGATTTACACGAGGAAATTGGTGGTATCAGCATGCTGATGGGGCTGAATGCCCTGGCGGAAGATGATGAGACGCAGGTGATTGTCCTTATTTCCAAACCGCCAGCCTATGACGTTGCGGAAAGGGTTCTCACCCAAGCGCAGAAAGCAGGAAAACCCGTTGTTGTAAACTTTTTAGGTGCTGCACCGCAGAGCGTTACGCGGCCAGGTGTTGTTGCCGCATTAACGCTGGCAGAGGCCGCTGAACTGGCTATGTCGTTTGTTGCGCCAGAGTCCGCTCAGCAGGCGCAGTCATCAGCATGCTGTACTGAAGATGAATTTATTCAAAAGCAAACGCAGATTAACGGCGCCGATAATTCACGTAGATATATACGGGGCGTTTTTGCGGGCGGAACATTTTGTTATGAAAGTCAGTTAATTTGCCAGCGTAATGGTATAACCGCCCATTCTAATACGCCAATAAAAGGAAACTTAGCGCTAAATAATATCTGGCAGAGTGAGGGGCATACCTTAATTGATATGGGGGATGATGATTTCACCCGCGGCCGTCCACACCCCATGATCGACCCGACGCTGCGTAATCAGCGGATTATCGCTGAAATTAACGATCCGCAAACGGCGGTTGTGCTTTTTGATCTTGTTCTTGGCTATGGCGCAGCACCGGAGCCAGCCGAAGAATTACTGAAACTGCTCAATGCTACCAACAGAGCGGCCAGCCCGTTATTAATAGCCCATGTTTGTGGAACACAGAGCGATCCACAACAGCGTAGCGTGCAAATTGGCGCCTTGAGACGCTATGGCGTTCTGGTCGCTGACAGCAACGCTCAGGCTACATGCTGGGCCGCCAGCGCAGTAAATAATCTGGGAAATAAATAAGGAACTGATATGAACTCATTATTTTCTCAGTCACTTAATGTGATTAACGAAGGCCTTGCCAGTTTTGCCGATAATATCAGGCAAGCCGGGGGAGAGGTCACTCCTTTGAACTGGCAGCCGCCCGCTGAAGGGGATCGTTTTACCGGGCTGTCCCTCGCGGGGCTTATTAACCATCCCGTCGTGGAGCGCGCCAATCAGGTGGCAATGGGGCGCTATCTTGACGCTCAGCCGGTATTAGTGGATGTCCTGACCGCGGCTGTGGCGATTCCGGCAATGGCGGAACAAAAATTAATTCTGCATGCCGGTCCCCCTATCGCTTGGGAAGAGATGTGCGGGCCGGTCAAGGGTGCCATTATCGGCGCAATATTGTTTGAAGGCTGGGCGGCAAGTAAAGATGTGGCATCTCGTTTGGTTCTTAATGGCGAAATTGCCCTTGCTCCGTGCCACCATTACGACGCCGTTGGCCCTATGGCCGGCGTTATTAGTCCTTCGATGCCGTTGTGGGTAATCGAAAATAAAACTAACGGCAAGCGTGCCTTCAGTAACTTTAATGAAGGCCTGGGCAAAGTTTTACGCTTTGGGGCGAACAATGAAGAGGTCCTGGAGCGCTTAACATGGATATCGCAGGAATTAGGCCCGGTAATGAAAGCGGCGGTGTGCCAGTTGGGTGAGCTTGAACTAAAACCCATAATGGCTCAGGCGTTGCATATGGGGGATGAGGTACATAACCGTAATGCCGCCGCGACGGGGCTGCTAATTAAGCGTTTATTTCCCGTGCTGCTGAGATGTAACTTACCGAACGTCCAGCTTCAGAAGGTCGTGTCATTTATTTCTGGTAACGATCATTTCTTCCTGAATCTTTCTATGGCGGCAAGTAAGTCGATGATGGATGCCGCCGCTAATGTACCATTCAGCTCGCTAGTGACTGTTATGGCACGAAATGGCGTCAACTTCGGTATCCGGCTCTCGGGCCTTGGTGACCAGTGGTTCCAGGCGCCGGCCAACCCGGTAGAAGGGTTATTTTTCCCTGGCTATAGCGTAGAGGACGCCGCGGCTGATCTGGGAGATAGCGCCATTACTGAAACCGCAGGCGTGGGCGGCTTTGCGATGGCATCTTCCCCGGCCATCGTTAAATTTGTGGGGGGGACCCCCGCTGATGCAACTGAAAATAGCCGACGCATGCAGTTTATTACCGTGGGCTCAAACCCTGCGTTTACTCTACCTGCCCTGAACTTTTCACCGACCGCGGCCGGTATCGACGCGCGTAAAGTTGTCGATCGCAGCATACTACCGATTATCAACACCGGTATCGCCCATAAGGAAGCCGGCGTTGGCCAGATTGGCGCCGGAATCACCACGGCTCCGATGGCCTGCTTTAGTGCAGCGATTCGGGCTCTTGCGCAAAAGCTCACTGAGGAGAATCCCGAATGAGTAAACCTTTAGCCGTTGTGGCCGTGGGCGGAAATGCGCTCATTGCCGATGACAAGCGTAATAGTATTGATGAACAGTATGCGTGTGTCACTGATTCCGTTCGCTATCTTTGCGATATGATCGAGGTCGGTTGGGAAATGTTGTTAACTCATGGCAACGGGCCACAGGTCGGCTTCATTCTGCGTCGTTCTGAAATATCCCGGGAGGAAGTCTCTCCGGTCCCCCTCGACTACGCGGTGGGTGATACGCAGGGAGCGATTGGTTATATGTTCCAGAAAGCGTTCAAAAATGAGCTGCAGCGGCGCGGTATTCACAAACCTATAGTCTCACTAGTGACGCAAACCCTTGTCGATAAAGATGATGCCGCGTTCAGCCACCCCTCAAAACCCATTGGCGCGTTTCTGGATCGCCATACCGCTATGCAGCGCCAGAAAGAGCTGGGCTGGACAATCATGGAGGACTCAGGGCGCGGCTGGAGACGTACCGTTCCATCACCTCAGCCACTGGAAATTATTGAGCTTGAAACCATTGCTCAGTTATTGCGTTACGGTTGTATTGTGATTGCCTGTGGCGGTGGCGGTATTCCCGTTGTTCGCGATCGTGATGGAATGTTGCATGGTGTAGAGGCGGTTGTTGATAAGGATTTAGCCTCAGCCCTGATAGCAGATAAACTCCATGCCGAATTACTGCTGATATCCACTGGGGTTGAACAGGTTGCTGTCAACTTTGGTACGCCCGAGCAGCGGGGGATCAATAGCCTGACTATCGCTGAGGCTCAACAATTGCTCAAAGAAGGGCAATTTGGTGAAGGAAGTATGCAGCCCAAGGTCGAAGCGATTGTTGATTTTGTGTCGCGTAGCCAGTCGAAAGGGAGAAGTGCGAAGGGACTTATTACCAGTCCGAATGCCATTCACGCGGCTTTGCAGCATAAAACCGGCACCTGGATTGGAGAGGAGTAATCCGCTGCGGTAACCCTTAAATCCGCCGCGGCTGCTATCCATGCTGATGACAATCGCGGCGTTAGCAGGAGGGGGGAGAGTTTGCTCCTGCGACAAATCCTTGCAGCCTGGCGTCACGCTATCGGGTGCTGGCTTTTTCCAAACTAAATCCCTTGGGCACTGTTGCAAATAGTCGGTGGTGATAAACTTATCATCCCCTTTTGCTGATGGAGCTGCACATGAACCCATTCAAAGGCCGGCATTTTCAGCGTGACATCATTCTGTGGGCCGTACGCTGGTACTGCAAATACGGCATCAGTTACCGTGAGCTGCAGGAGATGCTGGCTGAACGCGGAGTGAATGTCGATCACTCCACGATTTACCGCTGGGTTCAGCGTTATGCGCCTGAAATGGAAAAACGGCTGCGCTGGTACTGGCGTAACCCTTCCGATCTTTGCCCGTGGCACATGGATGAAACCTACGTGAAGGTCAATGGCCGCTGGGCGTATCTGTACCGGGCCGTCGACAGCCGGGGCCGCACTGTCGATTTTTATCTCTCCTCCCGTCGTAACAGCAAAGCTGCATACCGGTTTCTGGGTAAAATCCTCAACAACGTGAAGAAGTGGCAGATCCCGCGATTCATCAACACGGATAAAGCGCCCGCCGACGGTCCCGCGCTTGCTCTGCTCAAACGCGAAGGCCGGTGCCCGTCTGACGTTCAACACCGACAGATTAAGTACCGGAACAACGTGATTGAATGCGATCATGGCAAACTGAAACGGATAATCGGCGCCACGCTGGGATTTAAATCCATGAAGACGGCTTACGCCACCATCAAAGGTATTGAGGTGATGCGTGCACTACGCAAAGGCCAGGCCTCAGCATTTTATTATGGTGATCCCCTGGGCGAAATGCGCCTGGTAAGCAGAGTTTTTGAAATGTAAGGCCTTTGAATAAGACAAAAGGCTGCCTCATCGCTAACTTTGCAACAGTGCCCGCTTGCTCTGCTCAAACGCGAAGGCCGGTGCCCGTCTGACGTTGAACACCGACAGATTAAGTACCGGAACAACGTGATTGAATGCGATCATGGCAAACTGAAACGGATAATCGGCGCCACGCTGGGATTTAAATCCATGAAGACGGCTTACGCCACCATCAAAGGTATTGAGGTGATGCGTGCACTACGCAAAGGCCAGGCCTCAGCATTTTATTATGGTGATCCCCTGGGCGAAATGCGCCTGGTAAGCAGAGTTTTTGAAATGTAAGGCCTTTGAATAAGACAAAAGGCTGCCTCATCGCTAACTTTGCAACAGTGCCAACATCAATGCTAATGTACGCATACATTAGCATTGTCTATCTCAACTGCTGACAAACAAATCCAAGTTTTACAATATTCAACAACTTTGTTATATAAATGATAGGGAATTTTACCACTATGGAAAAAAGATGAGAACTCATTATGATAACCTCAAGGTATCACGAGATGCCCCTGTAGAGGTAATACAAGCAGCGTATCGTACATTGGCTAAGAAATACCACCCTGATGTAAATAAAAACAATCCTGAGGCTGTCAGGATAATGCAAATTATTAACGCATCGTATGATGTTTTAATCGATCCCATAAAAAGAAAAGAACATGATCGCTGGGTTATTAAAGAAACGTGGAGGGAAAGGGCTGAGGCCACATTAGCACGAAATTCGGAAACAAATACTAACGTTCAAGCACCAGTTGAAACAACAAAAATACAGTAAGAAAACCGAAGTCATTAATGACAATGATGGGTATCATATTTTTTCCTTTATTTTCTATATTGAGATCTATTGCTGGCCTGTGTGTAATAGGATTTATAGCGTACGCAATAATTAACAATATGAATGAAGGAGGCTCTTCTTCAAAACAGCGGCCGTAAACAACACTTCGCCTTTAAAACCCGAACGTTTAACAAACAATAACGGTATTTGTGATTCATCCGTGCAACAACATCAATGGCCTACTATCCCAACTGTTTTATCTGAAAAAAGATCGTCGTAGTGGTTTGTCCTCACTTAGATTAGATAATACTCAAAATAATGAAGGGTTACGGGTCCGATTGACATTGGATAATGCATACATCAAAACTGATTTTGTACGTGAAGTCTTCGTTCCCGCGGGGAGTCAAATTACTCTTGAACAAGTCCCATCTGGAATATATCGAGTAAAAACACAAAATATTAAAAATGGATGTGCACAAATATCTGAACCAATCAATATGATTGAAAGAAAAACTTCAACGGGAACAGAGTACAGTGACAACTCTTTAACGTTTTATCCTGTGGCCAATGGCAATACACATTTCCTGTCATTATCGGCTTCTCAGTTTTAGAATAATTTTGCTCAGAAGGAACATAGTAGGTTAAGTGAGTTAATCAACAGTGAGTAAATGTTTATAACAGATAAGGTACTAATATGACTCTCATTATCGGCGGGTATGAAATAAATGAATTTGAAGACGGGCGACATTTATAATTGCTGATAGCGCTATAACAAGGATGACAACTTACAAAAACTCTACTGATAACAAGAAGACGACAGAAGTTAAAACATTACTTAACGGATATCGCAAATTTTATGAAATTGATTTGAAAATAAAACACCCTAAATTTAACAATTCAGGTTTTTTTGAAAAATACCATAAAATCGAAACCTATGGAAAGTGTGTTATCGCTTTCGCTGGAGGGAAGATACTGCACATCATATAATTAATAGTATAGAATTGAGTTTATCAAATTTAAAAATTGCCCTAGGTGATAGCATCTCAATATATCTTGTTCCGATGGGCAACAAAACCCCTCAGGAAATAAATACATCATATGGTCAGTGTTGGGATGTTGATTTTTATAACTTTAGGGACTAAACATTCATTGTTAGATAAAAATTTTATATCAACCTTAATTAAGGATGTGATATCTGAATCTGTAAATTCTGCAAGGAAATACAAAATTGACGAAGAAGGTATAAAGGATTTGGAGTGCGAGTTTTTAGTTTCAATTTATTGCGAAAAAACAAGAAGAAATTATTTATTCAAGTATACAGTAACCAAGCAAATGAGTGGTGATATATTTGTGCCTGCCGTTGAAATGAGGGAGGTTTGGACGTAATGAATTGGTGTATATAGGCGTCCCTGAATATGGGAACGAAATGATTAAATGTCATCATGAATTCATAAATAGCCCCGACTTCTCAAAAGTTGACCCAATGCGAAGGCTTAGACTCTGATAAGTTGGAGTTTGTTGAGAATAAATCCATATTTAATTTCATGATAATTAAATTTATCGATGTAGTGAAAGGTTGTAGCGATGATAACTACAAAATAATCGACTTCCCCGTGTTTGGATTGAATATTGACAGAACTAAAATTGAACTAAAAACATATAAATATGAAGATTAAATGACGGTTTGTATTATGCTATGAGAAATATAGTTCCCTGTTGAAAACCCTCTTGTTTGATGCCACTGAATTAATTGTGGCATTAGGCTCTCAAAGCTATTGCCTAACACATTTTAAGGAGACGGCATCTCAATTGAGCTGCTACATCATGTGTCAAGGCTCAATTGAAATGTCCGTTATCCAGCTCAATTAAAATGACCACTTTGATCTCTCATTCTCTTTACTGATAGACTTTCCTCCGACTGAAACAACAGGATGATTGAGCCCATGCTTCGATACGAGTTAACGCCGAACAATGCAGGTTTTATACTGTGGGGAGATTCAGAAGCCCTGAATGAATTACATGAACTCATTCATTACATCGTGGATGAAAGCCCACTGATTAAAGTTAAAGACGGATTTATGTTATCCCTTGCCTATGATATTCGTAAAGCACGGGAAGGTAATCGTCGTGTTGAGCAACATCAGTATGATCAAACATGATACATATAAGCTTTATGGTGTTGAGCTTTTATGGCCTCTGGTCCTGTAGAGTCCCTCAATACTCAGAAACTCAATGGGTTATATTCAGACAGACAAAAACCAGCTGTCTGTCATGTATGCCTTTGAATACCTGATAGAATCAGCATTAACAGAGTCTGAGAGAACAACGTCGAATGATATTATGCTAACAGTAAAATATGCATCAGACTCTGATTTAATTTCATTCAGGATAATATTGACAGCAGGTGTGGCCATTTTATCAGCCTATCTCCGGAGCAAAAAAAAGCAGTTAATCAGAATCGTTGTTCTTTTCATTCATTATGGGGTAAGTATGCCCGTGAAAAGCAGGACATAAAGATGCTGAACGAAATGAATAATACATCATGGGTCTGGCCGGACAATATCAACTGGTGAGCAACCACTGTCCGGCCAGTGAGTACCATCAGCGGGCTCTTTTACCAAAAATGTCCTCTGAACGTGACTGAAGCTGTTTGAGTGCTTCGAGCATGTCATCATTATCCAGTGAGTGCTGGGATTTCTTCCCTTCCTGCTTTGGCCGTCGTCGGGAAGGGCCATCTCCAGCGGGAATTGACTGAGAGCGCGTGTTATCCCGCTTGCTCTGCACCAGACTGATAAACTCCAGGGTTCGGCCAAGACGCTCAGGTTATCGACAATCGCGCCCTGGTCGATTTCTGACAGTCGGTCGTAGGTAGAATAGGCAAAAAGTAGCGTACCGTTCAGGCGCAGCTCTTTTCTGCCATCAGGATAGTGATACACATCGATATATTTACCTATTGCACGGCGACTCAGTTCGCTGTCTTCAATCAGGTACAACATTTTATCATATTGTATCGTCAACGATTTTGAGACTTTACGTTTTTCACGAACAGTGAAAATAAGCCCCAGGTCCTCATCATGTTCTACAGCACGGTGTACGTCAAAATCATGTCGCGGTACTTTGCCAAAACGGCGGTTATAGTCAGCCATATAGGCCTCAGCGAAGTCATTTGCAGCCTCCATTGAACAAATGCCCTGTAACCGCAGCTCTTTGACCAGACGATCCTGTAAAGTGAGGTGAGCTCGTTCTACACGCCCTTTGGCGGAACTGGTTTCTGCACAGATAGTCTGGATGTTCAGTTCATGCATGGCTCGCCCAAACTGAGTATGCCCGTCTCCGCCTGTGGCGTGTTTATTGTTAACACGAAAAACACCGGCTTTATCGCTGTACAGTGCCAGCGGTTTACCATGCTTATCGATATAGCGCCGCGTGGCTTCGAAGTAAGAAAACGTGGACTCCGATTTAACAAACAACAGTTCCATCAGTTTGCTGGTTGCATCATCAACATAGACCAGCGCGGTGCAGGCCGGGCCACGGCCTTCAAACCAGTCGTGATCACAGCCATCTATTTGTATCAGCTCACCAGTACACGGACGCCGGTACCGTGGTTGAGGGATCCTTGCGGCACGTTGTTTACGGGGAACCCATAAGCCAGCCCGCACCATGATGCGCCGGACAGTTTCTTTGCCAAAGAAACAGTCCGTGGAGTTCTTCGAGCTTTTCACGCGCCAGAGTCGGACCGAAATCAGCATAACGCGTCTTGATCAGTTCCAGAGCCTGATCGGCGAGCCGGGTGGCAACTGGCGGTTACCACGCATGCCACATCGTCTGCTGGCCATACCAAGCGGTCCGCCTTCACGGTAACGGGCAAAGAAGTCTGTGGCATTGCCTGTCGCTGATACCGAGGTGCTCGGCCGCACGGCGCGTTGTGATGCGACGTTCAATGACGTCCTGTATAATCTTGATCCGGTTGATCTCTTTCAAAGTAAACACTCCTGAGCTTTCTGCGCTGATGATATGCCTCCCGGTAGTTCAAACGGACCAGTGAAGCTTACCATAGCGCGGACATCTCAATTGAGCCACAGGCGGACATTACTATTGAGCCATTACACATGTTAGTGCGCATAATCATGATTATGTTAAATTCAATGGTAAAGTCATTATAAATCAATATCTTAAATATCGAACAAGCCCCTTTCTTCCTCAAACCTCACTGTGGTAACTTTAAAAACAATGTCCGTTCCTGAGTTTGTGATGCCTTAAAGCCATGGTGAAGATAAAAGTTTTTGGCTTCTTCAGTCAGTGCATGAACCATAATCGCACGGACTCCAATATTCTCAGCTACACGGTAACAGCGCAGAACTGCATCATGCAGTAAATCGGCCCCGAGCCCTTGGCCACGGTATGAAACATCAACTGCCAGGCGAGCAAGTATGATTACGGGAATTGGATCTGGCATATTGCGCCTGAGGCTTCCCATTGCTTCCACGTGGTTAACGCTGCCGGTGGCCAGAGAGTAAAAACCGACAACCTGTTTAGTGTCTCTTTTACAAACGACGAACGTTCGTGCTGCACCAAGAGCTTGGTTTTTTAATCCCCTCTGTTTAAGCCAGTCATCAAGTACTGCCTCACCACTGACGAACTCTGCTAGTTGATGGGAGCTGGATAATGGTTCTGGTGCTGTTACACGTCCCACTGAGGTTTCCTTGCCAGAAGTTTATCAATAGCCGCCTCATCCGAAACCGGTGCATCGAGCATATCGATAAACTCTGCATACTGCTCATCGTTAAAATTAAATACGCGACGATCGAGGATCACATTCTCCGCAGCCTGACATGCCATTTCCAGGATGAAGTCCGTGCGTGATTTATGGAGAATCTCTGCTGCAGCATCAATAAGTGCTCTTTGAGATTCTTTAGCTCTAAGGTTGAGCTGAACATCTGATTTCATGAGTGCGCTCCTTGTATAGCGATTGCTTTACAAGCATACCATATGGATTCTGTATAGCAAAAGCTATACGGTTTTTTAAGTGCAGTGAACATACGAAAGAGTCAACTTGCAACTATTAGGTAAAGCTCTTCCTCTAAATTATTTTCCTTGCTCTGGCCTACCAAATCAAACCCAACGCCCTGAATTTACTGCGTGCGATGCTTGCTAGCAGTCTCATCCGGACAATTAGCATGAAAACTATGGATTGTTATCTGGTCTAACATCTGGAAAAGTTACTGATGAGAAGGTAGTATTCGGATCGTCAGCGATCGTCTTGTGGTGGGACAGATTGTTGATTCAGATTACTTTTGTGTCCTAACTCAAACTGACGGTTTGACTGCTTTGTGGTGAGGCAGGCGGGTGGCAAAAGATGGTTTTACGGAAGAAATGCGGACTTCCGGAAACAGACAGGGACAGGACGTGTCCAGTAAAACGTTCAGGAGCAGGTAACGGGATTTCCCGGAGCCTGAATGCACAACCCCCCCGACATCTGTCATCATCTTGGCGGAAGACACAGATATCAGGGGGTCCAAAAGCAGGCGCGTGGCCTGTGAAGGATTATAACGCATGCACCACATAACACAACACCCGGCCGCCATAAGAACAGGCCGCCGTGAATGACAATCAGATTTCTGTTCACTGGTCAGATCTACCGAAAGATGAGCTAACCCGTTTCTGCCAGGATGTCGATGCCGGCACTCAGGGTAATTTCCTCATTGCACCGGTCAAAAAACTGACCCGCCGCAAACGCGGTGAGCATTCCACAAAAGCCAAATGTGAGAACCCGGCCTGGTATCGCCCGGAGCATTATAAAAAGCTCTCCGGACAGCTCGGTCATGCCTACAATCGCCTGGTGAAAAAAGACAAAGAAACCGGGCAGGTCAGCCTGCGCATGCATGTTTCTCGTCACCCTCTCTATGTCGCCGGCCGCCGTAAGGCGGGACGTAAATATGGCTTCCGTCCGGAACGTCAGCGCCTGCTCGATGCGCTCTGGCCAGTGCTCATCAGCTTCTGTGATGCCGGCAAGCATACCGTCGGCATGTGTATCTCCCGTCTTGCAAAAGAACTCAGTGCAAAGGACGCAAAAGGCAATGTCATTCCTGAAACGGAGGTGACGGTGTCACGCCTTTCACGGCTTATTGAGGAACAGGTACGGTTTGGCGTTCTGGGCCTCGCAGAAGAACGCGCCTGGGATCGTGAATCCCGCACCTGGTTGCCAACGTATGTCTATATAACCCCCGTGGGATTCCAGATGCTGGGCGTCGATATGGACAAGCTGTTTAAAGAGCAGGAGAAGAAGCTCCGTCAGAGCGCCGAGCGTGAGCAGCTGATCCGGGAAGGAGTGATGAGCGAACATGATGATGTTCAGGCCCACTCTGCGCGGAAATGCTGGTCTGGCCGTAAGCGTCGGGAGGCACTCGTTTACCGCCGCAATAAAGGCGCGGAGCGTAAACGTGCCAACAATCTGATTAAGCTGCCGGCAGATGAACGACTCCATGCAATGTCTGAATGGATTTACCGCACCCTCCCGCCTGACGAAGCGTACTGGTGCACATCTGAGCGCCTGAAGGCTCTGGCCATCCAGCATCTTTACCAGCTGGATCTGGCGCTTTCTCCCCCGGACTAGTCACAGACGACACAACAGTCTTCTTGTTTACGGGCCCCTCACCGGGGCTTTTCGTGCTGGTTTTTTTCGGCCACTCTGCTCATTTTTCAACCTTCACTCCGTTCTCCTTCCGGTCACCATGACGTTCTGCTTGTCGTTATGGCCCCCAGTGGCCACTGTCTCTTTTTTTTACACAGAAATCCGCAAACGAATAAGTGAAGTAACCCGGAAACGAATAAAAGACATTCCGCAAAACAGTCTTACTTCACCGTTTTTATCTCTCTGTTCATTTCATTCCAGAGTAGATCTGGATTTGCCCCTATATTTCCAGACACCTGTTATCACTTAACCCATTACTGGCCCGCTGCCGCAGATATTCCCGTGGCGAGCGATAACCCAGCGCACTATGCGGATGCCATTCGTTATAATGCTCGAACGCCTCTGCAAGGTTCTTTGCTGCCGTTAACCCGTCTGGTTTGGGCATGATACTTATGTAGTCACGCTTTATCGTTTTCACGAAGCTCTCTGCTATTCCGTTACTCTCCGGACTCCGCACTGCCGTGTTCTTCGGTTCAAGTCCCAACATCCTGGCGAACTGACGTGTTTCATTCGCCCGGTAGCATGAACCATTATCCGTCAGCCACTCCACTGGAGACGCCGGAAGCTCGCTGCCAAAGCGGCGTTCCACTGCTCCCAGCATGACGTCCTGTACTGTTTCACTGTCGAAGCCACCCGTTGTGACCGCCCAGTGCAGTGCCTCACGGTCACAGCAGTCCAGCGCGAACGTGACCCGCAGTTTTTCTCCGTTATCACAGCGGAACTCAAACCCGTCAGAGCACCATCGCTGATTACTTTCTTTCACAGCCACTCTGCCGGTATGTGCCCGTTTCGATGGCGGTACAGCGGGTTTTCGCTCAAGCAACAGCGCATTCTGGCGCATGATCCGGTAAACACGTTTGGCATTGATCGCAGGCATACCATCAGGTTCTGTTTGTCTGCGAAGCAGCGCCCATACCCGACGATAACCATATGTGGGCAGCTCTCCGATAACATGGTGTATACGGCGAAGCACATCCGTATCATCCGTGTGACGGCTGCGGCGGCCGTCCTTCCAGTCATCGGTTCGTCTGAGAATGACGTGCAACTGCGCACGCGACACCCGGAGACAACGGCTGACGAAGCTTACTCCCCATCCCCGGGCAATAAGGGCGCGTGCGCTATCCACTTTTTTGCTCGCCCATATTCAACGGCTTCTTTAAGGAGTTCATTTTCCATCGTTTTTTTTGCCGAGCAGGCGCTGGAGTTCTTTAATCTGCTTCATGGCGGCAGCAAGTTCAGAGGCAGGAACGACCTGTTCTCCGGCAGCCACAGCAGTAAGACTTCCCTCCTGGTATTGCTTACGCCAGAGAAATAGCTGGCTGGCTGCCACACCATGTTGCCGGGCAACAAGGGAGACCGTCATTCCCGGTTCAAAGCTCTGCTGAACGATAGCGATCTTTTCCTGTGTAGTACGCCGTCTGCGTTTCTCCGGCCCTAAGACATCAATCATCTGTTCTCCAATGACTAGTCTAAAAACTAGTATTAAGACTATCACTTATTTAAGTGATATTGGTTGTCTGGAGATTCAGGGGGCCAGTCTAAGATCTTTGTCTGCAGTCACTCTGTGGATAACGAAAAATGCCTTCGCATGCAGCGGCCTCACGGCCTCGCGCTCAGAACAAAATCAAAAGTACCTCCCGTCGCAAGCGCCGGGCCCCTTTCTGGCCAGAACCCGGCACCGCATACATACCTAACCCCTGCTAAACCGACGCCGCCCCGGCCCAAAGGGCCGGAACACCCTCGCTTTAAGAGGGATGTTGTAACTAGTATCAAGAGTAGCTGTAGTTAAGTCGCGGTAATCACTTCATACACGCTCGTAAGCGCCTGACGGCGCTAACGCGGAGATACAGCCCGTCAGCGGCCATCGGCCTTGACGGACTCACTCCGACCGCGCACATTAGCAATCGGAAAGCTTTAAGCGGGTATAGCTTTGCAGGGAAAGGGATGGGATTGGCAGAACCTATCAATCCGTAACGGCTGATGCCGGTTACGACGCCCCTCACCAGAATCACCCGGTTCAGCTCCGGCTGGCGTCTCCATGCCGCTTCGCGGCATACATGTTCCATGAACCCTGGACTACACAGGCTGGCCATCATGGGCGAAGGTTTACTGACAGCATCAGACTATTATTTTACCCTTTAAAGCAGGGTTGCCTAAATCCGGGAGCGCGATAAGCTTTAACGGGTGATTTTCAATCAGGATGAGTAAAATGGATATAATTCTTCCGGGAAACAAAAGCCAGGCACGACTCTGGGCAGAAACCATGATTAATCTGGAGGCCCGCAAACTCGTCAATACCGCTAATATTGTTGGCGCCCGACATCTGGGGGATGGATTGACGCGTCTCAAATTCATCGATGAAATTAAATCTGTCATTAATGGCGAATTTGAGCGTGCCCGGCGGGCAAAGTCTGACGAAGAGTGCATGACCTGCCTGCGTAACCTGCAGGCAGAAAACAGCAGTCTGCTTGAGCAGAGCCGGCAGCTCCAGACCGGTTATGCGAAACTATATGCCCAGATCAAATACGTCAGGGATGAAGACCGGATGGTCGGTTATGTCATCTCAGGAATTAAAGTGGTGCTGGCAGGTATGCAGGGCGTATTTGGCTTCGTGCTGACTTCCTCAATGACCCCCGTAGGCGTTCTTGCCGGGGCTATTCTGATTGTCGACTCGGCCAACACGATAACCCGTGAAGTTGGTCGTCAGTTCCTGAATGAACCTGACACGCAGGGTATGTTTGGTGATGGTGCCATGAACATCGCTAAATTCATGGGATTTGAACGATCAACAGGGTTAGGGATATACAACGGGATCGCGCTTGCAGGCAATATCTACAGTGTCTATGGATTAATGGCCAGACCTGGGACATGGCGTCTGTTTAACTATATCAGCACCGATTTTTACCGGAAAATCGACACCATGTCCCGGGGTAAACTGACAATGAAAATTGTGGGATGGGGGGTAAAGGCTAAGGTTGTTTTCGATCTGATCACTTCTGATGACTCCGGGAAATGAGATTTTTCCGGCGGTAATGCCATGATTTATAGGCCAGCTTCAAAGGCATGGTAATCGTAAACAGAGTGCCAAGAACAAGAATAGCCACGCCGAAGGAAATGGTATGCATCCTCGAGCCAGCCAAAAGTGTGGCCACAAAAATCAGTAACATGACTGACAACACCCATATCAGGGCCTTAAAACGGTTTGCCAGATCGTTCAGCAGGGTATCCATCTCCGTACCCGTCTTAGCTGAACTGGCCCGCAGCCGGACAATGTCCTCTTCACTGAAGCCGTGGTTCATCAGATCACTTTCATGGTTCATGCTTCTCTCCTTTTCCCTGCGGGAAGTTTAACATGCCCTGCGCCAATAACCAGTTAAGCCCGACCGATAATCTGTCAGGTGGTTACGGGCTATCACTTTGCTGAAACCTGCCCCGGGCATTCTTCTGCAGGCGGAATGCTTTCCAGCCAAGAGCCGGTGGAAAGGTCAACCAGGCAATGGTCAGGACAACGAGGGAACTCATGCCGCCAGACAGGATATGTGTCCGGCTGCCGGCGATGAGAATGACCAGCATAATCAGAGCGAGCGCGACCGTGATCCATACCGATACCCGGAAGCGTCGTGAAAGTGCTGCAATGAAGCCCTGCATAGTGCCACCGGTTGCTGAAAGCCGCTCCAGTAAAGTATCCACATCACGGTTACTGAAACCTGCCTCAAGAAGCTCTTTCTCACTGATAGCCATCACGTCATCCTAAGTCAGCCAAAAGTAGTCTGTACCAGACCAATGATCCCCAGGTGGCCGGCGTAAGCATAATAAAAGAAATTACGCGGCATGAAACGCCTACGGCCCTCCGGACATATTTGCCTGCAGAATGAAACCACTGCCAGGGGGAATGCCAGAGTAGGCAGCGTGGCCAGTAATAATGTTTCTGCGGGCATATCCAGGAGATGCGATAACCCGTTTAAACAAATCAGTGACAGCACGGCAGTGATGGCTGCCAGCCGCTGCACTCCGGGTGTATCGCTGCCAGAAACCGTTGCCATACTGATGGCCAGCGTTATTCCTGCCAGTCCGTAACTTGCCGGCTGCAGGGGCCAAATCATAAGGGCCAGGAGCAGATACCCGGCAAGCATTCCTTTCCGGCCGTGCCGGTACTGCAGGGCAAGCAGCTGCGTGACGCCTGCAAACACGAACAGAATGTTCAGGGCCCACCAGGGCTGTTGATTCTGGAAGGCCAGGCTGAACACCGGCTGCGTTATGACTGCCCAGATCCACAGACGATTGGCTCTCTTCTGCAGTCGCTCCGGGGTGCGCTGTACGTTCATCGCCCATATAAGCGTGAACAGGGGGAAGGCCATCCGGCCAAGCGCATACATCACCGGCAAGGCTGACGACAGAAACACCGTATTGGTGTGGTCGATAATCATGGCCAGAAGTGCGAGAAGTTTGACCATATCGAGTGCAGCGGGACTGAGCTGGCTGGCGTTCCGGATAGTGGGAAGAACGTCGGGTAATGAATGATTCATGCTGTATATTCCCCTGGCGACACGCGGTTAACAGCCAGCCCTGAACATAATGCCAGAATGCCCTGCCGGTTTGCGTTGTGATCCTGACTCTGAGTTTCTCCAGAATCTTGCGCACCGCAAATTCTGATTTATCACGCAGCACGCGCATTGCGCCTGCCACATCCTTATTCTGAATACAGATACTTAAAATATGAAAATCGTTCATGACACTCCCTTACTTACTATATATATCGGCAAAAATATTGATATATTTAGATTAAGGAGTGTAATTGTTTATTATTTTACCATAGTTTGCAGGAGCAGTTTTTTATAATTATAAAACATGCTGCTGCAAAATAACTTCATATACATCTCAACCTAAACCTATTATTCCTGGCTGATATCCGAAGAGGGAGCAGGATGAAGCTTTGCATAATCTTCTCGAAGCGATTTTGCCGCGGGTTTCCAGGCTTTCGCCCACTCATCATCCATTCTACCTACACCAACAATCTTCAGTGCGACAGCATAGGGAGTGCGCCCTTGCTGTTTTGAAAGCCACAGGATGTGATCATCAATTCTGTCATCAGGTATATCGTCGATAATGGAATGGATAACATCGAGGTCCTCTGATAGCCACGGCTTTCCAGTACGGGGAAACACCAGGTCCGGTTCGCGCGGTTTCTTTACCTTCTCGTTTTTGGCGATCTGTCTGGCTTCTTTCTCCGCAGAAATGAGTCGTAGTCGCTCCTTAAGCCCACCCAATGTGGCAACCGTTTTAATTAAATTTTCTCGCTGTTCGCGAGTAATACTTTGCTCATCACAGATCAGGTCGTTCAGGGTATCGATGAGTGTATCCACCCGATTTTCTGTTAATTTCATTTCCAGTTCTCGCTTAAGGCTACAACTCAGCATTCTATTAGATATCTATCTGATTTCGCATCCCTGTTGATCTCATAAATGCAGCCCATAGTCTCGATCACTGACCATGGAAGCCTGATGCTAAAATGATATACTTATGTAAGAACAAATCTTACATAATGAAACGGAGGGGTTATGGCCCGTACAATGACGGTGGACGTGGGTGATGAGCTGCGTGAATTTATCGATTCCCTGGTTAAGGCCGGTGATTACCGAACCCAGAGCGAAGTCATGCGTGACGCGCTGCGGCTGCTGCGCGAGAAGCAAGCTGAATCACGCCTTCAGGAACTGCGTGATCTGCTGGCCGAAGGCATCAGCAGCGGCGAGGCGAAACCATGGAACAAGGATGCATTCCTGAATAATGTCAGGGCCAGGATGGCAAATGAAAGAGATTGAGCTGACACCAAAAGCAGAAGAAGATCTGGAGGCTATCTGGGACTACAGCTTCAGACAGTTCGGGGTTGTTCAGGCGGATGCGTATATCGGGCGTATAGCCGCAGTGTTTGATGTGCTGGCCATGCATGACATCGGCACGCATCGCGCAGAGCTGGGAGAAGATATCTGCTCGCTGCCGGTGGAACAGCACATGATCTATTTTGTGTCATCACATTCGGTGGTTACGATCATACGTATTCTCAGTCAGTCTCAGGATACGGCGCGGCATGAACCATGGATATAACTGAATGTGTAAAATAACAATCAAATTAAATACTTTGTCAAGGCTCAATTGAAATGTCCGTTATCCAGCTCAATTAAAATGACCACTTTGATCTCTCATTCTCTTTACTGATAGACTTTCCTCCGACTGAAACAACAGGATGATTGAGCCCATGCTTCGATACGAGTTAACGCCGAACAATGCAGGTTTTATACTGTGGGGAGATTCAGAAGCCCTGAATGAATTACATGAACTCATTCATTACATCGTGGATGAAAGCCCACTGATTAAAGTTAAAGACGGATTTATGTTATCCCTTGCCTATGATATTCGTAAAGCACGGGAAGGTAATCGTCGTGTTGAGCAACATCAGTATGATCAACATGATACATATAAGCTTTATGGTGTTGAGCTTTTATGGCCTCTGGTCCTGGTACAGTCCTCAATACTCAGAAACTCAATGGGTTATATTCAGACAGACAAAAACCAGCTGTCTGTCATGTATGCCTTTGAATACCTGATAGAATCAGCATTAACAGAGTCTGAGAGAACAACGTCGAATGATATTATGCTAACAGTAAAATATGCATCAGACTCTGATTTTAATTTCATTGAGGATAATATTGACAGCAGGTGCTGCTATTTTATCAGCCTATCTCCGGAGCAAAGAAAAAAGCAGTTAATCAGTATTGTTCGTTCTTTTCATTCATTATGGGGTAAGTATGCCCGTGAAAAGCAGGACATAAAGATGCTGAACGAAATGAATAATACATCATGGGTCTGGCCGGACAATATCAACTGGTGAGCAACCACTGTCCGGCCAGTGAGTACCATCAGCGGGCTCTTTTACCAAAAATGTCCTCTGAACGTGACTGAAGCTGTTTGAGTGCTTCGAGCATGTCATCATTATCCAGTGAGCGCTGGGATTTCTTCCCTTCCTGCTTTGGCCGTCGTCGGGAAGGGCCATCTCCAGCGGGAATTGACTGAGAGCGCGTGTTATCCCGCTTGCTCTGCACCAGACTGATAAACTCCAGGGTTCGGCCAAGACGCTTGTTATCGACAATCGCGCCCTGGTCGATTTCTGACAGTCGGTCGTAGGTAGAGTAGGGAAGTAGCGTACCGTTCAGGCGCAGCTCTTTTCTGCCATCAGGATAGTGATACACATCGATATATTTACCTATTGCACGGCGACTCAGTTCGCTGTCTTCAATCAGGTACAACATTTTATCATATTGTATCGTCAACGATTTTGAGACTTTACGTTTTTCACGAACAGTGAAAATAAGCCCCAGGTCCTCATCATGTTCTACAGCACGGTGTACGTCAAAATCATGTCGCGGTACTTTGCCAAAACGGCGGTTATAGTCAGCCATATAGGCCTCAGCGAAGTCATTTGCAGCCTCCATTGAACAAATGCCCTGTAACCGCAGCTCTTTGACCAGACGATCCTGTAAAGTGAGGTGAGCTCGTTCTACACGCCCTTTGGCGGAACTGGTTTCTGCACAGATAGTCTGGATGTTCAGTTCATGCATGGCTCGCCCAAACTGAGTATGCCCGTCTCCGCCTGTGGCGTGTTTATTGTTAACACGAAAAACACCGGCTTTATCGCTGTACAGTGCCAGCGGTTTACCATGCTTATCGATATAGCGCCGCGTGGCTTCGAAGTAAGAAAACGTGGACTCCGATTTAACAAACAACAGTTCCATCAGTTTGCTGGTTGCATCATCAACATAGACCAGCGCGGTGCAGGCCGGGCCACGGCCTTCAAACCAGTCGTGATCACAGCCATCTATTTGTATCAGCTCACCAGTACACGGACGCCGGTACCGTGGTTGAGGGATCCTTGCGGCACGTTGTTTACGGGGAACCCATAAGCCAGCCCGCACCATGATGCGCCGGACAGTTTCTTTGCCAAGAAACAGTCCGTGGAGTTCTTCGAGCTTTTCACGCGCCAGAGTCGGACCGAAATCAGCATAACGCGTCTTGATCAGTTCCAGAGCCTGATCTGCGAGCCCGGGTGGCAACTGGCGGTTACCACGCATGCCACATCGTCTGCTGGCCATACCAAGCGGTCCGCCTTCACGGTAACGGGCAAGAAGTCTGCGGCATTGCCTGTCGCTGATACCGAGGTGCTCGGCCGCACGGCGCGTTGTGATGCGACGTTCAATGACGTCCTGTATAATCTTGATCCGGTTGATCTCTTTCAAAGTAAACACTCCTGAGCTTTCTGCGCTCATGATATGCCTCCCGGTAGTTTAAACGGACCAGTGAAGCTTACCATAGCGCGGACATCTGAATTGAGCCACAGGCGGACATTACTATTGAGCCATTACATACTTAGTTCGCGCAATCTATCTTATGTTAAATTTAGTCCGTCGTTCATTTATTTTATACCCGACCGCAGACTACGATTAGTCATACACAGATATACTCTTTCATTTAGTTTAAAAAAAACGCTCCCTATCAGGAGCGTAAGCCAGTGACTTCGGCGTCAAATGAGGGTCTAACAAGTGGAGCTGCGGGTTAATTCTGGGTGATCTGACTACGATGCTTATCAGCCTGCTGCTGGTGAACAACGGAAGACTGACCATTATTCGCCTTCTCATGCACAGCTGCGGCCTTCTCATGCTCGCTCATTTCAGAAAATGACTTTGCTGTTTCGTTGGTAGCTCCTGGTTTAGCTTTCATCATTTTTTTATGCATTTCAGCCATGTCCTGGTGGGCAGCAGAATTGCTGTTTTGCATCATGTCATGGGACATTGCGGCCTGATCGTGACTGCTCATATCCATCATTGTCATGCTGTCTCCCTGAATTGCACTTTTTTCAGCAGATGACTGCATCTGGTGGGCAGGTGCCTGTGCATTATTTACCTGGTCATGCATGTTCATTGTCTCTGCAGCCATGGCAGATGAAGCGGCAGCCATAATGGCAACAAATGATACAAGGATCTTTTTCATGGTTGGGTCTCCGGTGTTTACATCCCCAAACAATCAACGGCTTATGACAGAGAAAGCATTTGATCTCAGGGCGGGTTATTCATCACTCCAGGAACCAGGTGATTGCGTTATCACCCTGCTCCTGATTTATGAATGATTATAAAAAACCGCATCTGTTTATCGCGTGACTGGATGATGACAATTTTGTCACCTTCCAGGTTTCTCCTGAATAACGGGGTTAATCCATTAACAGGCGCACTTTGAACACAATTTCCCGCCCCTGCTGTTCTGCTGACAGCTCGCCGCCGTGAGCATGAATGATTGACCTCGTTATTGATAACCCCAGCCCCGCGCCTTCCGTGTTGTGGACCCGTGATGAGTCTGCGCGATAGAACCGGTCAAACAAACGTTCAAGATTAGCGGGAACCGGGCCAGACATCGTATTCGTAATCATCACGTTCACACAGTCACTGTCATGCTCAAGGCGTATCGCTGTACAGGTGTTATCGGGAGAATACTTGATTGCATTCGAAAGCAGGTTACTGAAAGCACGCCGCAGCATGTCGCTGTCTCCGGCAATAACCCCTTCACCTTCAACCGTGATTGTCTTTCCTGTCTCGTCTGCAAGGGGCTCGAATAACTCACGTAATTCATTCAGTTCGGCGGCCAGATCCACATCATGTTTATCCAGCTGCAGCAGACCATGCTCTGAACGTGCCAGAAAAAGCATGTCACTGGTCATTCGTGACAACCTTTTCAGTTCTTCCAGGTTAGCGAATAAAATTTCGCGGTAATGCGAAACATCCCTTTCCTTAGCCAGTGCAAACTGCGTCTGCATCATCAGATTACTGACCGGTGTGCGCAGCTCATGCGCGATGTCAGACGAGAAATCTGACAGTTTCCGGAATGAACCCTCCAGGCGATCGAACATGTTATTGAATTCCTGCATGGTCTCTGAGATTTCCGGCGGAGCCAGATCGGGATTAAGACGCTGATCCAGGCTGTGCACGGTCATGGAGGAAGCCAGACTGGTCATTTCCCGTAACGGTTTCAGACCAATGCGTGTGGTCAGCCAGCCCAGAAAAACAGAAATAAAAACCAGACCGATATTGAACCAGAACAGCCAGGTACTGAGCTTATCCATAAACAGGGTGTGATACCCGGTATCCGTGGCAACCGTAACGATGAAATGTTTGCTTTTACCCTGTTCCGGCGTCACGGCAACCCGCCGCGAGATACTGCGGTATACGGTGTTATTTTCTTCCGTCTGGATCATATAGTCGAGAATATCCCCCGACTTATTTAGCAGGACCGCTGGAACAACAGAATTTTTGGCATACAGTTCCACCAGTTTTTCATTTTCCATATTTTTTATAGAAATGAATAAGCCATTGTGCCCCACCATCGCATCGTTTATTTTTTCTGATAATGACTTAATATCCGTTTTGTTCCTGAACGTCTCTGTTTTAAGAAACTCTTCGGTGAGCTGAAGTTTACCAGTCAGAAAATCGCGATCCTGATTATCGAAATAGCCATTAAGGGTGCTAATCAGGATAAAACTTGATAACCACCATACCGTAAGCATCACTGCAGAAAAAATCAGGCTCAGGCGTGTGGTCAGGGAAATTTTGAACCTCACTCTTCTCTGATCTCCAGGACATATCCGGCACCGCGAACGGTATGGATCAGTTTTGGTTCAAAGTCATCATCAATTTTACTTCTCAGACGTCTCACGGCGACATCAATCACATTCGTATCACTGTCAAAGTTCATATTCCAGACCAAGGACGAGATAAGACTCCTGGGTAACACTTCTCCGGTGCGTTGCAACAGCAACTCAAGCAGAACGTATTCTTTACCGGTGAGATGGATCTTCTTCCCCGAACGGATCACGGTTCGGCGCACCATATCAACGGTCATATCGGCGATGGTGCAAACCGTTGCGGACTGCGAGCGTGCCCGCCGCAGTAAGGTTCTTACACGTGCAACCAGCTCCGTAAAATCGAAGGGCTTAATCAGGTAGTCATCTGCACCAAGCTCCAGTCCTTTCACTTTGTCCCGCACGTTGTCTTTTGCGGTTAAAAACAGGACCGGTTCTTCGTGCCCGGACTTCCTCAGTGCGCTGATGATTTGCCACCCGTCGAGGAAAGGCAGCATCACGTCCAGTATTATCAAATCATACTGTCCCTTCGACGCGGCCCCAAGACCATCGCGGCCATTATTAAAGAGATCGGCCTGATAGCCTTCCTCAACCAGTCCCTGCTGCAGGTAACGACCTGTTTTTTGTTCGTCTTCAACGATTAAAATACGCTGCATGGTCAACTCGCTGATATGAAAGTAAAAATCTCACGCGTGAGCGTTGGTTGTCCCTTAGCTGACCTGAGACGGAGCAAGCATTCCGAGCCACGCTACGGCACCCAGAATGATAATCGCAACAACGAATTCTGTCAGGATGCTGTTTCGCATCAGGGCAACGCTGCGATCATAATTCCCTTCCCTGACCATAACTTCAAGCCGGGGACCCAGGTGAAACCGGTTTGCTGCAGCCAGAAGAAGCATCAGAACAAACAGAGCCGTCTTAGCAAGCAATATTCCCCCCCAGGAGCTGTTGAATAAGGGGGTTAAGTTACCTTCAGCAATATACAGATAGTTGACCATCGCACTCAGGATCAGGGCTACAACAATCACCGTACCTGCCGTGGCAAATTTTGCCAGGGAGTCAGATATCACAATGACGCTCTGTGCATTGTGCGCGTTTCTGCGCATCAGCAGGATAGCAAATGCAACCAGAGCACCTGTCCAGGCACCTGCAGCGCCGAGATGAGTCAGATCGCTCAGTAAATGGAGATAGTAATGCAGACCGTCATGCATGACGGCGTGTCCTCCCCAGGCAAGTGTAGCCAGCGCCACGCCCCCACTCATCGTCATCAGCAGGCAGGACAATAGTCTCTTGTTAGTGTAAAGGAACAAAGCACCGAGAGTGATAAACAGTGCACAAAGTCTGACAATCCAGCTAATACCTACATCAGTTTCTTCTATAACCATCTCGATAATATGGATGGATAATTCCCTGAGATCAGTTACTCCGCTCATGGCATTAGATACCAGGAGCATATTAATGCCAGTAAGAATGATGCCTGCAACAACAGCAAAGGTTATAAACGACCTGAAATTAGTCAGGTTATACGTTTCATGTCTGACACCACTTAATCCATATATCTGAAAAAATGGCAATCCAAATATTACCATCAAATCAAGATAAAGAAGAAAACGAATAACAATCATAATCAGGTCGTTCATAATATTACTTCACTGTAAAGGTGTAATTACCGGTAATAGGGTGCGTATCTGAAGAAACTGCGCGCCAGTCAACACGATAAGTGCCAGCGGGTAAAGGTTCTCGCGGAATAATGACCATCGATTTAGGGTCAGCGCCTGGTGCCACTTTTGCCGCGACCGGCATCGGAGAATGTGATGACATACCTTTCATACCCGTCATCGTTAATTTTGCACCTGAGAATTTCACGGTCAGATCTTCCGAGAAATTAAGCTGAATCTTATCCGGGGCCGCTACGGCCGAATCAGCCTGTGGCACAGAGCTTTTTAATTCCGGATGGGCCATAGCAGAAAAAGCGACGCCCATAACCAGGCCACCTGTAAGAATGGCTTTATGTAAAATCGACATATTATTTACCTGTTTAGTTTAGTGTTTTAAGTCAACGCATTAAAACCAGATTCTGGCTCCCGCCAGGAATACTACCTGATGGTCTTTCTCACCCTCTCTTTTCGCCATATCGGACGTTTTCCCGTAAAGCTGATTCCAGGAGACGCCTATATAGGGTGCAAACTCACGGCGTATTTCGTAGCGCAGCCGAAGGCCCAGCTCTGTGTCAGCTAATCCTCTGCCGCGCTCCCGCGATTCATCATCCTGACTGTAGAGATTTACCTCATAGGATGGCTGGAGTATGAGCCGGTTAGTCAGTAAAACGTCGTATTCTCCCCCCAGACGGAGGGCTGCTTTTCCGTCATTACTGACAAAAGCCGTAATTTCAGACTCAAAATTATAGAGCGCGAGCCCCTGAAAACCGACAGCAGCCCAGGTCTGGGCTGAAGCAGGTCTGAAATCCTGTCTTACACCCGCAACCAAATCCCACCAGGGGCCAACCGCATGCCCCCAGAGTAGCTGGGCTTCTGCCGTCTCCGTTTTCCCCCCGCTTCGTTCGCCTTCACTCTTTAGCCAGAGCCGGTCAGTGTCGCCTCCAATCCAGCTGTTAACACTCCAGCTGAAATTATTGGTGTTATCCGACCGTTGCCATTCCAGTTGATCCAGCAAGACCAGATAATTAATCGCACTGTCGTGAATCGCATGCCCCGGTAAATTGCCGAATGCAGCCTTCCGGTCGGCATCGGTAACAGGCGGAATTGGCGTTCTGCTCTCAGTTACAATGGGCTCCATTGACGTCATCTCAGTGAAATTCTCATCTACCGGCATCTGCATGGAAGACATGTCGTGCCCGGCATGAGGATCTGCAGAGACGGAGCCCGCCGCAATAGAAAACGGTGAGGTAAACAAACCAGCGACCAGAACAGTTATGGCCTTAAAACTTCTCTTCATTCGCATCATTCCTCCACCCGGACTTCACGAAACATTCCCATTTCCATGTGATAGAGCAAATGGCAGTGATACGCCCAGCGGCCAAGCGCATCTGCTGTCACTCTGTAACTGCGTTTTGTACCAGGGGGAATATCTATTGTGTGTTTACGAACCATGAAATTACCGTTTTCATCTTCCAGATCGCTCCACATACCATGCAGGTGAATGGGGTGAGTCATCATGGTATCGTTGACCAGAGTGATCCTGAGTCGCTCACCGTATTTCAGCAGCACCGGTGCGGCATCTGAAAACTTGATTCCGTTAAATGACCAGGCAAACTTTTCCATGTGACCGGTTAAATGCAGTTCTATGGTGCGGCCAGGTTCACGTCCGTCAGGATCCTCAAAGCGGCTTTTCAAATCCGCGTACGTGAGAACCTTTCTTCCGTTATTTCGAAGACCGATACCCGGATCGTTTAATTTCGGAGAGACGCTCATCGCCTGCATATCAACCAGTGGGTTACCCGTTTCTGACGCAGGATGACTTTGCATACCCGGCATTCCGGCCATCTGGGAATGATCCATACCAGTCATGCTGCTGTGATCCATGGGTGCGGAGGATGTCCCGCTATCCGCAAGCTCAGCACCGTCCATAGACATCATCTCTCCGCTGTTATTCATGCCCCCCATCTGGCTGTGGTCCATTCCTGCCATATCATGCCCCATTCCTCCCATACCCATATCTTCCATGGTCAACAGAGGACGTGGATCCAGGGCGGGAACGGCAGCACTTAACCCCTCTCTCGTGGCCAGTGTCCCCCGAGCGTAGCCGGTCCTGTCCATGGATTGTGCGAAGATGGTATAGGCCTCACCCTGAGGCTCCACAATGACATCATAGGTTTCGGCAACGGCAATCCTGAATTCGTCAACGGTAACCGGGTTTACATACTGGCCATCTGCAGCCACGACCGTCATTTTCAGCCCGGGGATGCGGATATCGAAATAGGTCATTGCCGAACCGTTGATAAACCGTAAGCGTATCTTTTCACCGGGACGGAACAGCCCGGTCCAGTTTTTCAGCGGGGCCTGACCGTTCATGAGATAGGTGTAGGTGTAGCCACTGACATCCGCGAGGTCAGTCGGATTCATTTTCATTTCAGCCCACATTTTCCGATCGGCAATAGTGGCTGACAGCCCCCTGGTATTCACGTCGCGGAAAAAAGAGCCAATGGTTGGTTTATTGAAATTGTAGTAATCCGACTGTTTTTTTAATTTTTTCAGAAGACTGTGAGGATTTTCATCGGTCCAGTCAGACAACATGACCACGTGCTCACGATCGTAAGCAAACGGTTCCGGCTCCCTGGCATCGATGATAATGGCACCGTATACCCCCTCCTGTTCCTGCAGACCGGAATGGCTGTGGTACCAGTAAGTCCCGTTCTGCTTAACCTTAAAGGTGTAAACGTAGGTATCATCAGGCTCTATGCCCCTAAAACTCAGCCCCGGAACACCATCCATATTGGCTGGAAGAATAATGCCGTGCCAGTGAATGGACGTCTGTTCATTAAGACGGTTCTTGACCTTCAGGGTAATGGTGTCACCTTCTTTCCAGCGAAGAACGGGCCCCGGCAGGCCTCCATTGATTGTTTTGGCCTGACGCTCACTGCCAGTGATATTGACGGCCGTTTCACCAATGGTCAGGTCAAACTGAGTACCCTGCAGGGATGCGGCAACTGGCAGGCTCAGACTGGAACGCGCATTGAAACTCCATACGCCAAGACTTCCGGCTACGCCAGAGAGGGTTAATCCCTTCAGGAAAGTTCGTCGAGACGTTTTCAACAGCATGCGCGTTCCCTTATTTAAAGTATGGTTACTGACAAAGTTCGAGAACCGATTTAAATTAAATTTCTGGTTCATCCTCTTACAATGAAATGAAGCTAGCACACCTTAAGAAACAAATTCATTACAATCGTGTAATGTACGTAGCTGTATTACATTTACGTCATCTTCACCACAGATTGATTATTTTTATATATGATCGTGATGACATCTTTTATGTACCTAAGAAGGTAATCACACATGAATATATTAATCACTACCACTGCGTTTACAGCTTTATTTTGTGGGGCAGTTTTTGCCAAGTCCAGTGATATTGCCCATGAAGCACATCGATTCGTGAACAATGCCTCAGCCGTCAGTCATGTTAATTCCTCGACGCATGAAAACTTGCCGGGCAGGATTAATAAAAAGAGCACGCCATCATTCTCTGAAATGAATGAACATGAAAGGGCCATTGTTGCGCATTCATTTATGAACAACAGCGCGTCCTATGCACATCAAAAAATGATTGAGGAACATAAAAAAATGCTGTCCGGGAGTGACGCAAATTCAGAGACATCATCTTCTTCTTTTAACGAACTGAATGCCGGAGAGAAAGCCGCCCTCGTGCATGAGCAGGTCAATAATGCCGCTGCGGAAGCTCATCAGACGCAGGCAAGAAAGCTTCGTGGGCTGGATTCGTCCAGGTAAAGGCAGGTGGGTTAGTGCTTAGCGTCAGGTGCGCAGCAGGGTTTCACTGACGGGTTACGTCGCAGGACATGAGCTTCATATTGCTCTGCCGTAACCTGTTTCAGACCCGTTAATCATCACCGCCGGGCTGGTCATACACTTCCCAGAGCTTCAGGAGCAAACGGGAAACAAGATATGTTACAAAAATGACGACCATCAACGGTGCTCCCGATTAACTGGCAGATGACACTCCTCCTGAAAACCCCTAGCATACGCCGCAGTGTTCATGCTAACGGCGAATTCCAGTAAATGTATTCTACCGATGTCGTAAAAGAAAATGCTTACCTTTCAGCCACCCGCTCGGGGCTGGAATCGAACGAGATCGCTATCCTTCAGCGCTCTTTGCCTTCCCGCTTTAATCTTCGGCATTTGAAAAAAAATGAATCATTAAAACTCGTACTGCAAAAGAAAGCGGGAAAATCACGTGTAGTGGCTTATAAATTTACGTCCGGCTCATTTAATTACACGGCGTATCGTATATCAGACAAAAAGTTCTATAATCTTTCCGATACTTCCGGGAAAGGCAGTCTCGATTATCCGTTACCAGCCACAGCAAGACTCAGTTCACCTTTCAATCCTGCAAGACTTAACCCGGTATCGGGAAAAGTGAGTCCCCATAATGGCATTGATTATTCCATGCCCATGAACACGAAAATAGTCAGCGTCATCGACGGAAAAATCACCCGGGCCGAATACAACAGTACCATGGGATATTTTGTTGAAGTAACGGGAAAAGCCGGTGTTAAAACTCGCTATCTCCACCTCAATAAAATACTCGTTACTAAAGGGGCCAGAGTTACCCGGGGAGGTGCTATTGCGTTATCCGGTAACAGCGGACGTTCATCCGGTCCTCATTTACATTACGAGCTGGTCATCAATAACAATCCTGTTAATTCACTGGCGTTCCGGGCATCGGCACCCGCTGATAACAAACTCGAACAGCATGCCTTTGCGCATGCCAGAGACTACGAACGATACCTGGACTGATAACGGGACCGCGACGCGGCCCCGTTTGCCGGATTAATTTTTTTTATCGTTTTCACTTCCGTGATGTTGGTGATCCCCATGCCCTCCGTGGCCGTGGAAAAGATGCATTAGCGGGCAGACCAGCAATAACAGATATGGCCAGTAACCTGCCACATGTGACCAGTGTTCTCGCAGGAGGGCAAATGCCGCGATCGCGGCGACAGCAATAAGCGCATAGGTGGTACTTTTCATACTGGACTCCTTCTGTTCATAACAGACCCTTCACTCAGTGTTATTTCCCGAGCCTGACACTTTTCAGACGCAACGCATTCACAATGACGCTGACGGAAGAAAGAGCCATGGCCGCCGCCGCAATAACTGGCGACAGCAGTATTCCATACACAGGATAAAGCAGGCCTGCAGCCACCGGCACACCAAGTGCGTTGTAGATAAATGCAAAAAACAGATTCTGTCGGATATTTTTCATGGTGATCTCTGACAGATGACGGGCCCTGTTCAGTATCATCAGGTCGCCTTTGAGAAGGGTGACTCCGGCACTTTCAATTGCCACATCTGTACCCGTTCCCATGGCTATACCCACGTCAGCCGCTGCCAGCGCCGGGGCATCATTCACACCGTCTCCGGCCATCGCAACCACATGACCAGACGCTTTCAGTCGGGTTATCACTGCTTTTTTGCCATCCGGCAGAATCCCGGCTTCAACATCCTCTATTCCCAGTTTTCGTGCGACGGCTTCAGCTGTTAGCTGGTTATCCCCGGTGAGCATAACAATGCGGATCCCCGCCTGACGCAACGCTTTAAGTGCATCCGGCGTGGTTGCTTTCACGGGATCCGAAATAGCTATCAGGCCTGCAAGGTCCCCGTCCGTGGCCACATAGATAACGGTAGCGCCTTCCATCCGCAACGTATCCGCAACGGCCTTTTGATTATCAATAACGATACTGTTTTCCTGCATAACCAGTTCATTACCAATAACAATCCGTTGACCTTCGACATCGCCTGTGACACCTTTACCCGACGGCGCATCGAAATGAGTGACTGCGGGTATTGCGATCCCCTTTTCCTGTGCTGCTCTGACGACTGCCATACCCAGCGGATGCTGCGAGCCTTTTTCCACTGCGGCCGTTACACGCAAAAGAGAGGCTTCCCCACCCGGACTGAGACTGATAATTCCTGTCACCGTAGGCGAACCTTCGGTGAGCGTGCCTGTTTTGTCGACAACCAGCGTGTCCACTTTTTCAAGACGCTCAAGGGCTTCGGCATTTTTGATTAACACCCCGGCCTGGGCTCCTTTGCCCACCCCCACCATTATCGACATCGGCGTGGCCAGCCCCAGCGCGCAGGGACAGGCAATAATCAGGACCGACACAGCCGCAATCAGACCGTGCGCCATCCTGGGCTCGGGCCCCCAGACAGACCAGATCACGAAAGCAACAACCGCGATAAGTATCACCAGAGGAACAAACCAGCCTGAAACGCTGTCAGCCATTCTCTGGATGGGGGCTCGCGAACGCTGTGCATCAGCGACCATCTGAACAATTCGTGAGAGCATCGTTTCATCTCCGACTTTCTCTGCACGGATGATAAGACTACCTGTCTGATTAATCGTCCCCCCAATGACAGGGGCACCCTCCGTTTTGGTAACCGGCATAGACTCCCCGGTCACCATCGATTCATCAACGGTTGTTGTGCCTTCGACCACGATACCGTCGACCGGAATACTCTCCCCAGGTCTGATGCGGAGCTTATCGCCAGGCAGGACATCTTCCGCATTAATATCCGTTTCATGACCGTCATGGTCCAGCCGCCTGGCGGTTTTGGGGGCAAGGTTCAGAAGCGCAGTAATGGCACCTGAGGTTTGTTCCCGTGCCCGCAGCTCAAGAACCTGTCCCAGCAGTACAAGCACCGTAATTACTGCCGCGGCTTCAAAATAAACGGCCACCAGGCCATCCATGTTTCTGAACGATGCAGGAAACCAGGAGGGGAAGACAGTTGCAATGACGCTGTAAACCCAGGCTACGCCGGTCCCCATAGCAACAAGGGTAAACATATTCAGGGAACGGTTACGTAACGACATCCCGGCCCGGGCGAAAAATGGCCAGCCACACCACAACACGACAGGAGAGGCCAGAAGCAGCTGCAGCCATGTGTTGTACTGTGGCGATACTGTATTTCTCAAGGCGGGAAACAGATGAGATCCCATTTCGAGTATCAGAACCGGAAACGCCAGCAACAACCCCAGCCAGAAGCGTCTTGTCATGTCGCGAAGTTCATCACTCGGCCCCGTGGATGCCGTGGCTACGAGTGGTTCCAGTGCCATTCCACAGACAGGACAGCTTCCTGGACCACGACGGCGTATCTCCGGGTGCATCGGGCATGTCCACACACCTTCAGAAATATCGTTCTCCGCCTGGTGGTGAGGCTGTTTTATCTGATCAGGGATGACCTCGTGGTGATGGTGGTGATGGGAATGTTCACTGGCATCTTCTGTAAGATAATGATCGGGATGAGCTTTAAATTTGCTCTCACAGCTGGCGGAGCAGAAATAAAGCTGATGCTCCTGGTATCGAATGCTGCTGTGCGCCTTATCGGGCATGATTGTCATCCCGCACACGGGATCTCTCACCTTATGCAATACGTGACTCTCGTCCGGGGATAATGTCTGTTCAGAGGCAGTCTGGTTGTTGTGTTGCACTGCATTGTCATTTTTCACAGTAACTCTCCTTATGCAAACCTGAAGCGTCTTCTGTATTCAGGTTATGTCATGGATGCGATTACCACGAATGTCGCCGGCACAGGAGTGCCTGCTACCGGCGTCCCGTTAACAGCCGTTCCGCTGACTATTCGATTCGCTGGAAGATCTTTTTACTGCCCTCCGGAGAGAATGCGATAACATCGTAAGCCTCTTTACGGGCCCCCATCTCCATTCCCGGGCTTCCCGCAGGCATACCGGGGGTGGCAAGGCCATAAATCCCTGAATCAGACTGCATTGCCTTATGTATCGTTGTGGCAGGCACATGACCTTCAATGATCAAATTACCAGTAACTGCGGTATGACAGCTTCTCAGCTCAGCAGGAACAGCATATTTTTCTTTCAGGGCTGACAGAGCCTGATCATTCATGACGTGGGTCCGTACCTCAAACCCGTCCTTTTCCATCGCCTTGCCCCACAGGGAACAGCAACCACAGTTTTCAGACTTGTACATGTCTATTACTTTTTCACCTGCCATTGCCGGAAGTGAAAGGCCAAAAGCCAGGGCCATTAAAATTATTTTTTTCATACTCACCTCTGTATGTTATCGATGTAAACCCTGACGTCAGGGTGAATTTATGCAAAAGGACACCCGCAGGGGTGTCCTTTCAGGGTTATGACACGCTCTTTTTATGTCTGCGCAGCCAGATGAGTTTATAGGCGGCAGGAATAATGAACAGGGACAGCAGCGGAGCTGTGATCATCCCGCCAATCATGGGGGCCGCAATACGGCTCATGACTTCTGAACCTGCGCCGGTTCCCCAGAGTATCGGCAGCAGACCCGCGATGATCACCGCCACGGTCATGGCTTTCGGCCGGACACGCAGCACGGCACCATGATAAAGGGCTTCATCAAGACCTTCCGGTGTGAACGTTTCCTTGTTTGACAGTTCCGGATGCGCTTCAATGGCATGACGCAGATACATCAGCATGACCACGCCAAACTCTGCTGCCACACCGGCCAGGGCGATAAACCCGGTTCCGGTTGCGACTGACATATGGAAGCCCTGCCAGTACAGGAACCATATCCCGCCAACCAGGGCGAACGGCAGACTCATCAGGATCAACAACGCTTCATCAACCCGGCGGAACGCCAGATACAACAGGATGAAAATGATCATCACCGTCATCGGCACCATCAGTTTAAGTTTCTTGTTGGCGTGCTCAAGCAGTTCAAATTGTCCGGAGAATGACACGCTGGTACCCGGTCTCAGTTTCACTTTCTGACTGATAGCCGTTTTAATATCATTAACCACCGACACCATATCCCTGCCGCGCGCGTCAATGTAAATCCAGCTGGCTGGACGGGCATTTTCCGTTTTCAGCATAGTCGGCCCTGAAACGACCTTAATATCCGCGACATCGCCCAGCGTGATCTGCTGCTTCATCGGGGTCAGGATCGGCATCTGTTTCAATGCATTTGGACTGTTCCGGTAATCCTGCGGATAGCGAATATTAATCGGGTAGCGGGCCACGCCTTCAACCGTTTCCCCTACCGTTGCGCCGCCGATGGCTGATGAGACAAACAGCTGTACATCACCGACAGTCATACCGTAACGGGACGCTTTTTCCCGGTTGATATCGATATCGATGTAACGCCCGCCTTCAAGTCGCTCAGCCAGGGCAGACACCACGCCCGGCACGGTTTTGGCTACCGCCTCAATACTCTGCGCAGTCGCATCAATATCGGCCAGGACAGTCCCTGAGACCTTGATACCTATCGGGCTTTTGATCCCGGTTGAGAGCATATCAATACGGTTACGGATTGGCGGAACCCACAGGTTTGCCAGACCCGGTAAACGGACGGTCTTGTCGAGTTCTTCAATAATCTTGTCAATCGTCATACCCGGACGCCACTGATCCTCAGGTTTGAGCTGGATCGTGGTTTCCACCATTTCAAGCGGTGCGGAATCCGTTGCGGTCTCTGCTTTACCGGTCTTGCCAAATACAGAGGCCACTTCAGGAACGCTTTTGATTAACTTGTCCGTCGTCTGCAGGAGTGCTGCAGCTTCTGCCGGAGAGACGCCAGGCAATGTTGACGGCATATACAGCAGGTCGCCCTCATTGATCTTCGGCAGAAACTCCCCCCCCACCTGACTCAATGGCCATACAACGGTGAAAATGGACAAGGCCGCAACCAGCAGGGTTGTTTTTGGCCAGTGGAGGACCCGCAGCAGCAATGGATGATACGCTTTGATCAGCACCCGGTTCAGGGGGTTACTGGTCTCGGCAGGAATTTTTCCCCGGATCCAGAATCCCATCAGGATCGGAATGACAATGATGGCCAGCGCGGCCGCGCCCGCCATGGAGTACGTTTTCGTGAATGCCAGCGGGCCAAACAGACGTCCTTCCTGACCTTCCAGGGTAAAGATAGGTATAAAGGACAGGGTGATGATCAGCAGGCTGATAAACAGTGCGGGTCCCACTTCCACGGAGGCGTCGGTAATCACCTTCCAGCGGGTGACGTTGTCAATCTGCTCACCCGGATGCCGATGATCCCACTCCTCAAGCCGTTTATGCGCATTCTCAATCATCACAATGGCGGCATCCACCATCGCACCGACGGCAATAGCTATCCCTCCCAGCGACATGATATTGGCGTTCAGTCCCTGGAAGTGCATGACGATAAAGGCGATACACAGGCCAAGCGGCAGAGAGATAATCGCCACCAGGGCAGAACGTACGTGCCACAGGAACAGGGCACAGACGATGGCCACCACGAAAAACTCTTCCAGAAGTTTGGAACTGAGGTTATCAATCGCCCGGTCGATTAACTGGCTGCGATCGTAGGTGGTCACGATTTCAACACCTTCCGGCAGACTGGCCTTCAGTGTCTCCAGTTTATCCCTCACTGCCGTGATTACGTCACGCGCGTTTTTACCCGACCGCAGGATCACCACGCCGCCAGCGACTTCCCCCTGGCCGTTCAGTTCGGCAATACCACGCCGCATTTCAGGCCCTGTCTGCACGCGGGCAACATCCCGCAAATAAACCGGCACGCCGTTCTCGCCTGTTTTCAGGACGATGTTATTAAAATCATCAATGCTCTGCAGATAGCCGCTGGCGCGGACCATATACTCCGCTTCGGCTATTTCAACGGATGAACCACCGGCCTCCTGGTTAGACGATTCAAGAGCCTGTTTCACTTCGGGCAGGCTGATCCCATACTGAGACAGTTTTACCGGATTGACCTGAATCTGGTACTGCTTCACCACGCCACCAACCGAGGCTACCTCAGCCACGTTCGGGATGGTCTTCAGTTCAAATTTCAGAAACCAGTCCTGCAAAGAACGCAGTTCTGAAAGGTCGTGTTTTCCGCTGCGATCGACCAGGGCATATTCAAATATCCAGCCCACTCCCGTGGCGTCCGGACCGATTTCAGAACTCACACCCGCAGGCAGTTTGCCCTGAACCTGATTCAGGTATTCCAGCACGCGCGAACGGGCCCAGTACAGATCGGTCCCGTCTTCAAAAATGACATACACATACGAATCACCGAACTGTGAAAAGCCACGCACAGTTTTTGCGCCAGGTACGGACAGCATGGTGGTGGTAAGCGGATAGGTGACCTGGTTTTCTACAATCTGCGGAGCCTGTCCGGGATAGCTGGTTTTAATAATGACCTGCACATCTGACAGGTCAGGCAGCGCATCGACCGGCGTGTTAATTATCGTCCATGTGCCCCAGATGCTGAGAAACAGGGCACCCATCATGACCAGGAAACGGTTGGCGACAGAGCGCCGGATAATCCATTCAATCATCGTCGTCTCCTCAGTGCCCTGAATGCATATTTACAGGCTGCTCAGACATTGCTGGCATACTGTTTTCTGTTTTTTCAGGGTGGCGCATACGTTCCAGCGCGCCCGTAATATTGGCTTCGGAGTCAATGAGGAACAGGCCACTGACCACCACGGTATCGCCTTCATTAAGACCGGAGCCAATGCCGGACTGTTGCTGTGATTCATGCAGAACGTGGATCTGTTTCGGCACAAACTTGCCTTCATCATCAACAGTAATCACGCGCTGTTCTTTGCCGGTATCGATAACGGCCTGGCTTGGTATCAGCAGCATCTCCTGACTTTGGGTATTCAGTTTGAGATAGGCATTCATGCCCGGCTTGAGAAACTCATCCTTGTTAGTAACCTGGAGGCGGACCTGAAGCGTGCGGGTTGTCTGATCCACGCTGGGAAGAATGTTCCATTTTTCGACATGGAATGTTTTATCCGGATAAGCCGGTACCGAAATTTCAAACTGCGACGTATCTTTCAGCAGATAGGCGATAGATTCTGGCACTGCAGCGCTGATCCAGACCGGGTCCATCCCCTGAATCTGAGCCACCACCTTATCTTTGGAAATATTCATGCCGGTGCGCAGGTCAAATGCAGTAATGACACCATCAATAGGTGCTTTAATGGTAAAACGGGTCTGGATTGTGCGGGTTGAACGCAGCCTTTGAATATCCTCTTCCGGCATACCAGCCAGACGAAGTCGCTCCAGAACCCCTTTTATCTGGGTTGGCGTACCGCCTGTACCGGATAACAGCAGAAACTCACTTTGTGCCTCAACCCATTCAGGAATGGTGATATCGATAAGCGGAGTGCCTTTCTTCACATGATCGCCAATCGTCAGGGGATACACTTTTTCGACGAAACCGTCAGAACGCGCCTGCACAATGACAAACTGATATTCGTTGTAACTGACATTAGCCGGGATTGTCTGAGAATAATTCAGCATTCCTCGCGTGACTTTTTGCGTTTTTAATCCCAGATTCTGAACCTGAGTTGGATCGATACGGATCCCGCCACTGCTTTTATCGCCACTTTCATCAGCATATTTCGGCACAAGGTCCATATCCATAAAAGGCGATTTTCCGGGTTTATCAAATTTGGTATCCGGTTTCATAGGATCATACCAGAAAAGCACCTTTTTCTCCGGTGCCTTTTGTTCTGCTGGTACTGTTTTTTGTGATGAGTTTAAATACTGCCAGGCAGTAACCGATATCAGCCCTCCTGCTATGAGGCTGCTGATAATTATTGCAGCATATTTTATCTTTAAAGAAGCCATACAATTTCTCGCTGAAAAATCAAAACACCTGGCATATGCGCCCGATCATTCATTCACAGTAATCCCATAATGAATGTTCAGGCGCACTGGATGTATTCGCTCCGGACTGTTAATCAGGATTGCGTAACGTTAATGCTTTTGAGTAAGGAGATATTGCCCTGCTGAATAAACGAGAAATCGACATGGTTGCCGGTTTTCAGGGCATTGATAGCGTCGTCTGCATTAACAAAAGTGAAGCGCATGGTCATTGCAGGCCAGCCCACCGCCGGGATTGCTTCGTGCGAAATGGTAATCTTTTTACTATTCATATCAATGTCTTTAACGATACCGGTGCCCTTGATAACCTGCTGTACCGAAGCATCACTGGCAGCATTCATATCGCCATGCTGATGTGTTTCAGCATGAAGACTGGCAGAAAACATGACAGAGAAGGCACCAAATAAAACGGCTTTAAGTGAATTACGCATTTTTAATTTCCTGATTAATTGAATAAATTTACTCTACCCAACCGCCACCCAGCGCGGTAAACAGATTAATTTCGTTAACCTGTCGGGAATAGGTAAGATCGAGAATGGTTTGCTGCGTCGCGAAGAGGGAACGTTCTGCATCCAGCACTTCGATGTAACTGACAGCACCACTTGCATACAATCCTCTGGCACGCTGTAGAGTTATCTGAAGTGAATCAAGATAACGCTGCTGTGACTCAAGTTGCTGGCTAAGGCTGTCGCGCAGCGCAAGCGTGTCGGAAACATCCTTAAAGGCTGACTGAATTTTTTGTTCGTAATTAACCACGGACTGTTGCTGGCGAATTTCAGCCAGCTTCAGATTGGCTTTGTTTCTGCCGGCATTGAAAATAGGAATTTCAATTTTAGGGATAAAATTCCACATTCCACTTCCTGACGTAAAGAGGCTGGACAGCTCCGTACTGCTTGCGGAAAGGCCACTGGTCAGGGTAATGGACGGGAAAAAAGCCGCTCGCGCTGCGCCAATATTAGCATCAGCCGCTTTCAACAGGTATTCCGCTTCCATAATATCCGGACGCTGCAGCAATATTTGTGACGACAGATTTGGTGGCAATTTTACTGGTGCGATCTCCCCACCTTTCATCCCTTTTTCTGACGGAACTGCGCGGTACGTTCCCAGCACCAGTTGCAGGGCATTGTTTGCCTGAGCCAGATCGCCTTCTCGTTTGGCTATTTCGGCGCGGGTACTTTCGATTTGCCCCCTGGCTTGTTCAAGCGCCAGAACGTTCGTACTCCCGGTCACCAGTTGTTGCTCAACGAATGCATAAGACTGTTCATAATTTTTCAGCGTTTCCCGCGCAATACGGAGTTGTTCGTACGCCAGTTGCTGGCTGAAATAGCTCTGTGAAACGTTGGAGACCAGCAGGATGTGTACGGCACGACGGGCTTCTTCGCTGGCAAAGTAGTTCTGGCGATCAGCCTCACTCATGTTCTTAAGTTTGCCAAAAAAATCGAGCTCATAGCTGAGCTCCAGACCCGCGTCGTACTCCTGTGTGGTCGGCTTGTCACCTTTCAGACCACCGCTGTATGTGATCCCGGATGAGGCATTCAGTTGAGGATAACGATCTGCATCCGTGACGTTGAACTGGGCCCGGGCCTCTTCAACCTTCAGGGCAGCCATTCTCAAATCACGGTTATTATTCAGGGCTTCACCGATCAGCCTGCTGACCTGGGGATCGACAAAAAAGTTTCGCCAGCCCGTATCCTGATAGCTGTTTACCGCAGGCGTCAGACTGTTTTTAGACAATGAAAACTGCTGGGGAACCGGAGCTGGCGGACGCTGATATTCAGGTGCCAGAGAAACACAACCAGCCAGGATGAATATGGTACTGATGCTGAGTAATTTTAATTTGAACATAACGCTTCTCGTACAGGCAGACCTGGTAAATGGTTCAAACGAAGTCCAGAGTATTGATAGGGATACTTTACCGAACGCTCTCTGTTTGCCGGGTGACAGGATAATGACAATGTTGTCATTTTTGCTGTAATCCGTTGATAACGATCGTGGGCGCAATAAAATGACATTAGCAGCCAGCCAGGGAGCATAATGAAAATATTAATCGTTGAAGACGAAATTAAAACAGGTGAATATCTCAGCAAGGGGCTGACAGAGGCGGGGTTCGTCGTGGATCACGCTGATAATGGTCTGACCGGATATCATCTTGCCATGACAGCCGAGTATGATTTAGTCATCCTGGATATCATGCTGCCTGATGTAAACGGCTGGGATATCATCCGTATGCTGCGCAGTGCCGGAAAGGGGATGCCGGTATTACTGCTGACGGCCCTTGGCACGATTGAACACAGGGTCAAAGGACTTGAGCTGGGTGCGGACGATTATCTGGTGAAGCCCTTTGCGTTTGCTGAACTGCTCGCCCGGGTAAGAACCCTCCTCAGGCGGGGAAACACGATGATCACGGAAAGCCAGCTTAAAGTGGCTGACCTCTCGGTTGATCTCGTATCCAGAAAAGTCAGCCGCGCCGGGAACCGCATTGTGCTCACCAGTAAAGAGTTCAGCCTGCTGGAATTCTTCATTCGCCATCAAGGAGAAGTTCTTCCCCGCTCCCTGATTGCCTCTCAGGTCTGGGACATGAATTTTGACAGCGACACTAACGCGATTGATGTCGCAGTAAAGCGACTCCGCGCTAAAATTGACAACGATTACGAGACAAAACTGATCCAGACAGTGCGGGGCGTGGGCTACATGCTGGAGATCCCGGATGCATAGCAAACCGTCCAGACGACCTTTCTCACTCGCTCTGCGGCTGACCTTTTTTATCAGCCTGTCCACAATACTGGCGTTTATCGCCTTCACCTGGTTTATGCTGCATTCTGTTGATAAGCATTTTGCCGAGCAGGATGTCAGCGATCTGCAACAAATCAGCACCACACTAAACCGTATCCTGCAGTCTCCGGTTGATCCGGATGAAAAAAAAGTAAGCAAAATAAAGGAATCGATCGCCAGCTACCGTAACGTTGCTCTTTTGCTCCTCAATCCCCGGGGAGAGGTGCTGTACAGCTCTGTGCAGGGGGCTGCTTTACGCTCTGCTGTGAATTCAGCCGATTTTAGCGAGCACAGCCGTGCACGTGATGTCTTTCTCTGGACGGTGGAGGATCCTGCGAGAGCGATGGATACCGGGTCCGGAATGAAGATGGAAACATACAGAATTATCGCCTCATCTGGTCAGGCGATATTTCAGGGCAAACAGCAGAACTATGTCATGCTGACTGGCCTCTCCATTAATTTCCATCTCCATTACCTCGATGCGCTGAAAAAAAATCTGATTGCGATCGCTGTCGTGATAAGTCTGCTAATTGTTCTGATCATTCGCATTGCTGTCCGTCAGGGGCACCTGCCCCTTCGTAATGTCAGCAATGCCATTAAAAACATCACCTCCGAGAATCTTGATGCGCGGCTGGAACCGACACGCGTTCCCATTGAGCTGGAGCAGCTGGTTATCTCGTTCAATCATATGATTGGAAAGATTGAGGATGTTTTTACCCGCCAGGCCAATTTCTCTGCCGATATCGCGCACGAGATCAGAACCCCCATCACCAATCTGGTGACGCAGACTGAAATCGCTCTGAGTCAGGATCGAACCCAGAAGGAACTTGAGGATGTCCTCTATTCCAGCCTTGAAGAGTATAACCGGATGACAAAAATGGTCAGCGACATGCTGTTCCTGGCCCAGGCGGACAATAATCAGCTGATACCTGACAGGGTTCGGTTTGACCTCAGAGCAGAAGTCATGAAAGTCTTCGAGTTTTTCGAAGCCTGGGCCGAAGAACGAAATATCACGCTCAAATTTAACGGGATGCCCTGCCTGGTTGAGGGAGATCCACAAATGTTCAGAAGAGCGATCAATAATCTGTTATCCAATGCCCTGCGTTATACCCCAGAGGGACAGGCAATCACCGTCTCAATAAGAGAGCAGGAGAGCTTTTTTGACCTTGTGATTGAAAATCCGGGGAAACCAATCCCTGAAGAGCATTTATCAAAGCTGTTTGATCGCTTTTATCGGGTGGATCCGTCCAGACAACGAAAAGGAGAAGGCAGCGGCATCGGCCTTGCGATTGTGAAGTCAATCGTGGAAGCACATCACGGAAGAGTGCAGGTGGAATCGGACGTACACTCAACGCGTTTTATCTTATCCGTGCCCAGACTGGAGAAAATGATTCCGGAAACCCAATACTGAGAATAAAGATTTAAATGACAAAGATGTCATTAGCCTGTCATGCAGCAAACAGAAGCCATTCGATATAATTAGTGCAACTTATCAGGAAGGCTGGATTGCTTCATCAATACCCGGCGTCAGAGTACGCCAGGAAATGAATATCCAGTCCTCTCCCGGAGAAATAAACACTGCCGAACCTGTTTCAGTTATGGAACTGAAAACGTCGGTTGTACTTCCCCGGACATCACTAATTCAGAAATGGAGATTTATCATGAAAAATATCGTATTAGCATCCTTGCTGGGCTTTGGTTTAATTTCTTCGGCCTGGGCCACTGAAACCGTGAATATCCATGAGCGGGTCAACAATGCACAGGCTCCTGCTCACCAGATGCAGTCTGCTGCGGCTCCTGTCGGGATCCAGGGGACTGCTCCTCGTATGGCCGGTATGGACCAGCATGAACAGGCCATTATTGCTCATGAAACCATGACGAACGGGTCGGCGGATGCGCACCAGAAAATGGTTGAAAGTCATCAGAGGATGATGGGAAGTCAGACCGTTTCCCCTACCGGGCCGTCGAAGTCATTAGCGGCAATGAATGAGCATGAAAGAGCTGCAGTTGCCCATGAATTTATGAATAACGGTCAGTCTGGCCCACATCAGGCCATGGCCGAAGCGCATCGTCGCATGCTCAGTGCAGGCTGACGGCGAGGGAAGTATCTGTGCTGTCCTTATTTCCTTGATAGATTTTTCCGTAACCGGATATATGGCAACATCTTTGCCCCCTACAGGGGCATTTTTATCAGATTCTGCTACAGTTAACGGGTATCAACTTAAAAGGATATTTTTTATGAAAGCCAGAAACACTTTATTTGCAGTATTATTGTTATCCCTGCCAGCGATTTCAGCAGAACATTCAGAAATGAAAATGACTGATATGTCTACCTCGGCTTCGTCACAGGAATATATGGCTGGCATGAAAGACATGCATGACAAAATGATGGCTGCCGTAAATGAATCCGATCCCGACAAGGCTTTTGCGAAAGGCATGGTAGCGCACCATGAAGGGGCAATAGCAATGGCTGAGACCGAGCTAAAATACGGAAAAGATCCGGAAATGAGAAAGCTCGCACAGGACATCATTAAAGCTCAAAAAGGTGAAATTGAGCAGATGAATAAATGGCTTGATAGTCAAAAGTAAACATTGCAGAAATGTCACGACAAGCGTGATTTTACATCGCTCCTGGGCACGGGAGTCTGTTAATCTTTATATAATTCAAACCCGATTAATTTCGGGTTTTGTATTTTCACGCGCCAAATCGGTAACTACCAGGAAATAATGACCGTCTCTGCAAGCAAGGTAAAAGCATTACTATTGAATAACACTCACCTGTTCTCACCTTTATAATAGCGAATCAAATCCTCCAGAGATATATCGATAGCTACCTGTTTTAATAACTCCTTTCTCTCATTATATATTTTCTCAAGCATTTCTTCATATCCCTGGCCGAGGTGAATTTGCTTATGGCAATTGCAACACAGCGATATTATATTTTCTTCGACGTCAAGCGAAGTGTTAAAATCATCCTGCATGGACATAGGTACAATGTGATGAGGTTCAGTATAATTCAGGGAAGAGTTACGCCTTCTGAAGGTTGGGTGTTCACCATCGACTTCACATCTGTAACCTGCTTTGTTCAGTGCATTTTTCGAAACCCCTTTATTTCTTGGGTACGAGACGCCATTTTTTACTTCAATTGCATGTTTCTTTGGTTTAGCTTCCCCTGTATATTCAAATGCCTGGGCGATATCAAATGTATTATTCGCTTCCATGGCGTTGATCAACTCATCGTCTGAGTAATACTCATTGATGGTTATTTCTTCCACACCAAATAAATCCAGCTCTTTAATTGCCTGAACAAGTTCATCACGAATAGTCCATAAGTATCTTTTTGGTTTTTCACCGGTTTCTTTACTCTTCATGACTGTAATGAATTTTGTGCCAGGTGCTATATTCCCGATCCCTTTAACTTCAAACCTTCCTAGCTCTTTTTGAACTCTACCACCGAGCCCGTTAATAACGCCATTAGCACTCATACTGTGCTGGTCGTACTTTTTGCCTATATCAAAACATGTGCAGGAATGATTTGGTTCAATATACCATTTTTTTAACGCCTCAATACTTTTAGAGTCAAAAACCTTTTCATTCATTAACAGATTTTTCCATTCTTCCACACTGATATCAATGTCGCAGACGTACTCCCCGTCAATTACCTGGCAAATCTTATAGATCACGATCTATCCCCCCTGTAATAAAAAAATCATCACAATACACAGTCCGTTACCCGGTATGAGTGCAGTCAGGTAACATCTGCAGTATGCCATATTTTCAGCTCTGGTAAATCAGAAAAACCATTGTCATGGCATCTCAAATTAAATTATTTCTGAAATTACTAAACTTCAGCATCCATCACCGACTATACCATGTTTTCTGTCTGGCCCAGATATAATGGACAGTTAGTTCCGCTCATTATCCGCGATGATGAAATAGTCTCCGGCCAACAAAACCGTACAATGTTTTCAATGACCTGCACTTTTAACTGAACAAGTGAAAAACCATTCAGAACTTAAAATGTTAACAATAATTTCATGCTGGCGTGTATGCCACATTATTCACATTTTGCGAATGAAAATAACTGGCATAATTGAATTTAATGATAATGTTACATATTGTCAGCCAGGTTCCGGAAAGCGAGAACCGGAACCGCACCTGTCCAGCCGGTATTTCCGTCGATGACCCTCGCTTTTTACTGATTTGTGCCCGACTGAGAAATCGGTAACTCAGTTTCGGAATCGGCGCAGATGAGTTTCCGGAACAAAATAAATGTTGCCGCGCGCCCGTGAGCATGCCACGTACAGCCTGTTACGGGACGATGGTGGAAGGGCTGCCAGTTCCTGACGGGTCAGAAGCTTCCAGTGGGCGGGCCCCATCACAATGCAGACATCCTGAAAGTGATCGAGCCCTTTGCTGACGCCCCAGTTCATGGAATAGCAGCCGTAACGGTGATGCTCACGATAGAAGAGCTTAATCACCGTATTATCGGCGTGCAGGGCGGCTGTGCGCTCTGCATCTGTGATCGTTTCAATCAGGGTGGCATGTATCCCATGGGCAGCGATACGGATGTTCAGTTGCCCGGTGATAAACTCGCACACCGAAGTCGAGCAACGCCATGTGTCAACAACGGGTAAAAAGTGATCCACTTACCGCCACCACCAACGGTTTAATATTGATCCACCTTGTTTACTCAGGATTAGCTTCAGCGATAACCCCGGCCTTTCGTTTCTGCTTCAGTCGATAGCTTTCCCCTTTTATTTGCACGACATGTGAGTGATGTAAGATCCGGTCCAGCATCGCCGATGTCAGCGCTGCATCACCGGCGAACGTCTGATCCCACTGCCCGAACGGCAGGTTGGAGGTCAGGATCATCGCGCTCTTCTCGTAACGTTTGGCGATGACCTGGAAGAACAGCTTGGCTTCCTCCTGACTGAACGGCAGATAACCTATTTCATCGATGATAAGCAGCTTCGGGGCCATGACACCACGATTGAGAGTCGTTTTGTAACGGCCCTGACGCTGTGAAGTGGACAGCTGTAGCAGCAGGTCCGCTGCTGTTGTGAAGCGAACCTTGATGCCCGCCCGTACTGCTTCGTAGCCCATGGCTATCGCCAGATGCGTTTTTCCCACGCCCGATGGCCCCAGCAACACGATGTTTTCGTTACGCTCTATGAAGCTCAGGGATCGCAGCGACTGGATTTGCTTCTGAGGAGCGCCGGTGGCGAAGGTGAAGTCGTACTCCTCGAACGTCTTTACCGCCGGGAAGGCTGCCATCCGCGTGTACATCGCCTGTTTACGCTGATGCCGGGCCAGTTTCTCCTCATGTAACAGGTGCTCCAGGAAGTCCATGTAGCTCCATTCCTGATCCACCGCCTGTTGCGACAGCGCCGGCGCTGCGCCGATAAGACTGTCCAGCTGGAGCTGTTCGGCAAGCACCATCAGCCGTTGATGTTGCAGTTCGACCATCATGCGGCTCCTCTGCAGAACGTGTCATAGATGGAGAGCGGATGATGCAACGGCTGCCTGTCGAAGGTCATCAGGCTTTCATCAACCTGCACATCATACTGTTTTTTCTCCGGTGGCAGTGCCAGCATGGATTGCTGTTCCTCCACCCAGCGATCGCAGGGGCGGGTCTGGATAGTTTCATGCTTACGTTGATTGGCCACATCGTACAGCCAGCGCAGGCCGTAACGGTTTGCGGTTTCAACATCGACGGTGATCCCCATCGGACGCAGGCGTGTCATTAACGGGATATAGAAGCTGTTGCGGGCGTACTGCACCATCCTCTCCACCTTGCCTTTAGTCTGCGCCCTGAAGGGACGGCACAGGCGGGGAGAGAAGCCCATCTCTTTGCCGAACTGCCACAGGGAAGGATGGAACCGGTGCTGCCCGGTCTGGTAAGCATCACGCTGCAGCACCACCGTTTTCATATTGTCGTACAGGACTTCCTGCGGTACACCGCCGAAGAAGCTGAACGCATTGCGGTGACAGGCTTCCAGCGTGTCGTAGCGCATGTTGTCGGTGAACTCGATGTAAAGCATTCTGCTGTATCCCAGAACAGCGACGAACACATGCAGGGGTGACTTGCCGTTTCGCATGGTCCCCCAGTCAACCTGCATCTGCCGTCCGGGCTCGGTTTCGAAGCGAACGACCGGTTCTGCCTGTGCTGGCAGGGTCTGTTTACGGATGAACTCTCTCAGGATAGTAAGCCCTCCACGATAGCCCAGCTCCATGATTTCCCTGGCAATAACGGTCGCCGGGATTTTGTAGGGATGCGCATCGCTGATCCGCTTAGAGATGTAATCACGGTATTCATCGAGCAGTGATGATGGTGCCGGGCGTGGTGAATACTGCGGCTTTTCAGATTTGGCTTTCAGGTGGCTGCGGACAGTATTGCGCGAAATACCCAGCTCCCTGGCAATGGCCCGGATACTCATTCCCCGCTTGTGCAGGACTTTAATTTCCATACGAATCTCAAAAGTGATCATAAGCTCCCCTGTATTCAGAGGAGCAGATTAACCCCTGGATCAATTTTCAACCGCTGGGGTGGATCAGTTTTGCACCGTTGGTAACACCATGTTCGGTTGAGCGTGTTACGGTCAACCATGAAACCTGCTGCGGCGAAGCGGGCCTCATATCGCGTAATGTCATCGTGCAGCGCTGAATTAACGTTGCCGTCACGGCTTGTATCAAAGGTATGCTGATAAAAATCACCGCAACACAGCACAGTGATTTCCGCACGGCAGAGCTCCAGCAGAAAATCAAAGTCATGTCCGGCAAAGTCCTGGACTTCATCGACAAGCAGTTCATCGTAGTAACGGGCAAGCCGGGTACGGATATCCGGCAGCAGCCCCCGGGCTGTCAGCAAGTGTGCGAGCCTCCGGTGATATAGCCGTCCGGCGGGATCCTGATAATGCCGGGCATTCGTGCGCGGTATTCCGGGAGGGGGTCGGTCGAAGCTCAGGCCACGCGATGCCAGCCGCTCCTGCAGGAAAGGCCGGAAGCAAAAACCGTGCAGAAACTCAAACCAGGTCATCACCCTGATCCCGTCCGGGATAAAGCCAAAACGTCTGATAATCTGCGCCCGCAGATGCGCTTCATTATTCACGGTGAAGGTCAGGATCAGCGTTCTCCGGTCCTCACTCAACCGCCGTATCAGCAGCGTGGTCTTGCCCGAGCCGGCAACCGCAAATATCACTCTCTTATCCATGCCAGTGCCTCCTGAATATAATCAGGTACCGTCAGCTCTTCGGCGTGCAGCTGTAACAGCCGGAATGCTGCTTCTGCCTTATTGGCCAGCATGTATTCCTGCACCGTGAGTGTTCGGCGGGTTCCGCGGAAAAGCGCGTCACACAGAGCAGCGTTATCCTGATACAGGCAGATTTCAAATGTGGATCGGGTGTTGTCGCGATCAGCAAATGCCCGGGTGCGGGAACACAGCACGTCAGCATAGCGTTCATCGCAGTTTTGCTGATAGTTTCCGTCATTATCACGAAGGGCCGCGACGCGATTTTCCAGAAGACGGGCCAGTTCAAGATAACGACGGAAACTCGTTCCGCCGATAGCGATGATGTGAACCCCGTCATCCTCCGGCGCCCTGCCATACAGGCGGCGATAAAAGGCCTCAATCAGAATAAACTCAGCATCCCCCTCCACGAGCAGTGCACGTCTGGCTAGCGCAAATTCCAGCACGTTATTATCCGGTGCTTTCATGAAGAAGGCGGCAGTCTCAGCGGAAAGTTCATTCATCAGTACCGGCCGGGTAGATCCGAGGAGGATTGCCTTACGTAGATCGAGGCGGGAGGAGATATGGCTGCTGTGTGTGGCAATAAACACCTGCGTCTGCCGTTCAGTGGCAAGCTGATTAACCAGCCTCTTCATACTGACATGGCTGAGATGATTCTCCGGCTCCTCAAGCAACAGTGCGTGGAGCTCTCCCTGCTGCTGATGCCGCTGCAGCGCAAACTCTGTTTTGATGAAGCACTGCCTTCCTTTTCCACGGTGACGAATGGAAATACCGTCCTCGGTAATGTCCAGATTCGCCTCAAGACCTGATTTAGCACCGGAACGCACGCCAAACTGATACGTTTCCAGCGTGTCGTTTATGGCTGACAGATGCCGGGTGCAGAAGAGCATTTTCTGTTGCCGGTAACTGTTTTCAAGCCGGTAACGATCGGCCACCGGCACATTGACGCTGTAAACTGTGCGCGTATATTCCTGTGCGGCGTGCTCGTTATCGATGCGTGCACTGTCTAACAGCAGATGGCGCAGATAGCGTCTGAAGCCGGCGAAATGACCACCGGAGAAGGTGCTGAACCGCACGGAATAGTATTCATAGGGAAAATTATCGGGATCCTGCTGTAGTACATTGTGAATATCCTGACCGTATTCCTCCGTCATTGGTGCAATGCGCATTCTGAGTCCATCCGCATCGATACCCGCCAGATTTTGCCTGCCGTTCAGGTCAGGATCTCCCCCATTACTCAGGAAAACGTCAGCTGTCAGCACGGGTAACAGCTCGGCGCGGCGCTCACCTTCCTGAAAATGCCTGACTGCTGACTGGGACAGGAGCGATTCCACACCCAATGCCTCGACCCGGTGCCGGCTGTCACTCAGCACAAGGTCAAGGGCCAGCAGAATCGTGCTTTTCCCGGACTCGTTGTCACCGACCAGAATGTTACGGTCATGAGTGAAGCGCAGATCCAGTTCCGGAAACTTTTTAAAGTTTTGCAGCATAAGCCGCGTGATCAGAGGCATCTTTTATTCCTTTATATACCGCTGACTGAAAGAGTGTCCGGCAGCGCCAGACCGCCTGTTTTGTATTACAGCGTTATCTTACCCAGTCTTCCAGCACCAGACCCGGCACCCGCTCAAATTCCCGCACATTATTGGTCACCAGCACGGCACCGGCGGCGATGGCGTGCCCGGCGATCGCCGTGTCGTTCGGCCCGATCGGCGTGCCGGCGAGGCGCAGCGCCACCTTAATTTCCGTGGTCGCGTCCACCGCGGTACGGTCCCAGGGCAGGATGGCATCAAGGCGGGCAGCGAAGGCGTCAGCCAGCTTCTGTGCGGCTGGTCCTGCTTCCTGTGATGCCAGTGACACTTCGGCCCAGGTGATGGCCGAAACCACAATGCGGTGACCCCGCAGCACCGCCTGCTCCAGGCGCTTCAGGACGGCTTCCGGCTGCTCGCGCATGATGAACGAGCAGATGTTGGTGTCGAGCATATACATTTTGTTCACAGGTTAACCCGTCCTTCGTCGCTGACAACGTCCCCGCGCTCAGCCATAAAGTCCGGGTCAGCTTTTTCGAGCTCCAGGAACGAGCCCCAGGTCGGCCGGACGGGACGCAGAATAATGCTGTCCCCTTCCCGGACGATCTCCAGCTCGCTCACCCCCTCAAAATCCAGATCGCGGGGCAGGCGGATGGCGCGGTTGTTGCCGTTTTTGAAAATAGATACGGTTCTCATGATTTTTCTCCCGGGTAAGTATGGATATGTGATGCATATCCGGAATGAGGTTCATTGCACCGGGTGTGTGCATATGTTCAGTATAGGCAGATGTTCGGCATATGTATATATAGAGCATATGCAGATGGTGAGTATATGCGTATGCCATACCTATGCAGATGTCAGGCATATGGATATGCTTTGCATATCCTTTCTTTTCACTTTTCCCGGTCAGATCCGAAAAAAGGTAGTTCCGGATCACGGCGATTTTCTGCGCTGATTTGTGAAACGAAAATTAAAAATGTGCTACACTTTAAGTAGTTAGATAACTTTCACCCTCTCCGCATCAGACCGACCTGACGAGTAAATCCTGTTAATCTGTTCATCATCGCTTCCGAAAACTTTGCTATTATGAATTTTTCGGAAGTCAAAAAGAGTGAGATCCGGTAATTGCGGGCGGTGACTGTTATTCTGCTAATCACTGCGGGCGGGCAACGGAATGTTCTGCTGGCGATGATAAATAAATAGAACTAATAGATATTAAATAATAAGGAAGTTGATTATGAATATGAAAATTACACTGAGTGTTTTATTTGAGGCTCTCATAATCCTTGGGCATGACAGAGTCTGGATGGAAGAATCGGAGTTTGAGCACATATACGGATACGGCTGCTACCGTGAGATACACACTTGGGACGATCGCACAGTTGCCTGGTGGGATGATGCTGATGACACATGGTATCTGTCCACAGAAGTCGATGTGATAACTCCTTTCCTTGGCCCTCTCCCAAAGAAAGAAGGAGAGCTCTCCGAGGAAAAATGCTTCCAGTTAATGACTCTTGGTCGCTACTGATAGCCGACAGCAGCATTTAATGAGTGGTCGGCTGGACACCCTCTGGCGGCCACATGTCACTCGATAGTGTAGTCCGGCGGGATTTCTCCCTGAAGATGATCCAGACATTAACGTAAAGGATACAGGAACGATGTGTAAACTGACCGGTTTTATAATGGGGCTGACGATCCTGCTGGGTGTGACTGCACGGGATGCAGGGGCGGCAACGCTCAGTGAAATGCGGATGGTTAATGCCAGTCAGAAACCCGGGATGGTGATTATCTGCAGCCGGACCTCGGAGATTCCGCAGAAAGGTGAATCCCCCGTTCGTATAGAAAGTCTCCTCAGGGGCGTGGTACTGCAGAACGACGGTGATCGCATGATGTTTGACGTGACCTATACACAGCGAAACGCTGAAGAGAGTATTCCTTTTCGTACGGAAAAATACCGGCTGACCACTGAGCTGGAAGCCACCCGCCAGAAAATGGCCATCGATCCTGAGACGATAGAACTATCGCTTCCGCGTGCCCGCGGTCTTGAAGAAACTTTTCTCGCGGGGATGAAAGCAAGCCCGGTTTCGTTTGAAGATTACACCAATTACCGTGTCAAATCTGCTACCGAGTATCTGATCCTGCCGGGTCCGGCATCCCCGGATGCACCGGTGATGCACTGCACACTCTAATGACAATGGTGACATAACATGATGCCAGCACTGCCAGGCCATAGCGGGGCTTTTTCCTCTGCTCAGCTGCCGGTGGCCATCGATTACCCGGCCGCGCTGGCACTGCGCCAGATGGCGCTCGTTCAGGACGAACTGCCGAAATACCTGCTGGCGCCGGAAGTGAGCGCCCTGCTCCACTACGTGCCCGATCTTCACCGTAAGATGCTGCTGACCACCCTGTGGAACACCGGCGCCCGTATTAACGAAGCACTGGCCCTGACCCGGAGTGATTTTTCCCTGGCCCCGCCCTACCCGTTCGTGCAACTGGCAACCCTCAAACAGCGGGTGGAGAAAGCGGCCCGAACGGCCGGCCGTGCTCCGGCCGGCAGCCAGCCTCATCGTAACGTTCCGCTTTCCGATCCGCAGTATGCCCGCCAGCTGGAAATGATGGTGGCCACCCTGAAAATACCGCTGGAACGCCGGAATAAGCGCACCGGCAGAACGGAAAAGGTGCGCATCTGGGAGATCACCGACCGTACCGTTCGCACCTGGCTGGGCGAAGCTGTTGAAGCGGCAGCCGCCGACGGGGTGACGTTCTCCGTGCCGGTGACGCCACACACGTTCCGCCACTCCTACGCCATGCACATGCTGTATGCCGGAATTCCGCTGAAGGTGCTGCAGAGCCTGATGGGGCACAAGTCGATCAGCTCGACGGAAGTCTATACAAAGGTATTTGCGCTCGATGTTGCTGCAAGGCATCGTGTGCAATTTTCAATGGCAGAGGCTGATGCTGTTGCCATGCTGAAAAAAAGATAACTAAATTTGTCAAAATTTACAGACAGTTGTAATGACATCCACTTATTCGATAATAAATTAATCTTGCGTTACGTGAAAACTGACAGGGGTCCAGGCTGTACCAGGCCGGAATTCACGTAACGCACTTTACGTCTTCTTCATTACTTACCTTTTCGTTCCGATCCTGTTCATCCCTGCATTGCCCCCTTTTCTTCATAACGCATTTCACTGTTGCCGAAAGCCCATGGGGTCGACTTTGCGACCGCGGCCGCACTCAGAAGGATGGCCACTTTAACCGGCGCCACCCTGGCGTACCTACTCGTCCCCGAAGTGAGAGCCCTACTCTTCTATATGCCGGATCTTCACCATTAAATGCTGTTCTCTACTTTCTGGAACACGGGAGTGCGGATCAGTGAATCCCGGACGCTGCCCCCGGAATCCTTTGATCTCGGTGGGTTAAGACCCTTTGTGAAAGTACTGGGCTAAGGGCATCCGCCCTGACGAACAATATTGACTAAGTGATGAAAGTAAACATATCGCAGTGAAGATGTTGAGCAGACTGCCCGCTCTTCCACACACCGCAGTCAATATCAATACTCCGGTAGGCCTATCCGCATATCGCAGTCAAGGCAAGCAAAACCTAAACGGAATGATGAATCAGTATAAATTGACTGTGGTATGCGCTCTGCATACCACAGTCAACAAACTCTAAAACGGCATTCCTCAGTCATTTCCCGGTTTCACGCTGGCGAGCGCTTTTGCTAGTTTCTGAGGATCAATACCTGCAGCCTTCAGGGCTTTAATAACTTCGTCATAGTTCTGCTCAGGTACTTCCTCTTCCGGCTCACGGGGAACAACGACCTTGCTACTGATGAGTTTCGGATTACGGTAATGCACGCTGAAGTAGGTGGCCCGGCCGCGTTTGAATTCGGTGTAATCCAGATAGCCGATATCCTTCAGCTGCGCCATGGCTTTGCGCACCGTGTGGTTCTGCGTGTAGAGGTTAGACGTCAGGTTGAGTCTGTCTCGCATACGCTTCATGGAGATGGGGGCCGGATTCTGTGGCAGACTTTCAATGTAGGTATAGAGTGCCTGTGCGGACTCCTTGCGCTGCAGGGCATCAATGGCTTTCAGACGCAACAGGACCCGCCTGTCCATCTGATAAAGCTCAAAGAGCTTGGGCTCTGCCCTGATCTCCACGACATCGGCAGTGATGTCGTAATAGGCAGACTGAACCAGGTGCGTAGTCCACCCTTTCGTTTCACTCTGAAACTTGAGGGTTACGGATGCCAGCTTGAACAGGGAGTTGCTTATCCTGTCACGCATTTTCTTGTTAGAGCGCCGGGAGTCAAAGCCACACATTTTAACAAACTCAACAAAAGACAGCTTGAGCGTGTCATCCTTAACGCCAAAATCATACATTGAACGGATGATTCCAAGCCAGACTTTGAAGTCCGTATCCATATCGAGGCGCGATCCGGTGATCCTGACATCGGTATACCCTTCACTCCGGGCAATGGACAGCTGTACGAGCTCCTCAGTCGCATCCGTGACGTTTTTGCGGTTCGTCTTACTCCTAGAGGTCGATTTGAGGGTAGGAACGAACAGACCAAGCCTCATGAGCGCAACAGGCTGAACAGTACTGGCGCTGTTGACATCCAGCTTAACAACTTCACCCGTTGTCTTATTGACCTCCTGAAGATTCAGGGGTAACTCATTATTTTCCATAGCCATTTTATTAACCCGCGGTTATCCACAAACGAAAGTATATACGCATATCACAGTCAACGGAAATACATACCCCAGTTAATACAATTGCATACCGCAATAGTTGATCTCGCACACAACAGTCAACATACCACACACCACAGTTAATGAAGATAGTCTCCAGGCTCAGGCGTAGCGGGGCGCTAAACGATCCGGGGATCTCTTTTTGATCTCAACATGATCTCCTTAAGGATCAATTACTGGATCGAAATATGGAATAACAGCCAGCATCCAATACATATGGACCACTGACATGACACAATGTGAATCTTGGTACAACAACCCAGTAATACAACACCAGGAAAGGCAATAGTCTTGACTGTGATATGCAGAAAAATGCATGTCATTACTCTTCCCTATTCCTATTCAGCTTCATACCGCAGTCAATAATCTGCATACTATAGTCAATTCCTTACCATTCAGTTCCTTCCAGTGGAGCTTCGTTAGCTTCAGAGCGTCAGCCACACCTTGTTAGTACGGAGTAATTCCGCTTCCTCGACGCATGCGCCTACGCGCGCATACTTTCTGCGGCGAGCGGATGATATTGACTGAAGCATGCGGCAGCCTTTCAGGCGGATGCTGAACTGAACAAGACTATATTTTGATCGGCTTTGCAATATTTAAGACGGTTTGCAACTTTAATGTTGCTTTGCGCCTTTTACCAAGATTTAATAGATTAATGCAAAGATAATAATAAGGAACAAAGAATGGGACTGATGGAAACGCTTGACCAGTGCATTACGGCCGGTCATGAAATGACGAAAGCTATCGCGATTGCACAGTTTAACGATGATAGCCCGGAAGCCAGGAAAATTACCCGTCGCTGGCGTGTGGGTGAGGCCGCCGATCTGATTGGCGTTTCTTCTCAGGCAATCCGTGATGCAGAAAAAGCAGGACGCCTTCCCCATCCTGATATGGAAATGCGTGGACGTGTAGAGCAGCGGGTGGGCTACACCATTGAACAAATCAACCATATGCGGGATGTATTTGGCACCCGTCTGCGCCGTCCTGATGACAGCGTTCCGCCCGTCATCGCGGTGGCAGCACATAAAGGGGGTGTCTATAAGACATCTGTATCTGTACATTTGGCACAGGACCTGGCGCTGAAAGGGCTGCGAGTACTGCTTGTCGAAGGGAACGATCCTCAAGGCACAGCCTCCATGTACCACGGCTGGGTCCCTGATTTGCATATCCATGCCGAAGACACACTGCTGCCTTTTTATCTTGGTGAGCGCGATGATGCAGCCTATGCCGTCAAAGCCACCTGCTGGCCGGGTCTCGACATCATACCTTCATGCCTGGCTCTGCACCGCATTGAGACAGAACTAATGGGAAGGTTTGACAACGGGAAACTGCCGACAGAACCTCATATGATGCTTCGCCTGGCCATCGAAACAGTGGCCCATGATTATGATGTCATTGTTATCGACAGTGCACCGAACCTCGGTATTGGTACCATCAATGTCGTCTGTGCTGCAGATGTACTCATCGTGCCAACGCCAGCAGAGTTATTTGATTACACCTCTGCCCTTCAGTTTTTTGACATGCTGCGCGACCTGTTAAAAAACGTGGACCTGCAGGGTTTTGAACCTGACGTTAGAATTCTTCTGACCAAGTACAGCAATAACAATGGCTCACAGTCACCCTGGATGGAAGAACAGATCCGCGATGCCTGGGGAAGCATGGTACTGAAAAACGTTGTTCGCGAGACCGACGAAGTCGGTAAAGGTCAGATCCGTATGAGAACGGTGTTTGAGCAGGCTATCGATCAGCGCTCATCTACAGGAGCCTGGCGAAATGCGCTGTCTATCTGGGAGCCTGTCTGTAATGAAATTTTTGATCGCCTGATTAAACCTCGCTGGGAGATCAGATAATGAAACGTGCACCAGTCATTCCAAAACATACCGTAAAAGATATCCGCCCCGAAACTGAACCTTCAGCGGCACCCGCTGCACCGATGGTTGATTCATTAATTGCACGGGTTGGAGCCATGGCCCGCGGGAATACCATTCTGCTTCCGGTTTGTGGCCGGGAAGTGAAATTTATTCTGGAAGCGATCCCGGGCGAGAGTGTTGAGACGGCATCAAGAGTCTGGTCAGGTAATGAACGTGACCAGGAACTACTGACCGAAGACGCGCTTGATGATCTGATTCCCTCTTTTATGCTGAGTGGTCAACAGACGCCTGCGTTCGGACGAAGGGTAGAAGGTGTCATTGAAATTGCTGATGGTAGTCGCCGTCGTAAAGCCGCCATACTGACATCATCAGATTATCGTGTTCTCGTCGGGGATCTCGATGACGAACAGATGATGGCTTTATCACGGCTGGGTAATGATTATCGTCCTGTCAGCGCTTATGAACGGGGCAACCGTTATGCACAGCGGTTGGAAAATGATTTTAACGGCAATATCTCTGCTCTGGCTGAAGCTGAGAATATTTCCCGTAAAATCATCACGCGTTGCATCAACACGGCCCATTTGCCAAAATCAGTGGTTGCCCTGTTTACTCATCCTGGTGAACTTTCCGCCCGCTCTGGGGAGACGCTGTACAAAGCATTTTCGGGAAAAGAAGCTTTATTGTTGCAACGGACACAACAGCTTCATGAGCAAAAGAAAGCGGGAGTTATCTTTGAATCCGAGGAAGTTATTGGTTTACTGACGGATGTTCTGAAAGAGCCATCAGGTAAAAAAGTAAACCTTAATACCCGTCATCAATTTGTACCTGGTGCGACAGCCCTATACAAAGGCGATAAGGTGATTTTTAATCTCGATAAATCTCGTTTGCCTGCCGAGTGTATCGAGAAGATAGAAAGCATACTGCGCGACTTACAAAAAGTTTAGCCTGTTTAATGATACACGCGAGAGTCTTCATTAATTTCCAATATCCTTAATGCGTTACATGCTGCTTCGGAATATATACATCCGAAGCAGTTATTTTCTGCACTATAGCCCAGTGTTGTTAAAAAGATCTGTTTACTTCTCCCAACCTGATTGTTACCACAATCTAAAGATCCAGTTTTTTCTAGTTTTCCTTAACTAGTTCCGCAGTTCACCCCTCAACCTGCATATCAGAACTCAGACGGTAACCCATCCCGGAATACTGATTTCATACACCAGATTAACTGGGACCACGGTCCCACTTCCTACTTGCGTGTCAGAACTCACCCGTCAAGCCCGCTTGGAATATCGATTCCACACGCCGGATTTAACTGGGACCACGGTCCCACCTCCTACTTGCGTGTCAGAACTCATCCTTCAACCCCGCCTGGAATATCGATTCCACACGCCGGATTTAACTGGGACCATGGTCCCACTCTATTCAGCTGTTTCTATCACAATACAGATTTTGAGATTGTTACTGTGGTTCCTGTATTAGGTGCGTAAGAAGATTATGTTCGTTTTGTTCCCTGGTGCTTCCTCGCTCACTCGCGGGCTTCGCCCTGTCGTTCGGCTGCGGCGAGCACTACTGGCTCTCTCAGAAAAGCAGAATTTATCTGATCCTCGCAACGGGAATATCTTTCCAGCGGGTGGTGTACGCAGGGGAGAGCATATCGCGTTTCATTTGCCATGATGGCGCTATCCCTCGCCCGGCAAACCAGATCTGTCCCAGACCGGAATGATTAATGCCATCGAGAACCTTCATCAGCTCAGAGCTGTGAGGACGTGGCGGACGTTCGTCGAACAGCTGCAGCTGCGAAACGCCGGAGCCGGTGAAGTCATTCAGCATCACACCGGCTTTGGCATACAGGTGCCCATCCTTCCAGATACGCTCCAGAGCCGTTGTGGCGGCCGCAATAATGTCCCGGGTGTCCTGAGTGGGTGTAAGCAGTTTCTCCGTGGCCACGTTGCCGTAGTAAGGCTCTTTAACGGCGAACGGAGACGTTTTGATGAAAACGGAAATATGCCGGCAGTACTGGCGCTCTTTCCGCAGCTTTTCAGAGGCCCGCTCTGCGTACTGACAGACAGCCTGGCGGAGCGAATCGTACTCCGTGATTTTCTCTCCAAAGCTGCGGCTGCAGACGATCTGCTGTTTCGTCGGTGGTGCTTCCTCAAGCGACATGCAGCTTTCCCCGTTCAGTTCGTGTACTGTTCGCTCGAGAACGACGGAGAAATTTTTGCGTATAAAGGCCGGGTTCGTCAGGGCCAGATCGAGCGCGGTCCTGATACCCAGTACATTAAGTTTGCGTGCAATACGGTTTCCCACGCCCCAGATCTCTTCGACCGGCTGCAGTGAAAGCAGTTTCCGCGTTCGCTGAGGATTCCCCCTGGTCAGGGCGAGCACACCACGAAACTGTTTCCACTCCTTTGAGGCCCACTGGGCTGATTTTGCCAGGGTTTTCGTCGGCCCGGCACCCACGCCGATGGTCAGACGGGTACAGTCATACACGTGCTGGCGCAGCTGCCGGCCGAAGTCCTCCAGGTCCATGCAGTGCTCAACGCCGGTCAGGTCGAGGAACATCTCGTCAATCGAATACTGTTCCACCCTTGGGGCCAGCTCCTCCAGGCAGCTCATCACGCGCGCTGACATCGAGGCATAAAGTTCATAGTTGCTTGAGAACGCGTATATTTTTTCCGGATACGTTTCGTTTTTCATCTGAAACCACGGCATGCCCATTTTGATCCAGGGCTTTGCCTCGGCACTTCTTGCGATAACGCAGCCATCGTTATTACTGAGCACCACAACCGGCTTTCCTTTCAAATCCGGGCGGAAAACACGTTCGCAGCTGGCATAAAAGCTGTTCACATCGGCCAGGGCAAACATCAGTACATCTCCCTCGGGCGGTGGATGATGTGCGTGACGACGCCAAAGATATCCAGATCGTCCGGGTCGGGATAAATCGGCGGCCAGGCGGCGTTCATTGGCTGCAGCGTCAGTCGTGGCGTCAGCAGAAGCCGTTTAACCGTAAACTCCCCCTGCACACTGGCCACAACAATATCGCCGTGCCGGGGCTTCTCTGCACTGTCCACAACCAGCAGATCGCCATTGTAAAGGCTGCCGTCGGACATGCTGTCACCGCTGGCACGGAGATAGTAAGTCGCGCTTGGGTGCCGTATGCAGTAATCATGGAGATCCAGGTCGGACTCGACATAGTCAGCGGCAGGGCTCGGAAAACCGCAGCTGGCCAGGTCTGCAAACAACGGATGGGCCTGTGGCGGGAGTGCTTTCCCGGTGCTGAAAAGCTGCAGTTTCATCTTTCCTCCTGACGTCTAAATATACTGGATATGCATACAGTATATTTAACAGCGTGAGGATAATCCAGATCACCTGCTTCATGAACAGGGTGAGTAACCTAAGTTACTCAAAATGCTATTTAATATCATTATGGAACATTTAAATTACTCATAATGAGAAGTATGGCTTTTATTTTGCCATTTTGCTCTTATAATATGTATCAAATTGAGTTTAATTGACGGAGCATAATGATGAATATTTACTGCGATGATGGTTCAACTAATGTTAAGCTGGCATGGTTTGAAGGAAACGAGCTGCAGACCCGGGTTTCTGCTAACTCCTTCCGGCATGGCTGGAAAGTGGCGGAATTCAGTGCCGCAACGTTCAACTATCAGGTGGGCACGCTGAAATACACCTGGGACAGCGTCAGCCGGGATGCCATCCCGACAACAAACGTGGAATACCAGTACGGTGATCTCAACCTGCTGGCCGTGCATCATGCCCTGCTGAACAGCGGACTTGAGCCGCAGCCGGTGAGCCTGACCGTGACGCTGCCCCTGAGCGAGTATTATGACGGGGACTGCCAGCGGAACGAGGAGAACATCCGACGCAAACGAGAAAACCTGATGCGTGAGCTGGTTCTGAATAAGGGCAGGGCATTTACCGTAACGGACGTGAAGGTGATGCCTGAATCACTGCCGGCGGCGTTCTCCCGTCTCGCGGAGCTGAAGCCCGGACCCGCTGAGACCACCCTGATTATCGATCTCGGCGGAACCACGCTCGATGCCGGCGTGATTGTCGGACAGTTTGATGATATCAGTGCGGTACACGGCAATCCGTCTGTCGGCGTGTCACAGGTCACCCGCGCAGCTGCAGGCGCGCTGCGGGCTGCAGACAGCGAAACCAGCGCGCTTATTGCTGACACGGTCATCCGCAACCGCAATGATCGTCAGTATCTGCAGCGAGTGATCAACGATGCCGGAAAAATTGACGATGTTCTGAACAAAATTACAGAGGCAATCACTTCCCTGGGCGCGCGTGTCACCAGTGAGCTGACGGTCTTCAGGAGCGTTAACCGGGTATTCCTGGTCGGGGGAGGGGCATCCCTCATTGAAGAGGCTATCCGTCAGGCCTGGCCTCTGGCTCCTGACCGTATCGAGGTTATCGGCGATCCGCAGCTGGCGCTGGCCAGAGAGATTGCCCTTTACAATAAAGAGGACTAAACGTGCCGGACGGCCAGTATTCTTTCTATCTGCACAGCGACGATCGCACCGACATCACGGCGATGGCGACCATCAGCACCATCTCACAGCCCCTGCGCGGTGACTTCATTCGGACCGCCGCCACCGCCGGGGCGGTGATGTACCAGACGGATGCCCGTTTACCGGCGCTGATCCCGGTGTTCTTTGACGGACATCTGAGTGCCATCCGGCTTTGTGCCGTGATGGCGCTGGTATCCGGCACCTGGTCTTCACTCTCAGGACTTCCTGATGAGCCTGATGGTGGCGTTGCTGCTCTGGCCATGTCACCGGAGACCGAATACCAGCGCCGGCGTTACACCCTGACGCTTCAGGATGACCGGAGCAGTGAACGGGTTGAGCGTGTGCTGACGGGCGTGTCATCCCGCCTGCGCGGAGAGCTGCTGAGAAACCTGATAATCACCGGTCTGGCCCTGCATACGACCGCACCGGAGCTGCCGCGTCTGCTGGCCAGCATGCCGGTACCGCCCGGCACGGTCAGCGAGTTGCAGGTTCTGGTTCAGCAGATGGCCGATACGGCTGACGTGAGTATGGCTGCAGTGCCGGCGAAACCTGCGGAGCCTGCCGCACCGGTATCCGCTGAAGCGACCAGCATAAAGAAAAATATGCGCCGGGCATTCGGAGACTAGAGCATGTCAGTGATTAAACAAAAAGCAGTGCATTCATAACTTTCTGCGGGCCCGGAACGTGCCTGAATCTCAGTGGCCGGAACGGGTCAAAAAGACCGGCAGGGGAATGATACTGGCTGGCGTGGCCGTCGTGGTTCCTGGCGTTCTGGTTGATAACATCTCACTGCCGGTGACAATCGCGATGCAGGTCTGCTATGCCTCACTGATCGGCCTCGGGGTTCTCCTGGCGTTTGACGAGAAAAAACCAGAGGGGCGGGGATGAATATGAACATTAACCTGAAGGAAACAGTATGCAGCTTGAAGAACTGACAGGAGACGAACGTACGCTGGTCGTTGTGGCACTGCAGGCGTTGTTCCGCGAGAGATTATCCGCATCAAATGCCGTCTTTACGGTATGTAGCCTGTCCGGAAAAGAGCAGCCGCCGGAAGATATTTTTGGGCTGCGTGAAGTAGAGGATGCGCTGAGACGTATTGGTGCAGCTCCTGCGCGTTAAATCCGGTCCCGTACACTTCAGAAAAAAACGGCAGAGTGACATCTCATCCCTGCCGTCAAAACTAAACGCTTAATTTTTCGGCGATTATAATGTATTGTTTTGTGATGTAAATCACATTTTAATTTAATGTGAAATTTTTCCTCCGCTTTATATCTCCCGTAAAAAATTACCCGCCGTGCCTTCACGCTAACCCGGCCGCTGCGGTCGCAAGGGTTCACGTTGTCTCCGTCCTCACCCGTTCGCGCCCTGCACGGTGCATTCAGCCCGTGAAGGGCTTGCGCTGCGGCTTCGGCGTCTCCCTGGCGTCCTCCGCTTTACGCCGTGTTTTTGTGGCGGCACGGCGCAAGAGGGTGCCGGATGCTGAGGACACAACCATGTTCAGACTGACCTGTATTGAACCCGATAACGGCGAGTTTGCCGTCTATATCAATCACCATTACCTGGGGAGTGAAGATGCCAGCGGAGAGCGACTTTCTCTGGGGGAGGTTCTGGAGCAGCTCTCCCTGCTGCCGGGCGTGGAATTACAGACCCTGCTGGAACCCGTACCGGAGTGCGATGACTGGTGCTGGAACGACATCGCCGATCGCGTCCTGCCGCCGCGTCCTGCATGTCGTGATGATGTGACGGTAGCAGGGCTCATCGCCAGGCTGAAGCAGTACCCACCGGATGCACTGTGTATGGGGACGTTCTGGCTGGAAGATGATTTTCTGTCGCTCGATAGCAGTCTGTCGGAGGAGGAAATTGCAGAAGCCATGCGTATCGGCGACCACAGCCACGATGCAGGCATCGGTTTTAACTGGGACACGCTGCAGTTCGCTATCGACCACGTGAAGGGGCGCTGAAAAAAAGGACACCATCCGGGGAGGGGGTGTCCTGAAGCCATGCAATTCGTTACAGGTGAAAACCCTTAAGATGTTTTCGGCGCTGATAATCACATAATCACTTCGCACTTTCACCTGCCATATATCCGAATCAAAAAAAAGACGTCTCCGGTCGGGGACGTCCTGAAATCAAAGGCACACATGTCAGATAACGGCGCGAATCCATTATCAGCGTGCATTCTGCCATACACTCACGTACTCATCAGCTACCAGAACCGGTACCGAAGGATGTCGGTTCCCTCCGCCTTATTGCCGCCAGCCGGCGGCGTGTTCAACGCCGTGCCTTCACGCTAACCCGGCTGCTGTGGTCGCAAGGGTTCACGTTGTCTCCGTCCTCACCCGTTCGCACGTTTCACGGTGCATTCAGCCCGTGAAAGGCTTGCGCTGCGGCTTGCGGCGTCGCCCCTGCGCCCTCCGCTTTTCGCCGGGTTTTTGTGGCGGCACGGCGCAACAGGGTGCCGCATATCAGAGAGGAGTGTGTCTATGTCCCGTTTTATTCTGGGTGACTGCGTGCAGGTGATGTCCCGTTTTCCGGCACGTGCCGTCGATTTTATTCTTACCGATCCACCGTACCTGGTTGGCTATAAGGACCGTACCGGCCGCACCCTGGCCGGGGACAACTCTGCCGAATGGCTCCAGCCCGCCTGTCATGAAATGTACCGCGTGCTGAAAAATGACAGCCTGATGGTGAGTTTCTATGCCTGGAACCGCGCGGATCTGTTTCTGAATGCGTGGAAAACGGCCGGTTTCCGGGTGGTTGGCCATATCGTCTTTGCCAAGAGCTACGCCTCAAAATCGACGTTCGTGGGTTACACCCATGAGAGCGCCTACCTGCTGGCGAAGGGAAGGCCGCAAACCCCGGACCGTCCCATCCCGGACGTGATCCCCTGGAAATACACGGGCAACCGACATCACCCGACGGAGAAGCCGGTGCAGAGCCTGCGGCCGCTGATTGAATCGCTCACGCGTCCGGGGGCTATTGTCCTTGACCCGTTCGCCGGCAGCGGCTCCACCTGCGTGGCCGCCGCCGAAGCCAGCCGCCGCTATATCGGGATCGAGATGCTTGAGCAGTACCACGCCGCCGGCGTTCGACGTCTGGCACAGGTTGAACGGGCAAGAAGGATGCCGGCGGCCAATGACGGCGCGTTTTACCCCGACTGGCCGGAGGCGGCATGAACTACCCGGGCCTTGAACACCTGCGCGCGGACGTGGCCGCGCTCAGCAATGCCATGTGTGACGTGCGGATGCTGCTGAACCGCCTCGAATCGCAGCACCGGCACGACGCGGCAACGCTTACCGAACGTATGGCTGCGCAGACTCTGCGCCGGATCAACACCCTGCTTCTTGAAGCCTACCGCGAAGCCCTGGTGCTGGACGAAACCTTTCAGGACTGACTGACCCTGCCGGGCTGATGCCCGGCCTGTAACCCCTTACAAGAGAGAACAAACGATGTACGGAACCCGCGAAGAACTTTGTGTACAGCTTAAAAACATGTTCACGTTTGACGAACCCCTGGTCCTGCTGGTCTGGACGGAAGAGGGGATTAGCGTGGCCTGCCGTGAAGCCCAGCCAGAACCGGACGGGGCTGAAATCCGGAATCTGATGAAGGCGATCGGCGAAATGAAAATGACGCAATACCGCCAGGAGGGGGTAAATAATCTGACTGTCAGCGATCTCCTGGCCCGTCAGTGGGAAGTGGCAAACCGTCAGGTGAGTGTTCCGGCGGTACTCCTGTCCCGCGTCCTGCGTAACTATGAATGCGAGCTGGAAAACCGGATCGGTATGGCCTGGGAAGCCGGGCGGCAGGAGCCTGAATCCGTCAGGAATGAGCTGAAGGACGTTCACGCATTACAGGAGACGCTGGCCGCGTAAGGGAGAGAGCCGGGGTAACGCCCCGGCAACCGGTGGCCATCCACTGCGAAAAGGATGTCAGTGCCTTTCGCTTTTATCCGCCGCTGCCCTCCGGGCCACGTCGGGACAATGAAACTCCTCTGAAGCTCCGTGCGGTGACGGCATGCGCCGTGACTTCACTGTAGCCCGGCCGCATCGGCCACAAGGGTTCGCTTACGCCTCCGTCCTCACCCGTTCGCACCCTTCACGGTGCATTCAGCCCGTGAAGGCTTTGCGCTGCGGCTTGCGGCGTCGCCCCTGTGTCCTCCGCTTTTCGCCGGTTTGTCGTGTCGTCACGGCGATGCCGGAACCGAGAATATGTTAACCGTGGAGGATCTATGAACCAGACCGTGACCTGTGATGCTGTTCGTCTTGAGGGTGCGCAGCGCCTGACTTTCCTGCCTGATTTGTTTGGCGGCGATTTTATGACGTCCGAGGCATCCGTGTACGCCTACGCCCAGCGTTACTGCCCTGAGTATCAGGGGGGATTCTGGCAGTTTTACCGGCTGCCGGAAGGCGGCGGATATATGGCGCCTGACGTGGAGAGCCTGACCCTGTGCAATCCGGACAACTGGTTTGAGGAGACTGTCAGCGGGGAAGTGGCGGGGATCATCCTCACGGCGCTGGTACTGAATCACCGGAGCTGGCACCACAGCAACCATGACCATGAAGAACTGTGCCGCCACTTCTGCCGTCGCTATGAGCAGCTTATGGCATTTGCTGACACCCATCCGGAAAGCGCCACCATCTGGCGTGCCCTTGACTGACTGACCACGGGCGGTGATGCCGCCCGATAAAAGGAGAAAAACATGATTGGTACAGCAAGAGAAATTGCCCTTGAAATGTTCAGACATTCCGACCTCGATGGCGAGAAATACGTTTTCGCCTGCTGGAATCGAAATGACATTCGTTGCGTCTGCCTTGACTGGGATTTAACCGATGAGGAACTGGATGAAGTCCTGCGTCGGCTAAGTTCATGCCTTGAAAGTGGCGCGGATATCGGCCAGATACGGGCGATTGTCGAAACCATGCTCGATGAGCGACGCGAGAAGCGAACCGTGACTATTCCCGCGAAATCGCTGGCCTTAGTCATGCAGCTTGCAGGACGGGAGATGCAACGTATCGCAGTATGCGCGGAGGATGGCGGCGGATCAGCTGAAGAAACCCTGAAAGAAGAAAACGACGTCATGATGCGCCTGCGCGCGGCGCTCGATGCCTGACAGAGAAACCGGAGGCATTGCCTCCGGAAACAGAACAAAAGGAGAACACCTTGCAACTGTCACCGGAAACCCGCAGCATCCTGCGCCAGTATAAAACACTTATCAACGAGCGACGTCGCGAATCCGGACTCAGCCCCGTAACCACAGCTAAAGTGCTTGAAGAGATCTGCGAATCGGCTACCCGCCAGTGCGCCGTCTATCTTTGCGGCCACTTCATTCTCCAGGGCGGTCAGGGGGATGCACAGTAAATAATCCGGGCGGGGCATAGGCGCCGCCTGTTCGCGCGCGAAAACCCTGTCATCCCTTCGGGCTGACGGACGGTAAGGCCAGCGCCTGCGGCGCTGCCCCCTCCCGCCCGGATGTAAGCCCGGAGAGATGCAGATGAAAGGCATTGTGAGGGCAAATTGTCACGGATACGGTCCTGCGTGGCGTGGCGTGGCGTGGCGTGGCGTGGCGTGGCGTGGCGGCTCTGAAATCGTCATCTTCTCATTGGGGATGTACCTGGTGGTCTACGGTCTGCGCAACGCCGGGCTAACCGAATACCTTTCAGGAGTGCTGAACGTACTGGCGGATAAAGGACTCTGGGCTGCGACGCTGGGTACTGGCTTCCTGACGGCTTTCCTGTCTTCCATCATGAACAACATGCCTACCGTGCTGGTTGGCGCTCTTTCTATCGATGGAAGCACTGCAACTGGCGTTATTAAAGAGGCGATGATCTACGCCAACGTGATTGGCTGCGATCTGGGCCCGAAAATTACACCTATAGGTAGCCTGGCAACGCTGCTCTGGCTGCATGTCCTTTCACAGAAGAATATGACCATCACCTGGGGATACTATTTCCGCACCGGGATCGTCATGACTCTGCCTGTGCTGTTTGTAACGCTGGCAGCGCTGGCGTTACGTCTCTCTTTCACTTTGTAATGAGATACTGATATGAGCAACATCACCATTTATCACAACCCGGCCTGCGGCACGTCGCGTAATACGCTGGAGATGATCCGCAACAGTGGTAATGAACCGACCGTTATTCATTACCTTGAAAATCCACCTTCACGCGATGAGCTGGTCAAACTCATTGCAGATATGGGCATTTCAGTCCGGGCTTTGCTGCGCAAAAACGTCGAGCCTTATGAAGAACTGGGGCTTGCTGAAGATAAGTTTACTGACGGTGAGTTAATCGATTTTATGCTTCAGTATCCGATCCTGATTAACCGTCCGATTGTGGTGACACCGCTGGGAACGCGCCTTTGCCGCCCTTCCGAAGTGGTGCTGGATATTCTTCCGGATGCGCAAAAAGGCGCATTTGCTAAGGAAGACGGCGAGAAAGTCGTTGATGAAACAGGTAAGCGATTGAAATAAAGATAAAGGGGGCAGACGCCCCCTTATTCCTGCCTCAGAGCATAAGATCTGAATCTTCTGGCAGAGTACGATTCCCTTCACCAAGTTTCATTTGCAGCAAAACCGTGTCAAGCCAGCGGCCATGTTTGAAACCAATGTCTTTTAATGTGCCTATTTCAGTAAATCCTGTGCGGATATGAAGCGCAACAGAAGCGACGTTAGCGCTGTCACCTACGACAGCAATCATCTGACGATATCCCTGGGACTCGGCCCATTTTAATGCATGATTGAGCAGTGCTTTTCCGACGCCCTGGCGCTGATAAGTCGGATCAATATATATCGAATTTTCAACTGTAAACCGATAGGCATGGCGTTCGCGGTAACGGGAAATATAACAGTAGCCGATGACCGTATCGCCATGCAGAGCGACATACCAAGGAAATCCCCGAGACTGAATGCTCCTCAGTCGGTTAAGCATTTCCTGCGTATCCGGAGGTTCGGTTTCGAAGCTACCTGTACCATGCAGAACATGGTGAGCATAGATATTGCGTATCGCGGTAATGTGCTGTTCTTCAGCATTAATAATGTGCATCGTGTTACTCCAGTAATGATGCTTTACAAGCTACCGGAATTCGCGACAGAAGGTTAAATACTTAAACTTATAGCCTGTATAAGTAAAAGTTTGACTGCAGGAAATGGGGCCGCAGCCCCATCTTTTAGCCTGCCATTTTTGCCAGCAGAGCTGCACCCACTGGTTCTTCATTCTGCAGCGGTGTTAATGCAATACGCTCTGCAAACTGCTCTGTAACGTCATTTATCAGAGGCAGTTCGCGACTGGCTCGGGTTACGAGGAACGGTGAGGACGGTTTCGCAGCAGCCAGACTGCTATTGATTACCCATGCCCATGGTTCAATTTCAGCACGACGCAAATCCTGCTGCAGGTTTGCTGCTTCCAGTACAGGTGTCGTTTCGGCAAGCGTCACGATAATCACCTTCGTCTTCTCCGGGTCCTGCAATAGCATCATTGGTGTCAACAAATTGTCATGCGTTTGCCCCATCTGGCGCACCATTTCCCGGTGATAGGCTCCTGTTGCATCCAGTAGCAGAAGCGTGTGACCTGTTGGGGCTGTATCCATAATGACAAAATGGTCGTCTGCTTCTTTGATGATCCGAGAGAATGCCTGGAAGACGGCGATCTCTTCAGTGCATGGTGAGCGGAGGTCTTCCTCAAGCACCGCCAGCCCTTCTGCATCTAATCCTTTGCCCTGATTTTCCAGGACAAAGCGGCGATAACGTTCTGTCTCTACCTTCGGGTCGATACGGCTGACCTGAAGATTGGGCAGCGAGCCATCCAGTGTGTAAGACAGATGTGCTGCCGGATCGGATGTAGTCAGGTGGACCTTATGACCACGTTTCGCCAGCGATACCGCGACTGACGCTGCAATGGTCGTTTTACCTACACCGCCTTTACCCATCGTCATGACCAGCCCATTGCCAGTTTGGCTCAGTTCATCAACCAGTGAAGACAGTTTCGGTAAATCCAGAACATTCAACGTGGTATCAGGGAGAGCCGGTGCGGCTTTGCTCTGGGTAAATAGCTCCCGCAGGGCTTCCAGGCCGACCAGGTTAAATGGCTTCAGATACAGCTGCGAGCGGGGAAGATTAGCCAGATTATCAGGCATTGCCTGTAATGCTTTTTCTTCCCGAACCAGAATACTTTGCGCCAGTGGGTCATCCTCACCAGCAAACGGCGGCAGCACACCATTGATGGCAAGGTGTTGATGCTGCAAACCAATAGCAGAAAGCTCATCGTGCGTATGAGAAACCTCTTTCAGCGTTGAAGCCTGAGCTCGGGCAACCAGCACTAAGCGTGTGAGAGCTGCGTCGGACAGCGCTTTAACCGCATCGGAGTACTGGTGCTGTTGTTTCTCAAGCCCTACCAGAGGTCCAAGGTTTGCAGCGGCATCAGGGTTCGCTTCGAGATAACCGCTCCAGGCTCCCGGCAATTCAAGCATGCGGATGGTGTGACCGGTTGGCGCGGTATCAAATACGATATGGTCATATTTTTCCCGCAGCTCATGATTGGTCAGCAGACCAGTAAACTCATCAAACGCAGCGATTTCTGTGGTGCATGAGCCGGAGAGCTGCTCTTCAATACTGCTGACCACATCGGCTGGCATCAGCCCGCGAACCGGGTCGAGCACGCGGTCACGATAAGCCTGTGCTGCAGCCATCGGATCAACTTCCATAGCGGCAAGATTTTCTACGGTACTGATATCTGTGATTCGGTGGCCGATAGTCTGGCTAAATACCTGGCCGACATTGGAAGCCGGATCGGTACTCACCAGAAGCGTTCTCTTACCCTGATCGGCCAGCCATACCGCAGTAGCACATGCCAGGGATGTTTTACCCACACCACCTTTGCCAGTGAAGAAGATGAACGGGGGAATGTCTTTTAAAAATGGAATATTCATCAGTAATAGCTCCTCTGGAATTAAGGCATGCGTGGAATGCTGCAGCAGCGTGGTTGCGTGCTGCCTTCACTCCAGTCCTGAGTAAGCGGAATACCTGCCCAACGGGCGATATCTTCACGAGTTGGCAGTTTGCCTGCCATCACTAGCTTGCCGTCGAGCAAGGTGACAGGAAGGGACTCCATCCCTGATGTGTTCAGAAACTCTTTAATGACAGGCGTATTCAGGAACTGTTGCGGGTTCTTTGCAAGGCTGTAGCGCTGAATATCAACGCCATTTTTTTTCGCCCATTCGGCGCTGGCGTTCCATTTGATGGCTTCGTCGCTGACCACAACGCTACTGGTTGCGCAGCAGCCTGCTGCTTCAAAGATCTCAATATTTGACATGGACTGTTTACCTCAGTGTTTAGTCGATTGGCTTTACACTGAGGTAAACGAAGATGGTGGGAAAAAGATGCGCGATTAATTCATTTTTTTGTGGCAGCAGACGGAAGAAGTGTCATCCGCCTCAATTTGGCAAAGTTCTGTCATCGCTTCTTTCAGGTGCTTTCTGGCCCGAAGTAGTCGAGATTTAAACGCCGTAAGCGTGATTCCCAGTTCATCGGCCAGAGACTGCTGGGGACGCCGGTTAAGGTCGGATTCTTCAATCAACCACCGCTCATCCTCAGGTAATGCCTGTAATGTTTCAGGCAGGCAAATACCCAGCGTTGAGATTGCCTCAGGGGATGCGTCAGTTAATGGGGCATCTTCTTCCAGCTCAACGAAATCCCTGGCGGTGCGGTACTCATCAATCAGCAGGTTCCTCGCAGCCCGGTACAGCCAGGCTCGTGGATTCTCCATCTCACAAAAACTGTCTGAATGAGCGCGGGCACGCAGGAATAGCTCTTGCAGAAGATCTGCTGCTTTTTCGCTATCGCCTGTCTTCGATGTCAGAAATCGAGCGAGTTCGGCTTCATGTTGCCGCCAGAACACGCTCATGCAGTTGTTGAATGCCGTTACATCACTCATACCAGCCCTCAAATTTTGCTCTGATTAACTCGCCGGGAAAGTTCTTCTGCCGACTCTTTTCGTTCGCTGTAGCGATTAACGAGATAGGCTGAGTTACCTCGGGTCAGCAGAGTAAATTTCACCAGTTCTTCCATTACATCTACGATGCGGTCGTAATAAGACGACGGTTTCATTCGTTAATCTTCATCAAACTCCTGCCAGGCTTTTGCCACAGAGGACTGATTCGGGATGGTGATCATCCGCATCCATCGGCCAAGAATACGCATCTGGTTTACGGCATTGAAAGACTGAGAGCCACCGCAGTGTTACCAACGGTGCAAAACTGATCCACCCCAGCGGTTGAAAATTGATCCAGGGGTTAATCTGCTCCTCTGAATACAGGGGAGCTTATGATCACTTTTGAGATTCGTATGGAAATTAAAGTCCTGCACAAGCGGGGAATGAGTATCCGGGCCATTGCCAGGGAGCTGGGTATTTCGCGCAATACTGTCCGCAGCCACCTGAAAGCCAAATCTGAAAAGCCGCAGTATTCACCACGCCCGGCACCATCATCACTGCTCGATGAATACCGTGATTACATCTCTAAGCGGATCAGCGATGCGCATCCCTACAAAATCCCGGCGACCGTTATTGCCAGGGAAATCATGGAGCTGGGCTATCGTGGAGGGCTTACTATCCTGAGAGAGTTCATCCGTAAACAGACCCTGCCAGCACAGGCAGAACCGGTCGTTCGCTTCGAAACCGAGCCCGGACGGCAGATGCAGGTTGACTGGGGGACCATGCGAAACGGCAAGTCACCCCTGCATGTGTTCGTCGCTGTTCTGGGATACAGCAGAATGCTTTACATCGAGTTCACCGACAACATGCGCTACGACACGCTGGAAGCCTGTCACCGCAATGCGTTCAGCTTCTTCGGCGGTGTACCGCAGGAAGTCCTGTACGACAATATGAAAACGGTGGTGCTGCAGCGTGATGCTTACCAGACCGGGCAGCACCGGTTCCATCCTTCCCTGTGGCAGTTCGGCAAAGAGATGGGCTTCTCTCCCCGCCTGTGCCGTCCCTTCAGGGCGCAGACTAAAGGCAAGGTGGAGAGGATGGTGCAGTACGCCCGCAACAGCTTCTATATCCCGTTAATGACACGCCTGCGTCCGATGGGGATCACCGTCGATGTTGAAACCGCAAACCGTTACGGCCTGCGCTGGCTGTACGATGTGGCCAATCAACGTAAGCATGAAACTATCCAGACCCGCCCCTGCGATCGCTGGGTGGAGGAACAGCAATCCATGCTGGCACTGCCACCGGAGAAAAAACAGTATGATGTGCAGGTTGATGAAAGCCTGATGACCTTCGACAGGCAGCCGTTGCATCATCCGCTCTCCATCTATGACACGTTCTGCAGAGGAGCCGCATGATGGTCGAACTGCAACATCAACGGCTGATGGTGCTTGCCGAACAGCTCCAGCTGGACAGTCTTATCGGCGCAGCGCCGGCGCTGTCGCAACAGGCGGTGGATCAGGAATGGAGCTACATGGACTTCCTGGAGCACCTGTTACATGAGGAGAAACTGGCCCGGCATCAGCGTAAACAGGCGATGTACACGCGGATGGCAGCCTTCCCGGCGGTAAAGACGTTCGAGGAGTACGACTTCACCTTCGCCACCGGCGCTCCTCAGAAGCAAATCCAGTCGCTGCGATCCCTGAGCTTCATAGAGCGTAACGAAAACATCGTGTTGCTGGGGCCATCGGGCGTGGGAAAAACGCATCTGGCGATAGCCATGGGCTACGAAGCAGTACGGGCGGGCATCAAGGTTCGCTTCACAACAGCAGCGGACCTGCTGCTACAGCTGTCCACTTCACAGCGTCAGGGCCGTTACAAAACGACTCTCAATCGTGGTGTCATGGCCCCGAAGCTGCTTATCATCGATGAAATAGGTTATCTGCCGTTCAGTCAGGAGGAAGCCAAGCTGTTCTTCCAGGTCATCGCCAAACGTTACGAGAAGAGCGCGATGATCCTGACCTCCAACCTGCCGTTCGGGCAGTGGGATCAGACGTTCGCCGGTGATGCAGCGCTGACATCGGCGATGCTGGACCGGATCTTACATCACTCACATGTCGTGCAAATAAAAGGGGAAAGCTATCGACTGAAGCAGAAACGAAAGGCCGGGGTTATCGCTGAAGCTAATCCTGAGTAAACAAGGTGGATCAATATTAAACCGTTGGTGGTGGCGGTAAGTGGATCACTTTTTACCCGTTGTTGACACCGCAGACCTGCATAACGGCCAGCGTCTTACCCTGAGAAGGGCGAACAGCGCCTTCCGAAAGTGGTATCCAGTCAATCTGGGCCTTCATGATGCCGGTCATCGCACCATGGCGTTCAGGTGAACACCAAACCATCCCTTCGGACCAACGAACCAGCTCGCGCAGTTCCATAACTTTAGGATGCGTTTCAGGTGCATCGTCAGGAAGAGGCAAGCCAGATGGATTGAAGATCCGCACCTCTGCGCCCATGGCAGTCAGCAACCTTGCTGCTTCCTCTGTTGCCAGTCGACTGTATGAGCGTTCACGTACAGAGCCATACAGCATCAGGATACGGGGAGGGTGGGGAATTGCAGGTACGTGGAATTTTGCCTCTGTGATGGAGGTATCGAACAGGCCTGCATCAACATTCTTAAGTTCAGTGGGCATATTATTCTCCGACGTCGTTATTGGTATTGTGCAGTCCATCTGCGCCTGTGCAACATTCTTCCGTCAGAAAGGCAATCAGCGCACTAAGTTTTTCATAGCAGGCATGGCAATACAGAGTTCTTCCCTGACGTTCCTGACGAACCAGCGATACTGATATCAGGGATGAAATATGATGACTCAGTGTCGATGCTGGGATCTCAAGTTGCTTCTGTAGATCGCCCACGGGCAGGCCCTGAGGCCCTGCTTTGACCAATTTTTTGTAAATCCCTAGCCTTGTAGCATGCCCAAGTTCTTTCAGCACCGTCGACGCACTGATAAGTTCCATACTCGTTCTCACAATCAATGATTCTATATTTCTAGAATAATGGAAATGTTTTTTTCTTTCAACCTTCAATCTGTCTGGTTGGGGAGTTGTTGAGAGCGGCTAAGTAATCGTTGCGAGCCATCATGTTTGTAGGACTAATGTGTTGGATGGATTAAGCTCTTTCCTTTGTCTAACGCTGCTTTTAGCGCAAAGTGAACTTCAGAACTTCGCATACCAAAGAAGATAAATAATTGTATAACGTTTGCTATACATGAATATTATGCTATCTTTGTAAAGCAAATGCTATACAGAGGTGTCTCATGAAATCAGATGTTCAACTTAATCTTAGAGCAAAGGAATCACAGCGGGCGCTCATTGATGCTGCTGCGGAAATTCTTCACAAATCACGAACAGACTTCATCCTGGAAATGGCCTGTCAGGCCGCTGAGAACGTGATCCTCGATCGCCGGGTCTTTAATTTTAACGATGAACAATATGCCGAATTCATCGACATGCTTGATGCCCCTGTTGCAGATGATCCTGCCATAGATAAACTGCTGGCAAGGAAACCTCAGTGGGACGTGTAACAGTACCAGAACCTTTATCCAGCTTTCATCAGGTGGCGGAATTCGTTTGCGGTGAAACTGTTCTGGATGACTGGTTAAAGCAGAAAGGCCTCAAAAACCAGGCTCTCGGATCGGCCAGAACGTTTGTAGTGTGTAAAAAAGACACGAAACAAGTAGCCGGTTTTTACTCTCTGGCCACCGGGAGCGTCAACCATACAGAAGCGACAGGCAATCTTCGGCGTAACATGCCCGATCCCATCCCTGTTATTATACTTGCCCGTCTTGCTGTCGATCTCTCTTTCCGCGGAAAAGGGCTTGGCGCTGATTTACTTCATGATGCAGTGCTTCGTTGCTATCGGGTTGCCGAGAATATTGGTGTACGTGCAATCATGGTTCATGCACTCACCGAAGAAGCTAAAAATTTCTACATTCACCATGGTTTCAAACCATCACAAACTCAGCAACGGACATTATTTCTTAAACTCCCTCAATAGAACGCGAAGACTATTACGCTCAAAGCGCCGGGAGCGAGAATCGGATGGTCCGTCTAATGTTAATTCAGTAGAAACGCTTCACGAAAGAAGATGACGAACAGTTATTGATGAGACTGTAAGGCGAAAGGAAAGAAACGGCGGGATGGATAATTCGAGTACGGAATACTCTATTTAGCGTTAGCTGGAAACAAAAAAGAGCCCATGTATTCAATGGACTCTTTCTCTGATGCCTCGGTTAATCTGTCCAACTTTTTGGGGTCAGTACACCCACGAGGCCACCTGTATGCCTAGACAACATCAGGATAGCCTCTTAGATGCCGCAAGGCAAGGAGATGTATGGGTCTGTTAACACCAAGCTGTAATGTCCCCTTTGAACCATTCTAAAATGTCCCCAGACAATTCTCTGGGGGATTTTTCATGATCAAAGAGACTGTTACGATGAGTCATAAGGAACTCCACCGACTTCAGATTATTCAGGAGTCAATTAATCGACATATTACTCAGGAACAAGCTGCGGCACGCATTGGCATTTCTATTCGGCAGGTTAAACGTCTGGTGCAACGGTATAGAAATGAAGGGCCTTCTGGTCTGGTTTCCCACCGACGTGGAAAGCGTCCTAATAATTCCTTTTCTACTGAATTCAGAGCAACAGTAATTTCACTCCTCAAAGGCCGTTACGCTGATTTTGGACCTACGTTTGCGTGCGAAAAATTGCGCGAGATACACGGTTTATCTTTATCCGTTGAAACTCTCAGAAAGTGGATGATAGAAGAGGGGTTATGGCGTGAACGCCGTCGTAAAATTGCCCGTATATATCAACGCCGCATGCGACGACCATCTTACGGTGAACTGATCCAGATTGATGGCTCACCTCATGACTGGTTTGAAAATCGAGGCCCCAGATGTACACTGATCGTTTTCATTGATGATGCCACCAGTGCGTTGATGGCGTTGCGTTTTGTGCCTGCTGAAACAACCCGGGCTTACATGGAAACCCTCCGGGGTTACCTTAATGATCATGGCGTACCGCTCGCTCTCTACTCTGATAGACACAGTATATTCAGGGTAAATAACCCAGAGCGGGAAGGTGAGCTGACCCAGTTCACTCGTGCGATAAAGACACTGGGCATCGAGCCAATCCATGCCAACAGCCCGCAGGCAAAAGGGCGGGTAGAGCGCGCCAATCAGACACTACAGGACAGGCTGGTCAAAGAAATGCGGCTTCAGAATATCAGTGATATTGAAACAGCAAATGCATGGTTGCCGACCTTTATTGAAGCCTATAACAACCGGTTCGCTACGTCGCCTCGTACTACTGATAATGCTCATCTTGATGTGCACCATTCTGAAGAGGAACTGGGTTATATCTTCAGCCTACAGGCGAAGCGCGTTCTGTCTAAAAATCTCACTTTCCAGTACAAAAGCAGTGCGTTTCAGGTACGCAGTGAGGGCCGGGGATATCGACTTAGGCATTCGGTTGTTACTGTATGCGAGAACTTTGACGGTGAAATTAACGTTCTGTATGACGGGAAAGCGCTGGGCTGGGAAAAGTATGTTGATGGCCCGGAGCCTATACCACTGGATGATGAAAAGAGTGTCCTTGAACGAGTGGATAATGCCCGTATTGATTTACGCTCAAAATACTATGTTAAACCTAAAGCTGACCATCCCTGGCTTACGCGCCGAACGCAAAGTCATCAGCAAGTTAAGCCCCCGAAGTTACCTAAAAAGAAGCCTGATCCCGATAAAAAAGATTGAAACCAAGATCGATTCGGTTGAGTGCATATCCATTCATAGGGTAGATTCTTAAGTCGCGTTTCTGGTGTTCATTTTCGGGTGGTTTGTTACTTGTTTTACCGGGGATATGCCAGAAACGCGCTGAGTCAGTCTGGGCGGTGCGCGTAATGCGGCGTTATGGTAAATAGCCTATGCTAATGTCCGCTAAGAGCGAGAAGCGGACGTTTGGTTGACGAACTATATATATAAAAAAACATAGCCCGTCAGAATTGTGTTTTAGGGTTTGCTGATAACTGCAACATATAAAATTGAACCATCATTTTCATGGCTTACCGGTCCACTGACCCGTACCAGGTCCTGAGCATCGAAGTGCTGCCCGTTCCAGACTTTCTGCGGGATGCGGACTTTGATGGTACCGGTTGGGTCGCGGAACGTATACCACTCGTCCTGCTGCTGGCTGACAACATTGCCTTCCAGTGTGATCCACGCCCCTTCGTGCATTGACGATACGATCTGAATCCGGCTTTGACTATTCTCCTGCTGAACTTTATGACCGGCATACATGTGCTCAGTGACGACAGGCTCTTTCTCTGCGGAGAAGCCACCTTGCGCTGCCAGAGCAGGAATGGCGATGAACGAAGTGAGTAACACTCCGGTGACGAACTGACTGAAATATTGTTTTTGCATAGCAGATTCCATTTATAATTTTACATCCCCCATGGGGGATATTGTCGATGATAAATGAGCGGCTATAAAAGCTCAATTCCTATCCCCGGCAGGGGGATAAAAATATGATGGGCTTCAGAAATATAAAACCCACCGGTTGGTGGGTTCAGGCGTGAGATTCATACAGGAGAAAATCAGCTCGTTACGCCGATCCAGCCGTGATAGCCCATGTAAATGCCGACAAGTGCAATCAGTACGCTTGAGAAGTATGGAGCCCGCCGCGCCAGCGTATCCAGGCCACTCCAGCGTTTGGTTGCCTGACGAACGCTGAAAGCCGCCGCTGCGCCCACTGAAACCAGCGTGATCGCTAAACCGATGCTGAAACACAGTACCAGCGCGGCACCGAGCGTAAATTCCTTCACCTGGATGCAGAGCAGCAAAACGGTAATGGCTGCCGGGCAAGGAATAAGGCCGCCGGTCAGGCCGAACAGGATTATTTGTCCGGTGGTTACGCTGCGATTCGCAAAACGTTTTTTGATGTCGTTCGCATGCGCTTTTTCGTGAGCATCCTGATATTCGCGAGAATTAACATCCAGACCTTCCAGCGAGGAATGATCGTGGTCGTGTTCATGTTCACGGAATTCCACATCATAATCATGCACATGGCCGCGATGGCCTAAAGACAGGCGAACATCAAAGCTGTGTGGCTCCGGGATCGCCAGGGCCGATTCCATAAACCCGTCTTTTTCGACGAAATCAAATACCTGTGAAAATGTCCCTGGACCACGGTTGGTCACCAGAGAAATGTCGCGAGCTTCCCATTTCTTGCCGCTGAGCGAGCGTAAACGCCAGTGAGGGGGTTGTCCTTCTTCGAAAATCGAGAGTTCAACGCTGCCATGGCCCGTATCGATGATGCGGGTTTCGTCATGATCGTGATGACCGTGGCTGTGTTCCTCTTCCTGCTCCATCTTCCACAGCTTTTCGCCGCGCCAGGTTCGCCAGAACATCCATGCCGCCGTACCGAGAATGATGACGGCGGAAATCAGCTGAAACCAGGGTTCGGCTGATTCAGCAGTGAATTTCTGACTGATATACATTCCGCCGAACGCAATGAGCCAGACAACAGACGTATGAGAAATTGTCGCGGCAAGCCCCAGTAATACCGCTTGCTTGACCGTTCCCCGGATGGCCACAATAAAGGCGGCCATCATCGTTTTGGAATGCCCTGGCTCCAGTCCGTGAAGCGCACCGAGCAAAATAGCGCTGGGGATGAACAGCCAGGCATTGGCCACGCCTTGCTGTAAAAGAGTGGAAAAATCAGTCATGTTTCGCTTGCCTTAAAGATATTTAGTTATCTCTTTAAATTCGCTAAGCGTCTTATCAGACTCCGTGTGGTCAGCATGAAGGGCATCCTCCAGGCAGTGATCCAGATGGTCATGAATTAAGGTACGCTTCGCATTCGTTATCGCCTTTTCCACAGCGTGCAGTTGCTGGGCGATATCCAGACATGCTTTCTCATCTTCGAGCATCTGGATGGTACTTTTCAGGTGCCCTGCGGCACGTTTAAGTCTTTTAATAATGTCAGGGTGTGATGCATGAACGGTCATGGTTTATCCTCTCCAGGTGGAAGGGATAAGATAATGTGTATCAACGCCATGGTCACACTTTTTATCGGCTTATCCTCTCCTGATACGTTGTCTTTTTTTGGGAAATTACTTCTCTTTCTTCGGCCAGGACGGATGTTCATCGTCAATGACGAAATCATGCTCATGGGTCGATTCGTTGTTTGTTTCCGGGTCTTTGTGGCTGTGAACCTGAGCGTACACTTCATGCTCAGGACGCCAGATAAGTACGGCGGTGACCAGCGACAATGTTGCCACAACAGTCAGGGCGATGAATGAAGCCTGTGTCCCCCATGCCGCACCAACCCATCCGGCCAGCGGATAAGTCACCAGCCAGCATGAATGTGACAGTGCAAACTGGGCGGCAAACAGCGCCGGTCTGTCTTCCGCTGTTGACGAACGGCGCAGCAGGCGACCACCCGGTGTCTGAGAAAGTGAATAGCCCACCCCCAGCAGTGCCCAGAGCACAACCAGCGTGATGTAATCCTTCAGGAAAATGCCTGACCCCAGGCCAATGACTAAAAGCGCCGTACCTGCAAGCATCGGCATACGGTCGCTCATGTTGTCGAGGAGTCTGGGGAGAACCAGGGCCGATACCATGGACCCCACGCCGAAGAAGGCCAGCGCAATAGCGGTAGACCGCTGTGAGAAACCAAAGTCCGCCTGAACCAGAACGACGGTGTTGACGATAACCATTGCACTCGCTGCCGCTACGGCCATGTTGAGTGCCAGCAGGCCGCGCAGTCTGGGCGTTTTCAGGAAGATGCGCATACCTCGTGTAGTTTTGTCATAGATGCTGCGTTTGACCGTTAACGCTTTCATCTTCGGCAGTGTCACGGAAACAACCAGAGCTGCTGAAGCAAGGAACCCGACTGCCGTACCGGCAAACAGGTTGTGGAAACTCATGACCGTCAGCAGTGCAGCCGCCAGCATAGGGCTGATGACGCTTTCAAGATCGTAGGCCAGACGTGACAGAGACAGCGCCCGGGTATATTCACGTTCGTCAGGAAGAATATCCGGGATAGTTGCCTGGAAAGTAGGCGTAAACGCCGCCGAGGCAGCCTGAAGAATGAAGATCAGGATGTAGATTTCCCATATCTGGGTGACAAAAGGCAGCGTGATAGCCACGAGAGCGCGAACCAGGTCCAGTGTTACCAGCATGGTGCGACGCGGGAATTTATCGGCAAAAGCCGCCGCCACGGGCGCAACAAGAATATAGGCGCTCATTTTGATAGCCAGCGCGGTACCCAGCACTGCCCCGGCTCTGTCACCTGCGAGATCGTAGGCCAGTAACCCTAACGCAACGGTCGCCAGACCGGTGCCAATAAGGGCGATAACCTGTGCCATAAACAGGTGGCGATAGGTACGATTAGAAAGAATGTTGAGCATCAGGAAATCTCTTGGTTTGAAATCACATCCCCCCCAGGGGGATATTCAAAGCATAGAGGGACCTGAAAAAAATGACAAGCTTTATCCGGGTGAGGAGGATACTGATTCGTCTGTTATCTTGGATGTTAAATAAAAAAGCTTCAGGTATCCCAGCGTTATACCTGAAGCAGCATAAAAAGTGTCGAAGGTGTTATCGCCGCTTCCCTGCGCAGCCCCTCCTGACGAGAAGGGAATTAACTCAGTTGTCCCAGACAGGTTTTCAGGCTCAACCGGGTGGCTTCAATATCACTATGGATAATGGTGCACCAGTCATCACGGTTAGCCCGAATGACCTCCAGCCAGTTATTCAGTGCCTGATTAAACGCCATGGTTTTCTCGCGCTGCGGCCAGCTCATCTGGTTAGTGCTGTAAATGTCCTGCCCTGGCTGCGGCATTAGTACGGTTTGCTGCGTCGACATCCGGGAAGTCACCGGCCAGGTATCAGAGTTGCCATCCCAGGAAGGCATCACCGGGAAACCCGCTCCGCGCAAGGCCATATCCCAGGTGGCATCAAACAGGTATGTTTTGCCCTGTAGCTCAAAAGCCACAGTGTCATGAAATCCCTGTGTTTGCGGCAAAATTGCCAGAATATCCGCAGGTACAGGCAAATCAGCCCAGTCAAACCGCACCAGCTTTCGCTTTGCCGTAATGCCACCATCGGTCAGCAGTCGTTCGGCAGCAGCGGCTTTATGACGGCAGTCGCCAAAGCCCTGCTGAAACAGACTCATGCTTTCGCCATTCCATGCACCGAGCTGATAGGGTATCCGCCTGACCAGCTCAAAAATGGCTCTTCGCAGTTCAGTTGAGCCAGGTTTAAGCCCGAGCGACTGCAAAACCCAGCCCGGCGTTATCGCCTCTTGTTGATTGCGGCGGGTGTTTATTTTTTGCCATGTTTCACTGACTTTTTCAGCCAGAGAGGCTGCCAGGGTTTCCCCCGGCAGTAATGTTGTCATCAGCAACGCTCCTGTGGTGGTGAGAAAATGTCTGCGCGTCAACATATCGGGCGTTACACCTCTACGTTGCGACGAAGCGCCGACATAACCAGTGATTCACAGACCACTTCTTCATCCTCTGCCCGCTTTACGCCGGGGAAGACCATCTGACTTACCGGGGACGAACGAAGCCGGTGATAACGGGCAATCGCGCCATTCATTCCTCCCATTTGCTTACGTCTGACCAGCCGCAGTCCGTGCTCCCAGGCGACTTCATCCATCGCGCTCGCCAGAACAGGGTCATGGTTGAAGATCAGGACGCCATCCTCTTTCAGCAGGCGTGCAGCGCTGCGAAGGAAAGCCGTGTAATCCTGTTCGAAATAGGCCGCTGCCTGGGAGTAGATAATATCGACCTCACCTGCCTGAACACCTCTGTTTTCCAGCGCTCCCAGCCCGGCTGCTGTCACGTAAGGATGCTCAGTCACGCCTTTTGGCAGCGATGCATGCCACGGTGTGAGATTAGTGAAGTGCAGGAATACGCTTTCCCCAAGTTGCTCCCTGAACTCCCCGGAAAGCCCGGAAATCGTCGCCTGATGGCCGGCACATTCCTCAGCGCGAAAACCCGCCCAGGCGGCACCAATTTCCAGGAAGGTGACTTTCCCGTTTTTGTGGTGAATGTTTTTCGCATAGTGGGCGATGTCGAACCCAATTTCTCGCGCCAGGCGAAATGAACCGCCGCTGGATGTCCAGGGGCCATCAAAGCCAAAGGCAAGGATCGCTTTGAGCATCGAGCCCGTTTCCTGATGCATCATTTTCAGGAACGGAATGACTTTACGCCGTGAAGGAACCGGGACATTCGGACGCATTTTTTTGGCCTGAAGGTCGCGATTAACGCCCATGCAGAGCGTCTGCCAGTGCAGGGGATCAACACGATAATTGAGTGCAGTGAAATTACGCGCAATCTCTCGACGCGCCTGGATAGAGTCTTTATACATAGCCTCTCCGCTAAATCTGAAGTTGATTAAAGCCGGGCAGCAAAAACTGCCGGTAACAGCGATCAGATCTGGCGGATGCTGGGAGGACGGTAAATGATGTCCGTGGCCTTAACCGGGCTACGAAGATCGGCAAGCGGCAACCATCTGTCTGTTACAGGAGAGAGGGAAATCTCTACAGAGGGCGGCTGCTCAGGGGTTTCATGGAAATGGTCTGTCTGATGATGGCCTGCGTGGCCAGACTGAGGGATATCCGAATCGTGAGAGTGATCCTGCATTGACATGGTGACTTCTGCGTCATGCAGATTCATCTCGTAGCCTGTCAGGCCGTTTGTACCGTGCGACGCAAACGTCACCATCGACGACATCATCATGCCAATGGCCATGATGACGATCATCAGAACATAACGGGGCGAACGTTTAAACATCGGGTACATCGCTGATTGCTTTCCTCAATAGACAATGACAACGGTATAAAAAGATTAGCATCCCCCCGGGGAGGATGTAAGGGCTGGAATGTAAAGTCTTGTATTGGCGATATGAATAAAAAGGCCCGCATAATGCATCAGCGACCGGGGCGACCAGAATATAAGCAAGCATCTTCATTGCCAGCGCCGTTCCCGACTCCCCCTGCCCTGTCGCCCGCCAGCAGGCCCAGTGCAACGGTAGCAAGACCGGTACCGATAAGAGCAATTATGAGCACCATAAAAAGATAGCGATATGTACGGTTAGAAAGACTGAAAATATGTAGCAATCTCTACCATATGTATTAATCTCTACACTATGAAACTACATATCCTTATTCTGACACTGCCCACTGAGCAGGCCACATTACGTATGCGTGTCTGGCGGGCATTAAAAAATACCGGTGCCGCCATGCTGCGCGACGGCGTTTATCTGTTGCCTGAAGCGCAACAGAGCCATGAGATTTTTAACGAGATGAGTCGTGAAATCAGCGGTGAGGGAGGAACGGCCTTTGTTTTTGACGCAGAGACTTCCGACGAAGAGAAAATTCGCCCGTTATTCGATCGCTCTCAGCAGTACCTGATCCTGATGGAGAGCCTTCAGGTTTGTAAAAACGACCTTAATGAGGAAACCGCGGTCAGCCAACTGAAGATGGTAAGAAAACTTCGTCGCGAGCTGGATCGGATTGTGGCGATTGATTTCTTTCCTGGTGAAGCGCAGGCGCAGGCCATTTTTGCCTTGTCAGAACTGGAAGCTGGCATTAACAGGTTCATCTCTCCCGGAGAGCCTCATGCCGTCAGTGGCTTGCTGACACGGCTGAAGCCTGAGGATTTTCATAACAGGATCTGGGCTACGCGTCGCCGGCCATGGATTGACAGGCTTGCCAGCGCCTGGCTTATACGGCGTTTTATCGACCAGGATGCGCAGTTTCTCTGGCTTAAGGATGGCAACGATTGCCCGGAAGAGGCGGTGGGGTTTGATTTTGATGGCGCGACCTTCAGCCACATCGACAATCGTGTGACCTTTGAAGTGCTGATGGTCCGCTTCGGGCTGACGGGGGATGCCCTGAATGGTCTGGGGATGCTTGTGCATTACCTTGATGTTGGCGGGGTTCAGCCCCCCGAAGCCGCTGGCGTTGAAAGTGTACTGGCAGGATTGCGTGAAAGCATTACGGATGATGACACATTACTCACAGCGGCCTGTTCGCTGTTTGACGGTCTGTTAACGACGTTTGAAATGAGGTCCGGCCATGATGAACAAAACGGAGTTGCTGACGCTGGCAGAGGAAAACGTTAAGCCCAAGCCGGTCCCCCTGAAGGAGGCGTTCTGGTTCTGGATGAAGCTGGGTTTTATCAGCTTTGGCGGTCCTGCCGGACAGATTGCGATCATGCATCAGGAACTGGTCGAGAACCGGCGCTGGATTTCCGAGTCCCGTTTTCTCCACGCACTCAATTTCTGTATGGTGCTGCCCGGTCCGGAAGCTCAGCAACTTGCCACCTACATTGGCTGGCTGATGCACAGGACCTTGGGCGGAGTGATAGCGGGTTTGTTATTTATCCTTCCCTCACTTTTTATTCTTATCGCGTTGTCGTGGATCTATATCGCCTGGGGAGACGTTGCCATTATTGCCGGTATCTTTTACGGCATTAAACCCGCCGTGGCGGCAATCGTGCTGCAGGCGGCGCATCGCATCGGCTCCCGTGCGCTGAAACACGGTGCCCACTGGGCCATAGCTGCTGCGGCTTTTGTGGCCGTTTTCGCCCTGAACGTTCCTTTTCCCGTCATCGTTATTTCAGCAGCGATAACTGGCTTTATCGGCGGACGCATCGCGCCGGAAAAATTTCACAGCGGCAGCGGGCATAACAAACAGGAGAAAGCCGCCGTTGATGCTGCGGTTATTGACGATCATACGCCCGTACCGGCGCATGCCCTGTTCAGCTGGGCGAAACTGTTAAGGATTGTGGCAGCGGGTGCACTGCTCTGGCTTATTCCCATGACGGTGCTGACGCTGGGGCTGGGCTGGGCGCATCCGGTGACGCAGATGGGCTGGTTCTTTACCAAGGCTGCGCTCCTTACCTTCGGTGGGGCCTACGCCGTCCTGCCATACGTTTATCAGGGTGCTGTCGTCAATTTTGGCTGGCTGACTGCCGGGCAGATGATGGACGGGCTGGCGCTGGGAGAAACCACGCCCGGCCCGCTGATTATGGTGGTCACGTTTGTCGGATTTGTGGGCGGGTATACCCATGCCGTTTTTGGCGCGGATATGCTGTTTGTCGGCGGCGCCGTTGCCGCCTGCATGGTGACCTGGTTTACCTTTCTCCCGTCCTTCATTTTCGTGCTGGCAGGCGGGCCGTTTATCGAAACGACCCACAACAAGGCGGGTTTCACGGCACCTTTAACCGCCATCACAGCGGCCGTAGTGGGCGTCATTGTTAATCTGGGGCTGTTTTTTATCTGGCATACCGTATGGCCGGAAGGCGCAAAGGGAGGGATCGATATCCCTGCCGCCCTGATTGCCGTCGCCGCTGCGTTTGCGCTTTTCAGATTAAAATGGAAGGTTACGCACGTTATTGCCATGGCGGCTCTCGCCGGGCTGATACTCCGCCTGACCGGGCTGTCAGCTGTGTGAAAAGGGGCAGGTTATCCTGCCCCTGATTTATCAGATAACCCGTTTGATGTTCAGGTAGTCGCCGGTTGTATCAAGCTGGATCGTGATGGTCTCAGAACCACGATTTCGCCAGAACCAGCCATGTTTACCCTCGAACGCGGCCTGTAAAACGCCGTCTCCGGATGTGATCTGCCGGGCTTTACCATAGCCATGGTAGAAGCCTTTCGGGGCGTTGACCGGATCGCCGTGCGCATCCACGTTTACCGGTCCGGAACTTGTCCACTGATAGGTCACGCGGGCATCTTTGCGCATTTCCAGTTTAACTTCAGCAGCTTCGTTAGGCTTCAGGGTGATGAGCATCTGATGACGTTGCGAGCCAGCCGATGGTACTTCCGGCGCGCGCGTGGTCGCCGGAACGCTCAGCTCCGGGTAGGTGTTCTGCGTTATTGCCGGAGGATTATCCGGGATCGGTCGCTCATTAACTGGCGCAGCCAGCTGTCCTTGCTGAACAGCGCTGGCCTGATTATCGGCATCAGCTTCTTCGGCAAGCTGCGTTTTGATTTCTCCCATCTGCTTAAGCCCCAGTAAACGACCCACGCCAGTAGGATCAATGCCGTATTCCGAAGGCATGACGACGGTGATCAGCAGCGTCAGCGCCACGATGGCGGCGAGGATAGTGGACTGCATCAGTTTGATGGCAGAAGGTAATTCTGCGCGTGTTGGTAAATCAGTGTTGTACATTGTTTTGTCTCCCTCAGGCTAAAATGTAGCCACAAAGCTGGTAACTCATTAACAGAAATCCCGCGCTCATCATCACCACATTGGCGGTATAAGCGTGTCGGAAAAAGCTCGCCGTTTGCCGCCAGTAGCTCATAACGATCAGGATGGCGCTCAGCGCGAGCAGCTGGCCGATCTCAACGCCAATGTTGAAGGCAATCAGGTTGACAAACAGGCCATCGGGAGAGATTTCGAATTCCTGGATTTTGGTTGCCAGACCAAAACCGTGGAAGAATCCAAAGATGAGCGTCGCAAGCTTCGTGTTGGGCTGAACGCCAAACCAGCGCTGGAATGCCCCGAGGTTATCAAGCGCTTTATAGACCACGGACAGCCCGATAATGGCGTCAATAAGGTAAGCACTGACGCTGATATCAAAGAAGGTGCCGATGAGCAGCGTCGTTGAATGCCCGATAGCGAACAGGCTAACGTACAGCCCGATATCACGCATTTTGTAGAGAAAGAAAATCACCCCGAACAGAAACAGCAGATGATCGTAACCGGTCACCATGTGCTTCGCGCCAAGGTAGATAAACGGGATGATGTTCACCCCGGTGATTTCCTGGATGTACCCTTTGTCGCCTTCCGCCACGCCGTGCGCATACGCGCCCTGGCTGTAGAAAAGCAGTAACAACAGGAAAAACAGACAAGCCGAACGCGCCTGAGCTGAAAGCAGGCGAGCGCTCAACCGGCCCTGTGTATCAAGGCTGGTATACATAAAAATCCTTACATGTTGAATAATAACGAATTAGCAGAAGTTATTACGCAGACAGGATTCTCGGAGGGCGTTCGGGGGTGGACTGCGGCATTTGCAGTATTTGTTCTGAACTCAACGCATATATCACCCGCATGCCCGGATTCCATGCGTGCAGAGTAGGCAGAGCAAAGAGTTTATTCAGATCGTGGGAATGATCGGCATTGAGGTGATGCACGCTACCGTGGGAGTGAAACAACAATGGATCGTGCTCATTCAGTGGTTCATCGCTGTCGTGTTGATGGTCACTGATGGACGTTGTTTCCTGAACGCTGTATGCAGCCTGTGGCTTTGCCATAAACGAACTGCTCAGCACGGCAACAGCCATGATGATAAGCACGATTCTGGAAATGACTTCACGGCTGATAAACACAGTTAACGGCATCCTGATGATACAAAGTAACAACGTGCGTAATGTATCCGCTATGCTGGCTTGATTTCAATAGTTGTTTTGAGTTTGGTTTTGTCTGAAATGTTCAACAAATCCTGCCGTCCACTTCTGGCACAAAGCGGACAGTGATCACCGTTCTTACGACTACTTTCTGACTTACTTCGTGACTTGCCCTAAGCATGTTGTAGTGCGATACTTGTAATGACATTTGTAATTACAAGGGGTGTAAGACATGGGTAGCATTAACCTACGTATTGACGATGAACTTAAAGCGCGTTCTTACGCCGCGCTTGAAAAAATGGGCGTAACTCCTTCTGAAGCGCTTCGTCTCATGCTCGAGTATATCGCTGACAATGAACGCTTGCCGTTCAAACAGACACTCCTGAGTGATGAAGATGCTGAACTTGTGGAGATAGTGAAAGAACGACTTTGTAATCCTAAGCCAGTACGTGTGACGCTGGATGAACTCTGATGGCGTATTTTCTGGATTTTGACGAGCGGGCACTAAAGGAATGGCGAAAGCTGGGCTCGACGGTACGTGAACAGTTGAAAAAGAAGCTGGTTGAAGTACTTGAGTCACCCCGGATTGAAGCAAACAAGCTCCGTGGTATGCCTGATTGTTACAAGATTAAGCTCCGGTCTTCAGGCTATCGCCTTGTATACCAGGTTATAGACGAGAAAGTTGTCGTTTTCGTGATTTCTGTTGGGAAAAGAGAACGCTCGGAAGTATATAGCGAGGCGGTCAAACGCATTCTCTGAACCAAAGCATGACATCTCTGTTTCGCACCGATGGTGACACTTCTGCTTTGCGTTGACAGGAGATGTATGGGTCCACCACATATTGCAATTTTTACTCTCACGTAAAATATAGTCCACTGGCGTCATCAGTTCGAGTGATTTATGTGGCCTTTTGCTGTTATACAGCACCAGATATTCAGCCATTCTTTGATTAAACAAATTCAGGTCCTCAAAAAGCAACAATTCATTGAATTCAATAAATTGTTCTCTAAGTGTCCGGTTAAATCGCTCACAGGTCGCATTCATTTTCGGTGTGTACGGATAGGTCCAGATGTGTTTAATCGAGGCTTCCTGTAGCGTTTTATCAAAGTTACCGAGGAACTCCTTACCGTTGTCAGTGACAACTTGTCTGATAGCGACAGGAAAGAGCTTTGTGGCCTTGCTGAAGAAATGGCTGGTAATATCGCTGTTGAGTGAAGGGACCGCAAGGGCCAGCGCATAGTCGCTGTGCTCGTCGATCATGGTAATGATATAGCGGCGTAGGTCCCCCATCCTGAGTTCAATCGCGTCCATCCCTATGAGTTCGCCTGTTTTTACCGGGCGGTATTGTTTTGGTCTTCTGGGCTTCACTGAGCGTTTTTTTATCAACCGGGCTTTGCCCCTGGCGCTGAGGCGTACGGGGATCATCCGCATTTTATCGTGAGCACCAGCAATGATTCTTCCAATGGTTGACGTGCTGGGACAGGTAAAATGCCGCGCTTCACACCATGGTTTCAGCCTGACAAAAATCTGCTCTTTGCCGAGATTGGGTAACTCAGTTCTCAGACGCCTGATCTCCTTGAGTACATCAGGATGCCAGTGCCTTGAACGGCGAACCAGAGGGGCTTTGCTTCTTGGAATTAGTGCTTCTGGACCACCGGTGCGCAGTAACCGGCGCCACCAGTAGAGTGTTCGCGTTGATACGTCTAAAGCATCAGCTGCGGCACGGATCCCGTGCTTATCCCAGAAGTTCAGAGCCTTCATTCTTAACTTCGCAATCTCGGGCATAAGAGAGTGTTTCATCGCATAAGCAGTTGCTCGGTAATACCCAAAATAGCCGACACCGATATGCTGCATCAACATCTGGCAATCCCTCCTTTAGTGTTCTGAGGCAATTGCAATATCTGTGTGAACTTACACAGGAGAAGAAGGCCATGAAACTGCCGCGAAACACCCTGCTCTGGTGCGTATTAATAGTGTGTCTCACACTGCTGATATTCACTTACCTGACACGGAAATCGCTTTGCGAAATCCGGTACAGGGACACGGACAGGGAGGTGGCAGCTTTTATGGCTTACGAATCCGCTAAGTAGCTAACCCCGGCGGGGGGAAACCCCCGCCATTCAGGGGCTGAGATTGTGTGGACATGCCTGAAGCGCCTTTATGAAGGGGTTGCCGGTTCGCCGGTAGCCCCTTTTTCCTTCCCGACGCGACCGCACGCCTGAACCTCCGGGAAGGGCTGTTCCCCTGCGGGGAACGGGGGAAGGGGGACGCGCCTTCGGCGCTGCCCCTCTGCTCCCTCTGCCTGATCCTCCCCCCTGCCTGTCCTGCCTGATTTTGTTGAATTCGAAACTCTGTGAGCTACCTGCTCATACCGGGCTTCAGCCTGGTGTGCCCGATGTTCTTTATCCCGGGCGTCATATCCGGCGTCCTGCCGGTTAACTTTCGCATCTGCAGCTCCGTGGCTATAACCCGAAAACAGGGCAGGGCGATGGCCCCCTTCGGCTCCCGGCCCGCGTGGCGGTCCGGTCGTCGAGCCCCACTCCGCCAGGTCGGCTGCTGACGCACCCGCCGGGCTCCGCCGAACCCGCAAGCGGTTTCGGGCTGACGCTAGGGTCTGATGGCTGAGGTCAACCCCCTGGCTTGCACCGGCCGGAGGCCGGGCCGCCCTGAGCGCGCCGGCGGAGCCGTCGCTTTAAGGCCGCCACGCCGTTCCGACGTGTCGGGTGCGTGCATCCTGTTCACCCGGTGAGGCCATCCCCCGTGCGTCCTCACGCGGAGGGCTGCTTGTAGCACCGTCGGGTCGTCATCCAAGGGGTGAAATGCACTCCGCCAAAACTTTTTGCGTGCCGCAAAAACTTTTGTCTCCGCCCCTTTCCTTCCGCCCTTCGCCGTTGCTCCTTTTGCCCTTTGCCGCGAGAGAACTCACCAGGGAGATGGACAACCATCACCACAGGAGAAAACCAGGATGCACACACAAAACGTCAACGTCAAAACCGCCGCTCCCGAATCTTCCAGGAAGATAGGGGGAAAAACCGTGTCGTACACGATCCTCGTCGCTGAGCAGAAAAAAAACTCAGCGGAGGAACCTGATGTTCTGGAGTTCAGCAGCCTGACTGAGCTGAAGAAACTGCGCAGACGCTGCCCCGAAACGATGCGCTGCACCTATTTCTACGCCCTCAGCAGCGGCGTCGATAAACAGTTCCGCCATATCCATGTGGCTGAAGCTGACCACTTCAAACAGTTTGTGCGCCTGATCGCGCGTGCAGGTATCGACATTTAAACACGGTTCACCCCGTGCGGCAGCCGCCGCACGGAACCTCATAAGACAGGAGCCAGAAATATGAACGTTAACACCCCGGCCGCTGCACCAATGGCCTTTTTCGTTCCGTCCCATAACGCCGTTTATGACCGCGCAACCCAGCTGGAAGGGCAGTGGGTGACTCAGCGTGAAGCGATAACGCTGGAATCCCTGCGCCGTCTCTATCCGGATGCGGAGCTGATCCCCGCGACTCTGGTTCAGGAAAAGCAGAATGACGGCTATCGCCGTCCCTGGGTGGAAATCACCGGGGCCCGGTACATCGACCAGCTGGAAACGCTGCCGCCAGTGGACTGGTGCAGAGGGTATGGCGGGGAGTCGTTCAAATCGATGGAGTTTACGGGCGGGGATGTGACCGCAATTTTCGTCCGGTACGGCGCGCGTTTCTTTGAGTGCCATGACCTGCACACCCGCCATCACCGGGAGCTGATTGGCGACGTGATCGCCCGTTTCTGTCTCGATGCGCCGCTGAATTCCGCGCATTAAAAAAGCAGGGTTGCCCCTGCTTTCTCAACGCCGGGTAGCCGCAGCAACGGTGAACCGGCAATCACAACCAAAGTAAGGAGATTGATCGTGAAATTTGACCCGCAAACTGTCGCACAGGCGAAGGCATTTGTAAATGCCCTCCGCGCCGGAAAACGCGCTCGCGTACCCGCGCTGCGCTTCTCACAGTGGCAGCCGTTCCTGTCCGTGGTAAATGCCGAAACGGGCTACGCCACCGATGCTGACTGTGGTCTGGCTGTCAGCGTCTACCCGGCGCTTGGACTGGCTTAACAGGAGACGGCCGCCTGCGGGCGGCCGGTAAGGAGAAACCATGTCACAACTGAGTTTTGAATCCCTGTTCCTGGCAGACCAGGCTGATCTGCAGCCGCGGGCTTCCGCACCGGCCCGGATGCTGTCGCCAGCTGAGGCGCGTAAACAGTTCGCCAGTGTGTTCCGGCAAACGGCGAAAAATATGCGCCGTTCCGAAGTGTTCAGTGACTTCATCACCCTGGCAGCCAGCGAGCTGGATCTGGCCCGTATTCGTTCGCCGGAGAACATCGAAAACAGCCGTCGCATCTGCGCACGGTATCAGCCGGACGATTTAGACGCCATGAAGCAGCTGTTCTGCCTGTTGGTGGAGGGGCTGGCGGGTGACATTCATGATTTCCTCGGCGCTCTGTATATGGAGCAGGAGCTGGGCGCGGACGAAATGGGGCAGTATTTCTCTCCGTCCTGCATCTCCCGTCTGATGGCCGGACTACTCATGCCCGGCGCTCAGGAGACGATAAAGCGTGAGGGGTGGATGACGCTCGATGAGCCAGCCTGCGGCAGCGCCGGTATGGTCATTGCCTTTGCATACTGGATGGCTGAAGCGGGATATAACCCGTCTGAACAGCTATATGCCACCTGCACCGACATCGATCCAATGGTGGCTGATATGGCCTTTATCCAGCTGGCTCTGCTGGGTATTCCCGCGAAAGTCGTGACCGGTAATACGCTGACCCTGAAAGCGAACCGCGTGCGTTACACCCCCGTGTATTACTTCAATGACTGGCAGGGCCGTCTGGCATTTCGCAGTCGTCTGGATGCAATGAAGAACTTTCTGGCCACCGTGGCCGCCTGACTGACAGAGCGGCAGGGCAGACCTGCCGCAGGGAGATAAAAATGACTGAACGCTGTTCCGGCGACCGTGCTGGAGACCATGGCAGAATGCCTCAACGGCCAGCCTGAACCGCTAAAAATCCGCAACAACGACGATCACGCTGCACTGGCTGCAGATGTGCTCTGGCAGTTTGCCCGAAAAACCGGGCTGAACAGGGAAAGCGAGAGCGTGCAAACGGCACTGTTGCAAAGTTAGCGATGAGGCAGCCTTTTGTCTTATTCAAAGGCCTTACATTTCAAAAACTCTGCTTACCAGGCGCATTTCGCCCAGGGGATCACCATAATAAAATGCTGAGGCCTGGCCTTTGCGTAGTGCACGCATCACCTCAATACCTTTGATGGTGGCGTAAGCCGTCTTCATGGATTTAAATCCCAGCGTGGCGCCGATTATCCGTTTCAGTTTGCCATGATCGCATTCAATCACGTTGTTCCGGTACTTAATCTGTCGGTGTTCAACGTCAGACGGGCACCGGCCTTCGCGTTTGAGCAGAGCAAGCGCGCGACCATAGGCGGGCGCTTTATCCGTGTTGATGAATCGCGGGATCTGCCACTTCTTCACGTTGTTGAGGATTTTACCCAGAAACCGGTATGCAGCTTTGCTGTTACGACGGGAGGAGAGATAAAAATCGACAGTGCGGCCCCGGCTGTCGACGGCCCGGTACAGATACGCCCAGCGGCCATTGACCTTCACGTAGGTTTCATCCATGTGCCACGGGCAAAGATCGGAAGGGTTACGCCAGTACCAGCGCAGCCGTTTTTCCATTTCAGGCGCATAACGCTGAACCCAGCGGTAAATCGTGGAGTGATCGACATTCACTCCGCGTTCAGCCAGCATCTCCTGCAGCTCACGGTAACTGATGCCGTATTTGCAGTACCAGCGTACGGCCCACAGAATGATGTCACGCTGAAAATGCCGGCCTTTGAATGGGTTCATGTGCAGCTCCATCAGCAAAAGGGGATGATAAGTTTATCACCACCGACTATTTGCAACAGTGCCAAAAATACCCTCAGCAATTAGTGTACTGAGGGTATTGTTAACCATCCGTAGGATCGTTCAACTGATCAATGCCTTAACTGATCGGTGTTATCCCGATTGGGAGGCTTTACAAAATAGCTCATTTTTATCTTACGCTTGCGCTTTCTTAGGCAAAGAAAAGTGCAGTAAGGCATAGCCAAGTAATGCTGCTGTCGTAGAACCCATTAAGATACCGAGTCGAGCATAGGTATCAAATTCAGGACTTACATTTCCGAACGCTAAAGAGGAAATGAAGATAGACATTGTAAAGCCAATACCACACAACACAGATACCGCAAAGATATGCTTGAAGTTAACGCCTTCAGGTAACTTAGCAACGCCCATTTTTACCGCTGCCCAGCTAAAGGTAAAGATACCTAGAGGCTTACCAACCAGTAGACCCAAAGCAATACCGAGTGGCAGCATTGAAGTTAGACCTGACATCGATACGCCTTCTAACGAAATCCCCGCATTGGCAAATGCGAATAGAGGCAGAATACCAAATGCCACGTATGGGTGAAGCGCGTGCTCCATATGTTTAAGTGGAGAATGTTCGCCCTGCTTTCCCTTTAGTGGGATAGCAAAACCAATCACTACACCTGCCAATGTTGCGTGAACACCAGATTTAAGCACCGCGAACCATAAGATCGCACCGACGATCATGTATGGCGTAAGTTTTGTTACTTCCTTCGCATTCAACATGAATAGGACACCAGTCATGATGAAGCCAACAAGCAACGCCATGGTCGACAGGTCACCGGTGTAAAATAGCGCGATAATAACAACTACACCTAAATCATCGATGATAGCAACCGCCAGCAAGAACACTTTTAGGCTTACTGGTACACGCTTACCTAATAACGCCATGATACCTAAAGCAAAAGCGATATCTGTCGCCGCTGGAATTGCCCAACCAGAAATCGCCTCAGGATCGTTGGCATTAAAGGCTACGTAAATAAGAGCAGGAGTTAATATACCGCCAACCGCTGCAATCGCAGGGAAAATTGCGGTTTCTTTTGATTTTAACGCACCTTCAAGCAGCTCTCGCTTAACTTCAAGGCCAATGAGTAAGAAGAAAACAGCCATTAGGCCGTCATTAATCCAGTGAGAAACTGACATACCAAATACATAAGTATGCAGTACAGATTGATAAGTTTCGCCCAGCGGTGAGTTAGCAATGGTCATCGCAATTGCCGCGGCAATCACGAGAAGAATACCACCAGCTGATTCCATTTTGAAAAAGTCACGAATGACATCGTTCATGGTTTCGTCCTTATATTTATTATCTTAATAAACGATTAACAAAGAATGATAAGAGTGTATAGCGGTCGAAAACTTTAGAATAATTGAATCGCCACGGATAATCTAGACACTTCCGAGCCGTTGATTGGACTGACCCCACGCCCGTAGACAAATTCTGTCCTCACGACGAGGCCTGTTCGAAGGCCTCCGGACTGACGCCGCCGAGGTGACTGTGGCGCCGGGCCCGGTTGTAGAACACTTCAATGTAATCGAAGATATCCGCCCGGGCTAGATCCCGGGTTTTGTATATTCTCTTCCTGATGCGCTCTTTTTTCAGTGAACTGAAGAACGATTCGGCCACCGCATTATCCCAGCAGTTGCCACGCCGGCTCATGCTCGGGACCAGGTTATTAGCCCGGCAGAAGGGTGATGCTGCCAACTTACTGATTTAGTGTATGATGGTGTTTTTGAGGTGCTCCAGTGGCTTCTGTTTCTATCAGCTGTCCCTCCTGTTCAGCTACTGACGGGGTGGTGCGTAACGGCAAAAGCACCGCCGGACATCAGCGCTATCTCTGCTCTCACTGCCGTAAAACATGGCAACTGCAGTTCACTTACACCGCTTCTCAACCCGGTACGCACCAGAAAATCATTGATATGGCCATGAATGGCGTTGGATGCCGGGCAACCGCCCGCATTATGGGCGTTGGCCTCAACACGATTTTCCGCCATTTAAAAAACTCAGGCCGCAGTCGGTAACCTCGCGCATACAGCCGGGCAGTGACGTCATCGTCTGCGCGGAAATGGACGAACAGTGGGGATACGTCGGGGCTAAATCGCGCCAGCGCTGGCTGTTTTACGCGTATGACAGGCTCCGGAAGACGGTTGTGGCGCACGTATTCGGTGAACGCACTATGGCGACGCTGGGGCGTCTTATGAGCCTGCTGTCACCCTTTGACGTGGTGATATGGATGACGGATGGCTGGCCGCTGTATGAATCCCGCCTGAAGGGAAAGCTGCACGTAATCAGCAAGCGATATACGCAGCGAATTGAGCGGCATAACCTGAATCTGAGGCAGCACCTGGCACGGCTGGGACGGAAGTCGCTGTCGTTCTCAAAATCGGTGGAGCTGCATGACAAAGTCATCGGGCATTATCTGAACATAAAACACTATCAATAAGTTGGAGTTATTACCGCCAACCTGAACGGATGGTTCCACCGCAAAGGCGGGCAGGGCGGCTGTCGTAAATGCTGCGGCCAGAAGCCAGGTTGCTAAGTTTTTCATTACAGGCTCCCGTTCACACACTGCATTTTATATTCAGGGTCAAAATAAATTTCTTTGATTTTCCGCTTTTCCATATGCACCACAACGTCAATGGTGGAGTAGAGCATTCGCATAATATCGCTCATATCGAGCATACGGCCGATAGGGGTCGCCTTGATAAGCAGCCCAATACGGTTAAAGGCATCGCGCGCAGAGTTAGCGTGCGTTGACATAACACCGCCTGGATGGCCGGTATTAAGTGCTTTAAGATAATCCCACGCAGCATCATCCCTAAGCTCAGTCATGATGATACGGCCCGGTGTCAGACGCATACAGGCTCGCAGGGCATCAGTGGCGCTGACGCGGCCGATCTTTCCTGCATCGCCGTACATCATATAAACGGCTTCTACAACGTGATCGACCGTGACTTCGTGAACGTCCTCTAAAATAATTACACGCTCGTCTTTATGTAGCGATTTTAACAGCGCGCGCGTGAGTACCGTTTTCCCCGACCCGGTTTCACCGCAGATCACGATAGTGCGTTTCTTCTCAACGGCGGTTTGCAGGAATGCGGGCCATTTTTCGCTGCTGTGCAGCTCTTTAAGGAAAAAATCATCATCCGTTAGGCTTTGCTTGCTGCCGGTAATCTTCCGGCAGTCACTGAAAATCCCCTCGCGGGTCAGCTGCTCCAGATTTTTATCGGCCGCCAAATCCTTACGAAACGCTACGGCCGTTGTACCGTCAATCACCGCAGGGGGCAGACAGATAACGCCCCTGATCCCGCCAGGCAGGATCACGTCATTAATGGCCTGCATGGTCAGCTTGTTGCTGCTCACCAACGATTTAGCAAGGTTCCTAATAAAATCTGCCGTAATTGCCGCGTTCTGCACAACCCTGCGGCCGCTGAACGTATCACAGATAACTTCCTGAAAGCAGTTAATGCGAATTTCAAAAACAGTAGGATCTTCTAAATACTCGCGCAGTGGGCCAAGTTGATAGAAAGCTGCATCAGTCATGATTACTCCTGAAGAAAAGCGGGCGCTAAGCGCCCACTTTTTTAGTTGTCTGCGAGCGTATAAACGCCGCTGAAATCGAGGTCGCGGGCAACAAAAATGCTCACCGCATCACCCTGCTGATCGTAGAGGGTAGGGGGGATAGACATGTAAGAGCGGAGTGCTTCAGACGCCAGCTGCTCACCGCTGTTTTCTGTACTGTTGTACTGAATGTTATTACTCTGCGTCTGGTTAACCAGCGCCGTTAAGGTGTCAGAGAACAACGAAATCATGATCGCACCACGCAGACGCTCCCACATATGGGTATCCACCTGGCCCGGAATCCCCGCGCTGCCGAGTGAGTTCGTTCCGGCACTGTCAATATTAACGATTGTTCCGTCCTGGTCATTGCGGATACGCTCCCAGAGAACAAACACGCGCGCCTGGCCGTCTTTGATACCACCGGTAATCTGCCCGTCAACCCATGAGCCTTTATCAATCAGCCTAACGAGTCCATCAGCTGAGTAAACGTCCTGTGAAACCCGGCAGGAAACCTGACCCGGAACAGTGGTATCCAGCTCGGTGCCGGTACCACAGGGGATCATTTTGCCTTTCGGAACAGTCAGGCTGGGATTAGCCATGACTCCAGCGCGGCTAGCCTTCAGCCTTGCAGGAGTCAGGTTTTTAGCGAGTGCTGAACTACCTTCGCTTGTTTCGTTGTCCTGGGGCTGCACTCCGGGACTATTGCTTGTAGCCGCCTGATTAGTCTGGGCCAGCTCGCCGCCCAGACGACGCTGCATAGCCAGTTCTTCAGGCGAAGGTTCTTTACGCTTATTAGAGGTACGCGCGCCGGTATTGCTGCTGCCCGCATCTGCATCTGCCTGTGCGGCAGCCTGCACAGCACGGGCATCAGTGGCGCTATTCTGCGCAGTTGCAGGTTTATTAACATCAGGATCGCTGTTAAAGCTGTAGTTTGGCAGTGTATTGGCCTGTTGCGCTTTACCACCGTCTTTATCAGCTTCAGCTTTAGCCGGGGCGCGAATTTTACCCATGACCGTAATCCCGATGAATACCAAAGCAAGCAGCGCCATCAGTATGACAAAGGCTTTCATACCAGGAGCCGAACGGCGGTTACTGCCATTAAATCCGCCACGCTCGCTTTCAAATTCACCGTCTCCGGTGTTTTCATCGAGTTCCTGATCTACATCGACACTTTTACGGGCCATCAGTTATCCTCCCCAATTTGAACCCTGCGCACATCCGGGGAAGCCGTACCGGTTGCTACCGCACCGGCGCCCGGCGCGAAATTATTATTACGAACGCCAACGACTTTATCGCCCAGACGAATACGCCACTCTTTAGCGACGGTTTCCACCTCGATGATGTTGCGGTTCTCACCCACAACATGAGAGTTAGGCAGCGTTTCTTTGCCACTGGCCGAGATCATGTAGACCTGCGGTAACTCCGCATTGGCCGGAAACTCAAACCGGGTAAAGCGGTAGTTATCCCAGACGTGAACCGGCTGGATGCTGCGCATTTCAGGCTGTTCGCTCATTACGTACTGATAGTTCTTCGCCCCCGCAAAAGCCGTCTGCTTCAGCTTCTGCGTAATGCGTTTTTTATCAGCCGCGCTTTTGGCTTTTTCCTGCTGCTCAAACGGATATTCATAGGTCAGCTGAAGAACGGCCTGGCGCACAGCCCACGGCGTTTCAATAAAGGATTTTGATACCGTACCGTCTGCATTTTTCTTCGTTTCTTCACCGATGAAATGGAGGACGATGTTATAGGTGCGCTTATCGGTGACGATCACCAGGTTGGTATCACTCATGGCCTGTTTCGGCTTCACAAAAAAATGGTTCATTTTGTGCGCAAACGTCCAGCTTTCAGAATCGCCAAAAGCATGAGTGATATAGGTTTCGTCAGGCGCGACAACAATGTGGGTAGCCACACCGGCGATAGCGTCAATTTTGACCACATTAACAGGGTTATAAACAACGCTTTTAATGCGATAGTCATAAGGAGAATTGCGGCCAACCTCAAGCGCCATAACGTTAGTGGCCGCGCCTCCCAGGACTGACAAAACGACTGCTGAAAGAAGTAGTTTTTTCATGGGGCAGCCCTCAGTTAACTTCCGGGTTGACGCGATAACTCGTCACGCGGAAACCCAGCGGGTTGACATAACGCTGCTCAGCATTCATCGCCAGCGATTTATATTCATACCCCATAATGGCAATCCAGCGCTGCGGCTGATCATCAACGGGATTGCTGCGCACGCGGCGAACCGTATTAAAGCGTATCGTTGCTACGCCGTGCGGTTTATCGAGGATCACAGAGTTAATCTTCACGCGGGTCGTTTCACTGTCGCCCAGAACCTTATCAAGACCGTTGCGGCCCTTGAACTTGCTCTGGTAAGACTCTGCCACGTTCGGCGTGGACATTAAGCCAACGGCCGTATAGTCGACCTGAACTGAATAGAAGTCATAGCTCTCACGGTGAATGACATATTGTGTCAGCCAGAACTTATCAATTTCGTCACCATAAGAGGTCTGGTCGCGGGTCAGCTTGACCTGCTGTACTTCGTGAGTGGCCTCGTTGAGCGTTAGCAGATGTGCGGGGATTGGCTGGCTGTACTTATGCACCACGTAACCAACTAAAGAGAGTGCAAAAACAGTTACCACCGCTGAACCGGTGGCAACCATCCAGGCGGTACGCCGGGACTTCAGCACTTCATCCATCAGATCAACTTCAAGCCCTTTACGGCTTTCGTTGAACTCTTTAATGGCTTCACGTGTAAGCCCTGTTTTTTTATTAGCTTTCATTTGCACCACCTTGCGTATCAACCGGGATTGTTTTGTTTACTGGAACGGTGTTGCTCCAGTCCGGCTCCGGTGGCGGTTTATGCCCGCTGGAACAGGCGCTAATGGGGTTTGAAGGCCAATGGAACGAAAACGTACGTTAAGAATGTAATTTATTGATATTCATAAAAATAAAAAAAGGATCGCTGATTGATCCTTTTGTTTTGCTATTTGAATTTCGATAAACATTAACCACGAGAATGCAGTAGCTCGGCTATCTCATGAGCAATTTCATCGATTGTATGAGTTGCAGTACTACGAGCAACTTTGTCTGCTAATGATGGACTAAAATCGACAACTTCTTGTTTTGTAATATTATGCCATATGGGAAGCAATATTTGCTCACCAGAAATAGCACGAGTGACGATTCCATCAAGTTCATAATTTGTCCAACCTTTGCTTATAAACGCCGGAGACAAAACTACTAACCCAACACGACTGTTTGCTAAACCTTTGTCTATTTTTTGTCTCAGGCTGTCACCAATTCTTAACGTCATTTCGTCATACCATACATTAAGGCCGTGACTGATTAATGAGTTTGCCAGAGAGCGAACAAAATCATCTTTATCCTCTGAGGCATGCGAAATAAATACGTCATGTATCTCGTTGCTCTGTGCTGTTGACGGTGGTCTGTTATCTCTTACCAGACTAGGAACTTCGCTTAACGGCCTATCCTGAATTTCAGGAAGAACCCCTGGAAGAACGCGAACAGAAGCCCTGGTACTCCCCCTTAATCCCTGCATATCTACAGCAATATGCCAATGGCCTGATGAAGGGATCTGTAACCTTATGGGGGAGCGCTTTGCTAACCCACCAATGTAGGAATGTCGTCGGCCATTCTTATAACTACTGAAGTTAGAACTATCCATTAGTCTAACATTTGCACCACTGGTAAGGGTGATTTCAACAATCTCCCCTCTTTTTCTTTGACCAAGATCATTATGGATGAATTGCATGTAAGTCTGCTCTCTTCATTTGAATTGGAAGAATGTAGCCACTTCCTGATTATACTGTATCCAGTGGTTGAGAGTATCTCTTAGTGTGAAAAAATAAATTATAAGACTTTTACTCGGTATGGATGAAGATGTAAAATCCGTAAACCAGAGAATAAATGAGGAAAAAGCGTGACCAAGCACAAAGTTTTCATCAGTTACCACCATGCTAATGACCAATGGTACAAAAACGAACTTGAAAAAATGAATGATGTTTTTGATATTTTTGTGAATCGCTCGGTATCACTTGGTGACATTGATGAAGAAGAAGAACCTCAAAAGATCAGAGAAATAATAAGGGATGAATATTTACGTGATACATCCGCTCTTATTTTACTCGTTGGGACTGAGACTAAAAATAGAAAGCATGTTGATTGGGAATTATATTCATCCATGAGGGATAGTCCCAGAAACGGCAAATCAGGTATTTTTATTATAAATCTTCCTTCAACAGGGACAAACAACATTAGAGCCAGTCATGGTGAAAATGAAAAAAATGAATTTCATCCTAATATAACCGAGTGGATAACAATCAACGACAGAACAACATATAAAGAAATATATCCATATATGCCTGAAAGAGTTATCGATAACTTGATGAGTGAAAAGTCATATATATCAATAGTCAACTGGGATCAGATACACAATAACCCAGAAAACCTTAGAAAAATGATTGAGTTAACATATCAAGATAAAGATAAGTGCGAATACGTTTTTTCTACCCCAATGAGAATGCGTAATGGCTAGCAGAAACAGTAAAGGGGAGTATGATACTCCCCTTTACTTGTTACCAATCCCATTTGGTGGTGTTCACGTTAAATGTTTGTTGAACCCGTGATGTGAAAAAATCATTTACTACTTTAAAATCGTTACATATTTTACTGTAGTTATAGTATTGCTTTTGTATTTTATTTATAGGCGTCAGGTGAACTTTTAATGGTGTATTAGTTATAACATCAATAACTTCATCCTTATCTGATATATATTTATACCATCTTTTATAATTATTTTGATTTTTAGTTAAAAATTTATTTAACACCATTAACATATCATTGCTAATATTATATAACTCATTGTCTTTTTTTGGATTCAATAGTTTCATTTCATCTCTAATAAATTGATATGTCTGATAATATGATGAGATAACTTCATCGAATGCGTCCACATTTTTCTTCAACTTAAAGATAGCTCTTTTTGAATCCAGATGATTTTTTATACTTTTGCGATATAACGTACCACTTTCATTGAACAGAACATTAACGCCGCCTAAACTTAATTTCTCTACTTTAAATGAGTATTTTTTTAAAAGATATAACGCTACAATTAGCCATATAAAAATAGATATTAGTAGTATATATATAATACCAGTTACTAAAGGTTTGTTTTTATTAAATACGGTGTAAATTGAAGGTACATATAATGAAAGATCCACTGTACACATTACAGCAATTACCGCAATGAAAGCTATCGTCCAAATTATAACAAATGTTCTCACAATTCCACCTTGTCAGTTGTAAGATAATCAATCATTGATTGGTGAACGTTCTGAATTGATAATTTTATATACGGTTGAACGCGCAATACCCATATGCTTAGCTATTTCAGTTGCTCCAGTTCCTTTATCATGCATAAATTTTATTTTATTCCTGTCTATTTTCCGTTTTCTGCCAAATTTAATTCCTTTAGACTTGGCCTCAATTCTTCCTTCATTTGTTCGTTCAAAGATGCGAGTACGTTCTGCTTGTGCCACTGCTGATAGAATTGTGACGATCATCTTCCCCATTTCTCCATCGGTACTGATCCCATCATCAATGAATCGGACTGCCACACCCAAGGCATCGAATTCTTTTATTAGTTGAATCATATCGGCAGTGTCACGACCAAGACGGTCTAGCTTCTTCACCAGAATGACATCTCCATCTTCCACCTTCATGCGCAACAGCTCAAGTCCTTCCCTGGCAGCTGAACTTCCCGATGCCTTGTCCGTAAAAATACGGTTGGCTTTTACCCCCGCGTTCTTAAGTGCTCTAATTTGAATATCTAGGGACTGCTGACTGGTTGAGACCCGTGCGTAACCAAAAAGTCGCATAAAAATGTACCTTAAATCGAATATCAGACACCTTGTGTCTATTATGGCAAAAATACGATTTAATAGACAGTCCATGCCTGCCGTTTTATGCTGTCTTATAAATTATAACATTTCGGACGGTTGCGAAATTGTTAATATATAACCGTCAGGCAGGAAGGCCTATATGCCCGTCGATTTTCTGACCACTGAGCAGGAACTGAATTATGGTCGCTATGTTGCAGAACCCAATGACGTGCAGCTGGCGCGCTATTTTCATCTTGATGAGCGAGATCTTGCCTTCATTAACCAGCGACGGGGAAGGCATAACCGGCTGGGAATTGCGCTTCAGCTCACCACCGCCCGTTTTCTGGGCACCTTTCTGACAGATTTAACCCGGGTTCTGCCGGGTGTTCAGCAATTTGTCGCGGTGCAGCTTAATATCCGCCGTCCGGAAGTCCTTTCCCGCTACGCAGAACGGGATACCACCCTCAGAGAGCATACTGCGCTGATTAAGGAATATTACGGTTACCATGAATTTGGCGATTTCCCCTGGTCTTTCCGCCTGAAGCGCCTGCTATACACCCGTGCATGGCTCAGTAATGAGCGACCCGGCCTGATGTTTGATTTTGCCACCGCCTGGTTGCTTCAGAATAAGGTCCTGCTGCCCGGAGCAACCACACTTGTACGTCTCGTCAGTGAAATACGTGAACGGGCAAATCAGCAACTTTGGAAGAAACTGGCCGCGTTGCCGGACAGCTGGCAGACCGCCCGCGTGACTGAGCTGCTGGACATTCCTGAGGGGCAGCGAATTTCACCGCTGGAGCAACTGAAAAAGGGACCTGTCACCGTCAGCGGTCCGGCATTTACCGAAGCGCTGGAGCGGTATATCCGGCTGCGAAACCTGGAGTTTTCCCGACTGAGTTTTACCGGTCTGCCCGCTATACAACTACGTAATCTGGCCCGTTACGCAGGCATGGCGTCGGTAAAATATATCGCGCGAATGCCACAGCAGAGAAAGCTGGCCGTACTCACCGCATTCGTTAAAGCACAGGAGACTGCGGCGCTGGATGAAGCCGTTGATGTGCTCGATATGCTTATACTGGATATCACTCGTGCGGCGAAGAAAACGGGGCAGAAAAAACGGCTCAGGACGCTGAAAGATCTTGACCGTGCTGCGCTACTGCTGGCGCAGGCATGTTCATTGTTGCTAGCTGAGCAGGCTGACGATGCTGAACTGAGGGAGACCATATTCAGCAGCATACCGAAAAGTAGGCTGGCAGAATCCGTCAGCAAGGTAAATGAGCTGGCCCGGCCTCAGAACAACAATTTCCATGACGAAATGGTGGAACAGTACGGGCGGGTAAAGCGTTTTCTTCCGGCGGTATTGCGCGACCTGCATTTCCAGGCAGCGCCAGCCGGAGAACATACGCTGTCCGCCATTCATTATCTGACCGAACTGAACGGCTCGAAAAAGCGCATCCTGGACGATGCGCCTGAACATATTATTACCGGCCCCTGGAAACGCCTGGTATACGATGCGGAGGGCCGGATACAGCGTGCCGGTTACTCGCTTTGTCTGCTGGAGCGCCTTCAGGATGCACTACGCCGACGGGACATCTGGCTCGAAAACAGCGATCGCTGGGGAAATCCCCGCGAGAAGCTGTTGCAGGGGGAAGAATGGCAGGTTCAGCGGGTCCCCATCTGTCGGGCGCTGGGACATCCCACTGATGGACATAAAGGCGTGCAACAGCTGGCGGTCCAACTGGATAAAACCTGGAAAGCCGTCGCATCTCGCTTTGAAGGAAATGCGGAGGTTAATATCTGCCATGACGGTAAATATCCTTCCCTGACTATCAGCAGCCTGGAGAAACTGGAGGAGCCACCATCGTTGCATCGTCTCAACAGTCGGGTAAGGCAGCTACTCCCGCCGGTAGATTTGACGGAACTGTTGCTTGAGATAGATGCCAGAACGGGCTTTACACGTGAGTTTACGCATGTCAGTGAATCCGGGGCCCGGGCGCAGGATCTGCACATCAGCCTGTGCGCGGTCCTGATGGCTGAGGCTTGCAATATCGGGCTGGAACCGCTGATAAAGCACAATATACCGGCGCTGACGCGCCACCGGCTCAGTTGGGTGAAACAGAATTACCTCCGGGCAGAAACGCTGGTCAGCGCCAATGTCCGCCTGGTTGATTTTCAGTCCACACTGGAGCTTGCTGGCCGCTGGGGTGGCGGCGAAGTGGCTTCAGCTGACGGCATGCGCTTTGTCACGCCGGTGAAAACCGTCAATTCAGGACCTAACAGAAAATATTTTGGTTCCGGACGTGGCATCACCTGGTACAACTTCGTCTCTGATCAGTATTCTGGATTCCACGGCATCGTTGTTCCCGGCACATTACGTGATTCCATTTTTGTGCTGGAAGGCCTTCTGGAGCAGCAGACAGGGCTGAATCCGGTTGAGATCATGACAGACACAGCCGGTACCAGCGACATTATTTTTGGCCTCTTCTGGCTGCTGGGATACCAGTTTTCTCCTCGGCTTGCCGATGCCGGTGAAGCAGTATTCTGGCGGGTGGATAAATCGGCAAATTACGGTGCACTAGACGAACTGGCTCGTGGTTGTGCCGATCTGTCGAAAGCCGAGTATCAGTGGGATGAGATGATGCGAGCCGCCGGTTCGCTGAAACTGGGTACCATTCATGCTTCAGAACTCATTCGCTCTTTGCTGAAAAGCTCGCGCCCATCAGGGTTGGCACAGGCGATCATGGAAGTGGGGCGCGTCAACAAGACGCTGTACCTTCTAAATTATATTGATGATGAAGATTATCGTCGGCGGATCCTGACGCAGCTAAACCGGGGAGAAGGCCGCCATGCTGTGGCGAGGGCGATCTGCTACGGGCAGCGCGGTGAGATCAGAAAGCGCTATCGTGAAGGTCAGGAAGATCAACTGGGTGCACTGGGCCTCGTCACTAACGCAGTGGTACTGTGGAACACACTTTATATGCAGGAAGCCCTGAGCTGGATGCGCAGGAATGGAGAAGAAACCGGGGGTGAAGATATCGTCCGGTTATCCCCACTGATGCACGGGCATATCAATATGCTGGGGCATTATACGTTCACGCTACCGGAGGATATTTTGAAGGGGGAACTGAGAGAATTAAATTTTAATTTAAACAATGAATTACCTTCTTAGCGTACGTTTTCGTTCCATTGGCCCTCAAACCCCATCTATGAAAGCAAACAAATTAACTGCATTAATAGTTACAACATACATTGGCTTTGTTTCAATGGCACACGCTTCGGCCCCTCAGGCGGTATTCAGTCCGGAGCAGGAGGCTCGTATCGGAGAAATCGCTGCCGACTATCTGATCTCCCACCCGGAGATTCTCGTGACGGTCAGTCAAAAGCTGCAGGAACAGCAGGAGGTACGTAAGCAGAAAATGTTTGCACTCAGCGTGATGGAGAATCAGGCGAACCTTCTGCATGATCCGGACACACCGGCTTACGGGCCTGAAAATGCAAAAGTCGCGGTGATTGAATTCTTTGATTACCAGTGCGTGTTCTGCAGCCGCTTTGCGCCGGAGCTGGAGAAGGTTATGAAAGCGCAGCCGGACGTCCGCTACCACTTTAAGGAGTGGCCAATTTTTGGTGGTCGCTGGGAAGCTTCATTTCAGGCAGCACAGCAGGGGCTGACGGTCTGGCAAAAGAAAGGGCCGCAGGCCTATGTCACCTATCACAATGCCATCTACGCCACCGGTCATAATGAAGGCAAACTGACGGCGGAGGATATTCACGGAGCAGCGTCAAAGGCGGGACTGACCACCCCAGCTCCTGGCGACCATACCGCATCCCTGGAGAAAAACAGTAACCTGGCTGAGGCGCTGGGACTCACCGGAACGCCGGGGATCATCGTCATGCCCGTTAGCGGAGCGACTCCTGATACCATCACGGTTTTCCCGGAAGCCGTAACCGCTGAAAGACTCCAGGCAGCAATCCTGAAAGCCACGGCCAGATAGAGGATTTCAATTTCCTGTTTGCTGTGCCAGCCACATATGCAACCAACTTTTTTTAGCATATAGTTAAGTTCAGTAGTAAAATGCAGCGCCTCGTCGAGAGATGATGATTATGGAGTCCGTCGTCGTGAAATTTAAAATCCAGCACTTGCAGGCCGCAGTGGCACTGGTTCTTGCCAGTTTCCAGCCGCAACCCAAAGCGGTTGCGTGTCAGCCTACGATTGTTGAACGGGTTTACGAAATGGGCTCCAGAGTCAACAAAACCGATATCAGCGAGCTCACTGTTGCTCTCAATGACGTAGCTGAAGAATTACGCTCAAGTCGCATTGAGCTGGCCCGGTATGCAGACAGCGATTTCTCCGGCGCTATCAAAGTCGCCAGCGACATCAGAAATCATACTATCCATGTCGCAGGTATCGCAGAGTCCTTTGTTCTGATGTTGCCGGAAAAAAACATCATTCAGTCGTATGACAGGAATTCTGTTGAGTTTGCGTTCTTTAAGGCCATTAAGATGGTCAGTCTTGCGACCAAAAACTACCTTAGTCTGATTGATCAAATCACGCGAACGACAGAAGTGCGTGACTCTGGAATCAACCTCTCGGCCATGAATCACCTGCTGGATTCAGGCGACAGGGCTGCGGCCAAATGGCGTTAACGGCTGAGTACAGTCATGTCACGTGGGATTCGTTTTTCCAGCCCACGTTTGCCGTTTACCCTGAGCTGGAGAGTCAGCTACAGGCAGAGTTCATCACGTATAAATCAACTGGCGCACCGTCGAATCTCCTTGGAAGGGACGCCCCCTTTGATTTCCCGCCATTCGCTGTCGATGCTAACGTCCAGCATATTCACGTTAATCTGCATTTCCAGCTCACCTGGAGTGCCAGACAAGAGAATTACAACCGTACCTCAGATCATTATCTCATTTACACAGAACACATGTGGGATAGCGGCCGCTTTCTGCTGATGGGGCTGATAACACCGGCTCATGAACGTATGCCAGCGAGAGATACCCGGTTACTCAGCTACTTTTCTGAAGTTGCAGAAGATTTTCACGCTTCATAACCCTCAAAATCACATATGGTACCCGGCGAAAGAACGAAAAGGACCGGCCATCCCGCATATCCAAACCACCCCGGTTCAGAAGGGGAAGCAGGATAACCGGCAGACCTACTTTAACGGAAGTTCCACTGTTGAACCATTCGAGAAAATCGCGCAGCCTGCGAGCATCTTTGCACACTATCTTGTTAACTTATCATCTTGGTATGTTATTAAGTTCATATCAGATCCAGACGGTCACGAGCCGTGCGCAGGCGCGCTTCGCCGCGGCGATCGTACTGCTGGGTGGTGGTGACGCTGGCATGCCCCATGGCATCCTTTACAGTGATTAAGTCCTCGCCGTTATCCAGCATGGAGGTCGCAAAGGTTCGCCTTAAATCGTGCGGTGCGCATTTTGCAATCCCAGCCAGGCGCTGGCGCACCTGCAGGACATGGTACACCGTCTGGTCGGTAAGCCGGTCGTTCGTCAGGGTGTCAAAGCGGCGGATACGGGTGAATAGCGGCCCGTCTTTTTCTCCCCGCACGTCATCGATCCACTTTCTGAGCCGCTGCCAGGTGCCCGCCGGCATATAGGCCAGCCTTTCCTTGTTCCCCTTACCCAGTACCCTGAGCGCCCGCTCATCTGTGACAATGTCACACAAATCGAGCCCCACGGCCTCCGAGCGTCGCAGGCCGCAGCCGAGAATGACACCCAGCATCGCCGCATCGCGCACCCCAATGCTGGAGTCATCGGCCTCGCAAGCACCGAACAGCGCCCGGATCTCCTCCGGCGGCAGGGCCCGGCCGCGCGGAAGACGGCTGCCGCGCAGGTTACGGACCGCCCGGATGTGCTGGAAGCTCTCCACGTCCATCAGCCTGAGCATCCAGGCTTCCTTCGCCACGCCCTTGAGTGCCGAAAGATAGGTGTTGACGGTGGCGGTGGCCCGGCCGGTGTCGCGCAGCAGTTCGGTCACGGCCATCACGTGATGGCGCCGCAGGCTGCCCCAGCTGCAGGACTCCAGGGAGGCAGCTCCGAGCATAACGGCGACGATGTTCAGGAACGAGGCCATGGTCTGCCGGCTGCGGTGGGAATTGAGTGAAAGCAGGTAGGCCCGGGCCGGGCTGACCGGGGCATTCTCACCTGACAGCGCCGGCAGGAATTCCTCACTGGCTGCGGGCAGACTCAGCTCCGGTTCGTCATCGGGAATCAGGATCATGTCGGGCTCCGTCCGGCGCGCTGCGTAAAAAATCGGGGGCAAACTTACTGTCAGAGCGTACCGCAGAAAGTCTACTTTTTCAAAGGTACATTTTAATAAGCAGAAAAAACTGAAACCATTCTTCGGTCATTGCAGCTCGAACAGCTGTTGACGGTCAGATTCGGGTAGGTGCCTGTACGCTGTAACGCTGCTAATTTAGCTTAACCACCATAATAAAGAGGGAATGTTAACAATGAATCAAAAATGGAAGACGCTGTTAATTTCGATATTAACTCCGTCTGGCATCATATCAGGGATCGCGCTGACTGTGCTCTGGGGATATTTCAGTCGTCTTGACAGACTCGATGTTTTCTTTGAGGTGATGAGCATCAAGAGTCTATTCGCTATGGTCTGCTGCGCAGCCGTATTCTCATTAGCGATTCTGTTATTTATCTTTTTTATAATCTCTATATTCATGCCGATTATCATTCCTCTGGACATCAATAATCTTCCTACATACAATAAAATTCAGAATAACTTTTTATCGATACTGATGCTGTCAGGACTGTTCCCGATGGCGTTTATCTATGTATTTTACTATGCTTTCGATTTCAGCCAGGCCGTAAAAAATAATTCAGGCTGGCTGTCTTTGCTAAGTATCGGTGTACTGACCATAATTATTTCCTGCCTGATAAACCGAAAATATCTAGAACACGACTTATCAATTAAAAATACGAAGGTGAGATGGATGCGGCGATGCCAGATTTATGTGGCCATCCCGCTCTGTATAGCACTGCTGGCGCATCTTCAGGTGTTTCCACTGGAAATAGTATTCAGGAATATTTCTGCTTCAACTGAAAAGGTAAGTTTCAGGATCGTGGCCGGAATGGCGTTCATGTCTTATATGGTTTTTTTTATGACAATTTTGCCTGGCCTCGTTTACCTCAGAATGGATGCCAAGGATAAACTCCCCAAAAAAATTAGCACTTCCCTGATAGTGTCTCTGATGATACTGTTATTTATTTCTACAAAAATAACTGTTTTACCTGTTATATTTACTCATTCCGTCATTAAACTTTCAGGTATAAGTGATTTCAGCACCCACAGCTATATTATAAAATCTAGCGAGTATCCGGAGGAGTTTTTTTCTAATTCAGTTTGGGATAGGAAAAAAATCAAAGCAGGAGAATATTACTCGGTTCGGGCTGTTTCTATATTTACCACCAATCAATTCAGTTTTCTTTGCCCTGAAGAAATAATCAAATCCTATAGGGAAAGCTGGAAATTTAATCCGCTGGATTCTGAGTTCGATACAGATGTCAGGCTTAAACTCCAGAAAGATGCCGCTTACTGCGTACCGGTTTCAGCGACAGCTGTAAAACGCTGGGATGTTCCACTCCAGTAACCGAAGTTTGCAACTTCGTTCCTAATAAGGGTATAAGTACGAAACTTATACCCTTCATTATCATTTCCCGGTAGATTTACTGGGTTTCAATCCGGGTGTATTACCGGGCGTATCCTTATTATCGCGACGACGTTGATCTGGCTTTCCTGTTGACTTGGCAATTGGTTTGGGACCTGGTTTTAAACCCATGATACGGATTCCTGAGTTTCAGAGGGACATCCTCAATATACATATATGGGATCCACTGTACCTTATCAAGTTATAAACGCAAAATGTTCCCGACAGATGACCGGTACGGAAGATTATATCTCTGCCGATCAAGGATGCGTCGAAAAAATGGAGTATACCGCTCCAGAACTGGCGACTGGCGATTAGTGGTTTTATTATCGAGTTCGGTGACTGCCTTAGCGATCACCTTTCATATATTGGAAGTTACACAGAATTTCAGGCTTAAAAAAACAAAAGGAACATCTTGAGAACCTTTAGAGGATAAATCTGATTGTTTTGCCGGATTAAACTTCACTATTTATTAAAATTCGCATTTTGCAGCTTCGCTCCCACTAGGCCGTAAAGGAGGGCGGCAGGGTAGAGCCACAAAACTATTCACTTTTATAAACAACTTGAGCTTTGCGCATTAAACCCTTGCCGCAGGCGGTGAACCGCATATCCGGCACAGACAGTCAGTTTTTCTGGCAGCTTAAATTTAACACAGCTTAATATAGTGATTCATTAAACAGGTTCAGTATTCTGCCAGAACGTTTTAGTCGTTATGGGCGTCCGTTGTAGTGGCACACTAAATTTGGCCACCTGATGAAAGGTGATATTCTCACCACAACACAAAACAGGTGACTTAATGAACAAGAAAACCAAACGAACCTTCCCCCCTGAGTTCAGGCTGGAATGTGCACAGCTGATTGTTGATAAGGGCTACTCATATCGACAGGCCAGTGAAGCGATGAATGTCGGTTCAACCACGCTTGAGAGCTGGGTACGCCAGCTCAGGCGAGAGCGCCAGGGGATTACGCCCTCTGCCACACCCATTACTCCAGACCAGCAACGTATCCGCGAGCTGGAAAAGCAAGTTCGCCGTCTGGAGGAACAAAATACGATATTAAAAAAGGCTACCGCGCTCTTAATGTCCGACTCGCTGAACGGTTCACGATAGCCGCCAGACTAAGTGACAGCCACACGGTTGTCAGCCTGTGTTCTGCTCTGGAAATACACCGCAGCAGTTACCGGTACTGGCGAAAACGACGCGATACGGTTAATCCGGCACGAGTCAGGTTGTGCAGCGAAATACGCCGGGCGTGGAACCAAAGTCGGGGCTCTGCGGGCGCGCGCACTCTGGCTGAAATGCTGACTCAAAACGGGTCCCGATGAGCCGTTACCGTGCCGGGCGTCTGATGAAATATCTGAACCTGAGCAGTTGTCAGCCCGGAAAACATCAGTATAAAAATGCCCGTCAGGAGCATACCAGCCTGCCGAATCTGCTTGAGCGTCAGTTCGCAGTACCGGAGCCAGACCGGGTATGGTGTGGAGATATTACGTATCTCTGGGCAGGAAATCGCTGGTGCTATCTGGCGGTTGTTATGGATCTTTTTGCCCGCAGGGTTATCGGCTGGAGTCTGTCAGCGCATGCCGATACCGCACTGATAAGCAGTGCCCTGCGGATGGCCTATGAGACGCGTGGCCAACCCCGGGATGTCATGTTCCATAGCGACCAGGGAAGCCAGTATACAGGCCTTAAATATCAACAACTTCTCTGGCGTTGCAGAATAAATCAAAGCGTCAGTCGGCGGGGAAACTGCTGGGATAACAGCCCCATGGAACGCTTCTTCCGCAGTCTGAAAACAGAATGGGTGCCAACGAATGGTTACGCAGGCAAGGACGAGGCCCGGCAGCAAATTAATGATTACATATTGAACTACTACAACAGCGTCAGACCTCACCATTATAACGGTGGGCTGACGCCGGAAGAGTCAGAGAACAGATACCATTTTTACTGTAAAACTGTGGCCAGTATTACTTGACCACTACACGTTAGTTTTCTACTAACTGAACGACGACTAGCCTGCCGCCTTCCTCCTTTGACAGAACAAACTGAGCGTTATTCGTCAGTTCAATTTTTTCACCAATGGCAATCTGTCGTTTATCCGGTAATGACATAAGCCCATTTATGCCTTCATTTACTAACCACCACTGATCGTTATGGAAAACAAAATACCCAACTCGTTTCCTTTGTGCATCGGTTGTGCGCTCATTTGGCGCAATGAGGCGATTCACATGCCACGCATAGATTGACTGCCCGCTCCACACCATCAACCGGTGATCGTCAGGACGATAACTGCCTTCCTTTCGGGATGAATATAAATTTAGAACCGGTAATTTACCCTTGTATGGCGTACCGCAGTAGGGACAAACCGGCTTTGTCTTACCTGAGAAAACGTACCATTTCTGTTCACACGCCTTGTTCTGGCAGGGCTGTATCAGATCGACTGTTTTAACCAGGGCACTTTCCCACTCATCGGCGGTCGGGCGTTTAGTGGCATCGTGTAAGCCATCAATAAAGGCGCGTTCAAACAAAGGCGTCAGATAAGGGCCCATGATGGTGTAAGGAATTTTCTCCGGGTCAGCCCAGGGCAGTGAAAAGGAGGATAGCTGACTGACTTTGACTGCATTGCTTTTGTCTGTCGGATGTTCAATGAAGAGTGCCTTCTCACCCATAGATAAGGTCTCATCACGTACTTCATCCGACATGTCATGTATTTTTCCGCCACGTAGCGGATGACGGAAGAACAGATACATGTAGATAAGCACCGACAGCGCATGACGGTCAGTAGAAATGCTTGGCAATACGCGGTTCGGATCCTCTTTGGAAAGATGGCTGGTTTTCACCACTTCCGGAGCGATAAAATCCGGGGTGCCCACGACGTCGGGAGGATACTTTCCAGGGACAACCAGGCCGTCTACGTCAATGATGCAGGCATGTCCCATTTCTGGATCGATAAGCACGTTTTTATAGCTTAGATCGCTGTGACAGAGACCTGCCGCATGCATCCTTCTGACGGCTCTTGTTAGCAGCAGACAGACCTTGAGATAGGTAAGCGTATTGCCTCGTTCACGTGGGTCGAGAAATTTATTCTGGTTGCTGGCGCTGGCAAACCATTTGCCTTCCTTTTCACGGCCTTTTATGCCAAGAAAATCATCGTTTTTAGAGCCGTATTTAAAGAAAAAGTAGCTTTTGTAGGTTGGAACCACGATGCCGATTTTATCCCCATGCTCAACAACGTGGGTCGGCCAGCAAAACAGGTCCTTCCAGTATTCACCTCCGGACTGGCCAAAAATGTTTTGCCTGTAGCGTCCGGTGATCATATCAATCCGATCCCGGGCCTGCTCGTTCTGCGGTTTATGATAAAAAGCGACGACGTATGATTTATCAGGCGAGAAGTAAACATCCTTCATCGAGCCCGAACCAATTACCTCGTCAACATACTGGACTGTTTCGCCGTCCTTTGTTTTGCACGTAACAATATTTGCCATATTGATCACCGAAGAAGCGTATCCCTTACCACAACACCGCAATAGTGCGGTCATCGTGGTTCCCTGTGGAGAAAAAGTTAAGCCAGTCGCCTAACCTCTCAGGCGCAATACTGGCGTCTGTAAGGACAGGGATGAGCTCATCAAGGAGACGGGTCCATTTTTCGTCACTGCGAAGCCCGTTATCTGTCTCAAACAGAGGGTCTGATACGCCATCTGTCATGAGGATCAAGTGAGATACATCATTCCATTTACCCACGCTGATGCGGCCGCTAAACGAGGGGTCTGCGATAATGCTCTGGTCAAGAAAGCGGGTTTGTCCTGCGTATTCTCCGCTATCGGGATTTCCCAGTATCCTGACTTTACCGGAAGGGCTGTATGCACCTATCGCACCATCACCAAGCCAGAATGCAGCCGCAAACAGCTCATTATCAGTTCGTAGCGCTACAGTTGCCAGTAGGGTTGTTGAATAGGATTTCACAGGTTGTTCTGCACAAATGGCTTCGTTCTGGATACTGTTGACCGCGAGCGTAGCTGCCTGTTTAAAATGATGAAGCATGGCGTTTATGGTTGCCTGCTGATCGCTCCCTTCCCACGCCGTGATGTGCTGCTTTAGATGGACGCCTTTCAAACCACTGAGCTGATTGAAAAGGTAATCGCCAGCCGTTTGGACTGCAATCCGGGAGCCTTCCCGGGAATTTACCGCACTACCGGCCCCATCTGCGACCAGCATGACAGACCATCCTGTTTCCTGGCAGTGGTTGATATAGAAGTCGTCATCTCTGAAGCTCCCGGCATGCTCATGAGATCGTCCCCGGCGACTGGCGGCAGCAATACGTATGTCACCCCTGACCAGGCCAGCAGCGTCCAGATGGGACTTAGGGTAGGAAGCGCCTGCTGGTGGCTCTACCACCTTCCACAGGCTTCTCGGATCGGGATTGACTATAAAAAGCTGTTTTGTTTCGCATTCGTCGTGCGAAGCGCATGACCAGAGTACTGAAAGCTCTATATCGCCGCTTTCGGTGGGTGTACCTGTCAGCAACTTATGCTCTTTGTCAAAGGTCAGGCCAATGTTCCTGGGAAAGACAACGTCCCTGACAGTAGCCTGCTGGCCCTCATCCAGAACTATAGCAACCGGCGAAGAGAAACGTTCGCCTGCGCGGGCGTTGGGAATAACTATTTTAGCTCTCGGGGGAACGGCAGGTGGCACAGCTAATCCGGCCCGCTGCTGGCCTGTCGGTATCTGCCCGGGTTTTAATACCAGGGAAGACAGGTTTTCGTCTTCCCTCTGTGCTGGTTTATCAAATTCGTAATAAGGCATCAGCTTCCAGAACGGAGGATGAGGTTCATTTTCTGGCAGGGGTTGCAGTAATGGTGTATCGGTAGCGTCAATGCCCGGGTTATCTGCATCACTTACGACCGTTTGTTGCTGATCGGAAAGGCTGGATGCTGACGAGGGGGCGATCTCTGCGTCGTTATAACCTTCGCTAACCCGCGCAGATAAACCCTGTGCAAGGCTCTCAATCCGCTCTTTAAGCCGCATAATCTCTTCAGTAAGGGAAGGGTCGTGCGATAGAAGAAAAAGCCGCTCACCTTCTACAGGGTGGCCCAGCTCAGACAGCACTAAGCGGATAATCTTCTCTTCAAGTAAAGCATTTTGCGACATCAACCTCTCCCTCTGTTTACGTCGAAGTTAGTGTTTCCGCCATCATTGCTGAATGACAGACCTGTTTCACACCACGGGCAGATCACGTCATCCGGGCCGTCAATGCACAGCAATTTTCCGCATGAGCACAGGGCAAACGCACTGGCATTACCGCAGTGAGGGCAACCCGGTACGCCATGCAGTTCGCTGGTGTTTACCTGCAAACCGGTAGCGGTGGCATCTGACCATGCAAAATAGTCCTCATCGATGGGATAGCATCCGGCAATATTAAAGCTGTTCAGGTTCAGGCTGAAATCGAGCCCGGAAATCCTTGCTGGTGGCCGTTCATACTTCATCAGATACGGACGACGGGTCTTGCTGCAACGGCCGGTAAGCGTAACGCAGTTTTCGTCGTACGCTTTTACTGGCTCGTCCTTGGCCAGCCGGACTATGTATTCAGTCTGGCTGAGCTCAGGTTGTTTGTCGTCTCCGACGCTGCGGCTGTGCGCCGTAACCGAGGCTGTGATCCATTTGATGAAGCGGGTAAAGTCCCCTTCCTGAGACTCGGTGAACAGCATGACATTCTCTGTCAGTTGCCGCAGGGTATTCAGGTCCGCTGACGGCCCCAGGCCAACGGCAATGAGATTCACTTTACTCGCGTAGTGATCCTTCCAGCGCTTCACTTCTGCGGTTGTGTCGTCAGTCGGACGTCCGTCGGTAAGGAGATACACGACGGGTTTCCAGTCGCCTTTAGCCTCATGAGTGGTTTTTCTGACCTGGGTATCAATTTGTACGGTCAGCTCACGCAATGCGGCCCCAAGGCTCGTACCGCCGCCAACGGGAAGGCGGGGAGGGTAGAACGAGGCAATTTCGTGAAGAGGTACAATCGTACGGGCTACACCGGCAAATGCGATTACCGAAACCCAGGCTGTTTCAAGTGCGTGTGGATCCTTTCTTAAATCTCCGACGATCATTTGCAGACCATCAGTCATTTTTTTCAGGTTTTCACCAATCATGGACTCTGAACAGTCCAGGACAAAAAACACGGGAAGGCGTCTCATAATTTTCCTCGTACGGCTGGTACGGCCAGCAGAAAACGTTGCTGTACAGAAAGGTGCTGCCCGGAAAGCAGCACCTTTCTGTCTGTCAGAGCACCAGCTGGATTTCTGGTGGAGGAGGGGGAAGGGTATCAGTTCCGTTATTGATCCCCGCGCTTGTGCTGCCGGAAGACACGCTGGCCGATACCCATTTAAAGAAACCTGCAAACGCGGTTGAATCTAGCGTCTCCAGAGACACAACCTTATCGGTGAGCTGTTTTAAGTGCTCATGGCCTGCTTTAGGACCAACGGCGCAGGCAATGATGGATCCGAATCCCCGGCCGCGAATCGCTTTTACCGCTTCACCGTACGCCAGGGCATCAGAAGGGGTTCCATCAGTCATCAGGAATACCAGAGGACGCCAGTCTCCTTTTGTATCACCATCTGAGCGACGTACATCCCGTTCAACACACTGCATCAGACATTCAAGGGCAGCACCGGTGAACGTCCCGCCTGCGCTTGGCACAACGATATCAGAAAACTGGAAGTCTTCCAGCGGCGTGAGAGGAATGAACTCACGCGCCCCATTGTCATAGGTGATAATGGAGATATGAACGCTTTCGAGGGCGTAGGGATCCTGGCGAAGAGCGCTAAGCATCGCCTGAATTCCAACGTTAACGGAATGGATGGACTCACCGCGCATCGAGCCGGATGTGTCGATAACAAGGTAAACAGGCAGGCGGCGCATCACATGTAATTCCTCAGGTGCGAGACAAACGAATCTGATTCTGAAGGCTCACCAATTGCCCTGAGTTTCCAGCCTGTAGCCTCGCGTATCAGCTCGGCAAAAACCATGGAGCGCTGGCTGGCGAAGGCGGGTCCGCCAGAAAGATCGAATCGTGCCATTTCAATATTACGGGCATCTACTGCCCGGATGAAGGCATTCTGAACTTTACCAAAGTGCTGCTGGAGCTTTTCACCATTGTAGATCTGAACGATGAACACAATTTTCTCGTACTGAGCGTCAAGGGAATTCAGGCGCACAATAATTTGCTCATCGTCACCGTCACCGGCTCCGGTTCGGTTATCGCCCGTCAGCCAGATATTTCCTGACTTATGGCGAAGGCTGTTGAAAAAGATGATATCGCCATTCACAAGCGTTGGTTTACCATTTTCCACATTGCCGAGATCGGTCACCTTTCCGGCTGAATTACACAGGAAAGCGATCACATCAAGGTCGTATTCTTCTTCTTTTTTACCAAAGATCCCGCCGAGGAAACCTTTCTTTTCCTCATTAATATCCCAACCCAGGCCGATAGTAACGGACGAGAGATCGTATTCATTTTTTTTCAGGCTTACGCCCTGGCCTTTGCTCAGACTGACAGACATGACATCCCCTTAATTAATAAAATTATAAGACCACGTTTACTTCTGGCGGCGGCGGTGGCAGGTCTTCAAGACCGATCACTTCTTTTTTGCTGGACTCCACTTTCTGACTGCCTACCGAAATGCTCGCACTGACCCATTTAAAGAAAGCTTTAATCGTCGAACTGTCAGCTGTATCGAGCTGAACCACGATTTCAGTGATTTCTTTGAGGACGCTGGTATCGGCATCATGCCCGGCTGCACATGCCACAACAACGCCGGTTCTGGCCGCTTTAAAGTCATTCAGGCCTTTACGCCAGTCATCATTCGGACTTCCATCCGTCATCAGGAATACAAGGGGACGCCAGTCACCTTTAGTGTCAGCCGTCGTTTTCTGTACTTCTTTGGCAATGGAGCTGGCCGTCAGGGTAAGCGCTTCGCCAAGAGAGGTGGTGCCGCTGGCTGTTAGTGCTGGCATCTGGAAACTCAGGAGGTCTGTCAGGGGGACTGCCTGTCGGGCTGAAGAATCAAAGGTGATCACTGACACGTAAGCCGTTTCGAGTGCATACGGATCCTGTTTCAGCGTGGTAAGCAGCGTCTGAACGCCATTCTTAACCGCTTCGATAGGCTCTCCGTGCATAGAGCCGGACGTGTCGAGTAGCAGATATACGGGTAAGCGTCTCAAATGTAATTCCTTCTTAAGAGATCGGAAGAGGAGAGTAGTTTCAGGAAGAGGCCAGAGTTTGTAGATTTGATAAAACGGCACGACATCTGTCGGGTGGAGATTAAATACTCAGAAGCGGCATTAAAGAAATAAGTTAACCACCATTGAATTACCGACATGTGAATGGCCTCTTATCAGAGAAAAAAATTCAGACCGTACTGGAATATAAGATTTCTGAAAAAAACTCCGGCAAAAATAAACTTTCTTATGTATGAAAATCATCATACATCACAGATCTGCATGAATGGAGTGTAAATCGCCCAAAGATTGATGTGTAGCACAAGAGGATGTCAAGACACCAGGTTTTGTAGGCAGAAAGGCGCTGCTGACATTGCGGGAGGAGAATAGATCAAAACTCCGTCACGCAGATACAGAGGTGAAATATGACAAAACCGGGGTTTTCACCCCGGTCTGAGATTTAGCGTCAGGACTTTTTAGCGCTGTATTCTTTTATCAGTTCATCAACGGAGTGCAGAGCCAGCTTCTCTACCGCTTCACTTCGGGTCGAGCCACTCAGCGCAGCCAGACGGTCAATTTTTCTTAAAATCCGCATGCGTAGCGATAATGACACGGCTGTTTTTTTATCCTTATCGAGTACGACCTTCCCTGTGGACTCACCGGTTTTCAGTTCAGCATTCTGTGCGAGCGCTTCATTCATCCGGCGAAGGGTCTTTTTATCCAGCTGGCCCGGATTAACGAGATGGTATGAATGACCTGCCTTGCTGTATTTGATCTCCGCAGAATATGACTCGCGTAGCTCTTTGAGTGCCCGGGTTAATGTCGGCTCTGAGCATTCCAGACTGGTTATAATGTTGGCAGCGGAAACGGGCTTGCCGGTGCCCAGTAAGTTGGCAAGCTTAAAAATCCGGGCCTGTCTGGTATTTAATTGCATCGTAAGATTTAGCCTGCTTAAAGGGTTAGTGGTTCAATAGGCTGAAAAATGAAGGTACTGCTCATCTTTCGAATAACCGGGTGATCGCCTAACGCTTCAACCGGATCAATGTGTTCTAAGCCTGCAAAATTTACTGACGACATCTGGCTGCGACTGCATTTGCAGGACAGGATATACTCATCCTCCAGATAGCCGGTCCGCTTACTGACCCGTTGCGTAAAGCCTGACACAATCACGTTGTCGAACGGTAGCGTATGTAAAACGATACCGACCAGGCGGAACAAGCAGCCATGGACGTGGCGGGCATAGTTTTCGCGTACGGCTTTTTGCGTCATGGCTTTTTCCGTCAGCTCCGTGCCCCGGGCATTAACGCCGTAAATCTTATCAGGGAAATCTTCAATCTCAGCTAAATCAACATCCAGCAGGACTGCTGATAGCTCCGGCTTTACTTCAAATGCAACAAGCGTTTCACGCGGCCATTCAGTTTCTGCCAGCACACCCGCCAGGTATGATTCGAAAAACGCGGCGTCTGTCCGGAACTGCTGCCGGGCATCTGCCTGAGCCGTGGCGAGCCGTTTTTCATGTTCTTCAGCCTCAAACTTCCAGTTTGCATACTGTTCGGCCCAGGCCGTCCGTTGTTGCTGGTACCGGTGCTGTCGAAGGGTATTCTCACGCTCCACATCAATCAGCTCCTGCTGCCACCGGCGAAGATTTTCGGCGTGGCGCTCAGCTTTAGCTGATTCCGATTCAAACCATTTACCCAGAAAACTAATGCCTTCGCTCTCGGCAGGCTTTTCCGGCAATGCAAGATAGTCTGGCTTTTCTGGACGCACCGGTGCCGGAACCTGAAAAGGCGACGTTCTGTTATGCAGGTATACTGCTTCCAGCTCTGCCCAGCTGATGCCTGTTTTGGGATCCGGCGTCAGCTCGTGAATATTACGGATTGCGGTCACCGCTGACATGAGATCAGCGGCTTCCTGCTCAAGCGCCTGTCTGAGCCCCGGGTCGGTAGCCGTCCGGTTCCCACCTCCGGAACGCGCGGCCCGGTCAAGCCGGGTACGGTAACTCAGCCCGGTACCGGGCAAGCCCAGATTGGCATAGGTCCCCCGGCTTCCAAAAGAAACGGAAGCACCTCTCGGCCCGACACTCAGGCTCGGTGCACCGTTACTCAGGTTGAGGCGAACACCAGGAATAATGTTGATCGACTTTCTGAACCTGAACCCCATTATGATTTCCTTAATGATGCTGGGTCACGGTAAGTAATCTGATTCCATCAGCGCTTTGCTCGTTCTGTAACCCATAAAAACGAGCTCTGTCCAGAATGCCAGCCGCCCAGCGGCGATGTGTGGCGGGTTCACACATTGCTCCCTGCGACTTAAACACGGCCTGGGTCGAGTTCAGGATCCGCAGAGCGTCAGAATGCTCACCCTGAGTGACCATCAGCGCGTTTTGAATGACCTCTATCTGACCCGGGTGAATGGCCGTTTTCCCAACAAGCCCATGTGCCATATCAAGAGCCAGCTCTCTGGCCATTACGGCATGATCGTCAATATGCTCACATACGGGCGCGGTCAGGGCAAAATCACGCGGGCCGAAGACCGAAACGAGCATTTTGATGACGTAGCCCATCGGGCTGTCATACAGCGTCAGGTCCCGGGGACGGCGAAGCGACACAACGTTCATAAGATCGTTGCCGCCGATTCGAAGCGCAATAATGCGGTCGTGGCAGGGATGTTCCACCAGACGGGTGGCCAGCTCCCGCATCTGAACCACGTCAAAGACGTCTTCTGTTTCCAGCGTTGGCATCATGCACAGGTGAGTCCCGCCCATGATATCCCACCATTCAGCTAACGAACTGAGGGTAAATTTCGGCAACACAAACCCGTCGACAGCGGAAAGATCATAATGCGCTTTTAACCATCTGCCCATGTCGGCATGCCGGGGGCGAATGAACACCAGAGGCCAGTCATTTTTACCCAGGCTACGCATGCTGTTACTGAGCTCGTGCAGCAGGTGCTCCAGATTTTTGAGGGCGATGGGGATGTCTGCTTCACTGACAGCATCCTCAAGGCAAATTACCAGAGAGCGCAAACCCGGGATTTTCCCATGCAGGACGGCATCAGCAATATCTTCCCGTGTTGCAGGCATGTATAGCGTGGCTCCCAGATTCCAGGGAGAAAGACGATTTTTCATCAGAGTACCTTCTTGATAATGGTTACAGCCCGATACTGGCCGAGGGTTCCCCCCATTTCTGTAACAACTATTCCCTTTTCACGAGCAAGCCCTACAAGCAAGGCAACGTCCGGGTCGTCAATAGAACGCACAAATATATGGTCCGGTACCCGACGCAATACAGCCCGGGTTGCTTCAGCAATACCGGGTTTAATACGATTGACGCTGTCCACTTTAAATTCATCGGCCAGGAACGCGATAACGTCGCGACTTGTCTGCCATAAGATCCGGGCTGACTCCGTATTCCAGCTCAGGGGAGCGAGGGATGTCGGTGTTAACTTCTTACGGAAATGAGCGACGGTATCGACAAGCATCCGGCTGCATTCGAATTCACTGAGATGCTCGCAAACCATGCACCCATGTAATCCTTCAGAGGACCATACTGACCGGGAGATCAGACCTGATACCGGCGCACCCATGATGCCAAAAGGAATGAGCCAGTCATCATCACTTGCTGCAAGCCAGGAACAGCCACAGGGATCGGCCAGGACAACCAGTCGCGGCTGCTCAGGATAGCCCGGGCGATCTTTCAGTGCGCGTACAAGCTCTCCGGTAATTGCGCCTTTACCTGTCCATCCGTCAACAAAGACAATACCGCTGGTACCATGCCGCTCTTCAATGACGTCGAGTGCTGCACCGTCAATTCCACGATCCCGGATGATGCTGATGCCGTAATGCCATGAGGTTTTCCCCATGTCACGCAGGGCCTGGTGCAGCATAACGCCGAGCGGTACGCCAGCTCTGACAAGACTGGCCAGTACAATGGGCTCATCACCGAAGCGTTCGGCCAGAGAAATAGCGAGCTGTGTGACTTCTTTTGCAAGCCTCTCTGCGCCCCGATCCAGCGCCCGGTGAAACAAATCAAGATGCCATTGTGTTGGTGCTGGCTCCTGGCTGAGCATGTCTGAATAATGTTTCTTCCCGGACTGAATCAGCTCTTCTTTTTGATCAACCGGCGTCATCTCAATGACAACCGGCTTTAGCAGAAATTCCACGTCACCGGGCTGGTATGAGCCGGTAAATGTTTCATGTGGCTGCATTTTAATTTTCTCCAAAAATTCGCTGTGAAATGGCATCTGCAAACTGACTCTGACGCGGGATGCCAAACCAGCTGCACAGTTTCATAAAACGATGATCGCTCAGGCTGTCGCCCAGACCAATTACGGGGAAAACGCCGCGTTCAGCCCGAAGTTTTTCAAGCAGCCAGCTGACGGCCAGCCCTTTCTCAACCGGGGTGGGTAGCCAGGCCACGTTATTACTGTTGCGGTGGATGTAGAAGCCCTCGGTCGGAAACACCGTTTCTATCTCATCTGCAATGGCATTGAGCTCGTCAAGGCGGGTGCTGTCGCGGTGTTTCATCACCATATAAACCGCCGTTTCACCGTATTCGAAGTTCAGTCTTGCCCAGGCATTAATCCCTTTTGCGTCCATCATTTCAGTGATCAGTCGCTGCATCGATGTCAGCTTTTCCTGATAGGGAGCCAGCTGGCCGAGCATATGGGCCTTCCACTCCTCGTCGGGGTTGCCTTCAGGCGTGAGAATGACGGCCCCGTGCGTGGTGATTGCCCAGGAGTGGAAAGGGATCCGTACGCGGCTGATTTCTTCAGTTCCCCGTGCGGTAACGGGAATGAGTTCAGCCTGCTCCAGAAGCCAGTCCACTAACATGGACTGTTCTTCCGTCATAAAGCTTCGTGGATTCAGGGTACGATCAACGGCACCGGTACGGAATGGCTCCAGGGCCAGCTCGTCCACCATTTTACGACGGGTCTGAAAGAGCGTGTCGTCAAGGTCGCTCAGAACAACGGGTTTATTCATAGGTAACAATCTCCACGACGGGCGCAACCTCAGCCAGCGCCTTAAGAAGCTGCGCGTCAATACTTTCTGCGGGTGTCTCAGTACACACAAGAATGCGGTCAAACTGCTGGTGGGCGACGTTATAGACAAAATTGGGGATGCCCAGCCCGTAGTTATCCGTAAAGGAAATGGCGGACTCAATGGCATAACCAACGGCGATAGGGGAGCGGGTAGTCGAACCGTAAAATGCCTTTGCCCCGGCAGCTTCGAGCCGTTCTGCAAGCAGGAACGGCTCCCAGACGAATTCCCCTGTCCCGAGAACCAGAACACGCTCCCCTTTGCGGACGGAAACCTCATGGCCGAGATCGGCCGCAGGTGCGAGCATCCCCAGTCGACCCCATGACTGTTTCCCCTGGATGTCCCATTCTCCGCGTGAAGTTACGTTGACTTTTGGCATGTCCGGGACCGGTGCATCTGGTAATGTGGTCCATCCCCACTGACCGCTTACAAGAGAAACAGAAGTGACGGGTAAGGTGCTGCGCTCGGACAAGGCTTTGCCACTCCAGTCGGTAAGCGTAACGGCGATAACCTGTTCAATATGTTGAAGCTTGCCGGTATTACGCAGGGCAGAAAGCAGGTTAATAAAGGTATTACCGGTGGTTGCCTCGTCATCAATCAAAACCAGCGTTCGCGCGTTGGTAACACGACGTCTTTTCTCTTCATCATCTGGCAGATAGATCAGATGATCAGTGGCGTGGCTGTGTTCTTCCTTGAACTCGCAAAGCAACGTGCCATCAACCGGGTGACGGGTAGAGGTCAGATATACAGATTCACGATGCTGGTGGCGCACTTCATCAAACACACCGGCCCCAAGCCCAACGGCGGTTTCAGCCATACCGATAAACAGTACGGGCCCTGTTAGCGTTGAGGGGAACTGGCTGGCAAGCTGTCTGTAGGCCTGCCGCATGACTGAGGGTGGCACGGGAATGTGCCTGCCGAGTACTTTGCTGACAAACAGAAAGGCGCGTTTCGGGTTACGTCTTTCAGCGATATCAAACAGGTCATCGAGCGAAACTTCACCCTGATCGCGGATTACCTGAATCGTACCGCATGAGAGGGTACGGCGATAAATCATATCTTCGAGGTTATCAGACATAAACACGCCTTAATTCAAAAGGTTAGAGAGTGATTCCGGGTATGCAATTACATCCGTAATGGATCTCACCGCAACCGGAGAAAAGGTGTTTTTAGCGCTCTGGCGCACCATATCTTCAGACATCAGACCGAGCTTAAAGGCAGCAAATAACCCAGGAAGGTTCACCCCGCTGTGAAGGGTATAACCCACCCCCCCTGACGGACGCATGTTGGTTTCAAGCAGCACCGGGTTGCCATTCACATCGTTTCGCGTCTGAACATTCACCAGCCCGTCGGCCTTCATAACCCGGGCGCAGTCACACGCCAGTTCCCAGGCGCTACCTTCGTTTACCAGATACTGGATAGCCCCTTCCTTACGGCGTCCCACGGCTGCGAGTATTTCGCCCTTATCCGCGAGGATATCGACGGAAAATTCCGGGCCTGGCAGGTACGGCATCAAAACAAGGGGTTTAAACGACTCAGCAGCTGATGCTGCTGCAATATACTGTTGCGGACTGACCAGACGATGTTCGGGATGATTAAAGACGGCCATAGGCGAAGCACTGTCATCAAAGCGCCAGAATCCCATGCCATAGATACCCGTCACCGGCTTCACGCATACCGGGCTGTCAGTGAACGGCGGGGACGCGAGGTGTGTCTTTAATTCTGCCAGCGTATTCACCCGCCAGGATGGTACAACCGGGAGTCCCTTTTGCTCCATAAACTGAGCAAAAGTAACTTTTTCGTCAGCCAGAGTTAACCAGTCGACGCTCGTTGCACCGGTAGTAAGGGTGGCACCGGTCGATTCAATGTCTGAACGGTGTTCTTCAAACCACTGGCTGTTACGGCCAGCATGAATATGGTGGATGCCGTAGGTCTGAATGGTTTCCTGAATAAACTGGAGACGTTTTTGAGGATCTTCAGGTTCAGTCAAAGAATAATCGGCAACGGAAAGGATTTCATTTCTTTCGTTACGGTGGGAGGCAAAAACGGTAATGGCAAAATTATTTTTTTGTGCAAATGATTTTACCCCCTGAATAATATCTCGCTGGGAGGATAAACCTTCCATAAACCAAATTTTCTTGTTCATTTTTTTTAATTATCCGGAACGCCATGCAAATTTATGATTGAGAAGTGAGTCTATGAGTGTCTAAGCTACATGTCAATCATAATATGATTAATAACTTCTGTGGTTATGGAGTGAGTCAGTATTTTTTGGATTCCCGATAAAGTATTGATATTTAAATTAAACATAGAAAATTAACACCCTGAAAAGATTTTCTTTTTGTGTTTTTACAGAAAACTACCAAAATTTCCCTTGTCAGAGAACTTCATCATGATATGATTTTCTTCGTCAGTTAATAAACAACCCTTTGATTGTCTCGGTCATTACCATTTTAAGGAATAAAACATGGTTTCATTAGTTAAGAACCAGACGGTATCACTCAGCAAAGAATCATCTGCATTAAGCCAGCTTCATTTCGGTCTCGGTTGGGATCCGGTTAAGAAAAAAGGTCTTCTTGGAGGATTGTTTGGAGGCAACGACTCAATCGATCTCGATGCTGGCTGCGTATTAATGGACAGCACCGGTAAAACAATTGACACCATCTGGTTCCGCAAACTGGAATCCACCTGCGGCGCTGTTGTGCACAGTGGCGATAACCTGACCGGTGAGGGTGACGGTGACGATGAAGTGATTAAGGTCAACCTCTCCCGACTGCCTGCAAACGTTGAATACCTGGCGTTTACGGTAAACAGCTTCCGTGGTCAGTCGTTCAATGACGTCGAAAACGCGTTCTGCCGCGTTGTCGATCAAACCGGCAAAGAGCTGGCTCGCTACAAGCTGACTGAGCAGGGCTCACATACCGGGATCGTTATTTCTTCGCTGCGCCGTAATAACGGCAACTGGGACTTTACCGCCCTTGGCCATGCCTGTCGCGGCCGCACAATTGACGATATGCACTCCGATATCGTTTCAGCGGTTATTCGCTAATGAACCTGACGCCGGGGGGCAATGCCCCCGTTCCAGCCCAGGAGTTGCGGGTCCGGATCACCTCGGGCGGCCAGGTGGATGCTTCGGCGTTTCGCCTGTATGCCGACGGGAAGGTGCAGGGTGATGCGGACATGGTGTTTTATGGTCAGCCACGTAACGATGATGGTACCGTCAGCCTGGTCAGTGAAGGCCAGTACTCAACCTTTACTGTCGCGCTCAACCGGCTGAAACCTGATGTCCAGAAAATTGCGTTCACCGTGACCTGTGACGGTGGGCAGACGGTGTCCGGTCTTCGTAATCTTTCCATCGACGTGGAGCAAGGGGCTACCGGCCTGGTTAGCGGCAGTGTCGAACTGAGCGGCCGTCAGGAAGCAGCCTTAATTCTGGGTGAATTTTACCGTCGTAATAATGACTGGAAATTCCGCTTCGTTGCGCAGGGGTTCAACGGTGGACTTAAACCGCTGGCAGAGCATTTCGGCGTAAATATTGCCGACGAACCGGCTCCCGCAGCCCCGACTCCTCCGGTTGTAACCCCTCCGCCAGTTGAGACAAAAATCAGCCTGAGCAAGGTATCGCTGACAAAAGAGAAGCCTGCAATCAGCCTGACCAAACGGGATAACTTCGGTGAAATCCGGATCAACCTGAACTGGCACCGGGGCAGCGGCAAATCAGGCTTTGCAGGCATGTTCGGCTCCAAAGGAATCGACCTGGATCTGGGGGCCTTTGTTGAGCTTCAGGACGGGTATAAATCGGTCATTCAGGCGCTCGGTAATGCATTCGGTAATTATCGCGATGAACCGTATGTTCAGCTCAAGGGCGATGACCGGACGGGTGATGTATCAGACGGCGAGTGGCTGCATATCAATGGACGTGAATGGAAGCATATCCGCGAAGTGCTGATTTACGCCTTTATTTATGAAGGTGTTCCCAGCTGGGACAAGACTGATGGTGTGGTCACCATTCATGTGCCGGATCAACCGCCCATTGAGACCCGCCTGACCGAAGGTGAAAACCGTCGCACATTGTGCGCCATTGCCAGACTCGTAAACGAAAACGGCGCAATTAAAGTCGAGCGAATTAACCAGTACTTCAAAGGCCAGGACGAAATGGACCGGGCATTTGGCTGGGGATTTCGCTGGAGCGCCGGTTCTAAATAACACAGCAACAAAGGAAACAGGTATGAGCTTTTTCGACAAGGTAAAAGGTGCCATTAACTCTGGCCGGGACGAACTGACCCGCCAGGTTGGTCGTTTCAAAAACAAAAAATTTATGCACGGCACCGTTGCTGTATGTGCCCGTATTGCCGTATCGAGTGACGGCGTGAGTTCGGAAGAAAAGCAGAAAATGATGGGCTTTCTTCGCTCTTCAGAAGAGCTGAAGGTCTTCGATACCAATGAGGTGATCGAGTTCTTCAATAAACTGGTTTCAAGCTTCGATTTCGATGTTGAAATCGGCAAGGGCGAAACCATGAAATACATCCTGGCGCTGAAAGATCAGCCTGAGGCCGCTCAGCTGGCCTTACGTGTTGGTATTGCCGTTGCGAAAAGTGACGGTAACTTCGATCAGGACGAGAAACTGGCCTCCCGCGAGATCGCTATCGCGTTGGGCTTCGACCCGGCTGAATTTGGCCTCTGATCCACATCCCTAAGGGTAAAATATGGTTTCCACACACATCGGCTTCCCGACTGAAACGGTCATTGTTTTCATTGCGCTTTCAGTCGGTGCCATCTTTATTGACCTGTTTATGCACCGTGATGACAAGCCCATTTCCCTGAAGAGTGCGGCGCTCTGGTCCGTATTCTGGGTTGTGGTTGCGATGGCATTTGCCGGTTTCCTCTACATCCACCACGGTGCTGAGGTTGCCAGCCTGTTTGTAACGGGTTATGCGCTGGAGAAAGTGCTGTCGGTCGACAACCTGTTTGTCATGATGGCCATCTTCTCCTGGTTCGCCGTTCCTGATCGTTACCGCCACCGTGTTCTCTACTGGGGGATCATTGGTGCCATCGTCTTCAGGGGCATCTTTGTCGCCATCGGTACGAGCCTGCTGAGTCTGGGGCCGTATGTTGAAGTTGTCTTCGCTATCATCGTCGCCTGGACGGCGGTCATGATGCTTAAAAGCGGTGATGACGATGATGAAATTGAGGATTATTCCCAGCATCTGGCTTACCGCATGGTTAAACGCTTCTTCCCTATCTGGCCGAAGCTCAGAGGTCATGCTTTCCTGCTTAACCAGAAGGAAGTGGATGCCGAACTGGCGAAACCAGAAAACAGCGATGTCACCATTGGCCGTGGTAAAAAGGCGGCGCTGTATGCGACCCCTCTGTTCCTGTGTGTGGCCGTGGTTGAACTCTCGGATGTTATGTTTGCGTTTGACTCGGTACCGGCAATCATTGCCGTCAGTCGTGAACCGCTTATCGTCTATAGTGCCATGATGTTTGCTATCCTGGGCCTGCGTACTCTGTACTTTGTCCTTGAAGCACTGAAACAGTACCTGGTTCATCTGGAGAAGGCCGTTATCGTGCTGCTGTTCTTCATCGCGGCAAAACTGGGCCTGAATGCGACCGATCACATTTGGCATCATGGTTACAGCATCGCGGCGACAACCAGCCTGTATGTTGTACTGGGTGTTTTGGCGCTGGGCATTCTCGCAAGCGTCATGTTCCCGGGCAAACCTGAATCTGAGGAAAAGGGGAGCTGATCCCCTGAAGTGTTAACCTGAACAATTACTAATCGAAGAGGTTATTTTATGAGTGTTTCTCTTTCCAAAGGCGGGAACGTCTCCCTGAGTAAAGCAGCTCCGTCAATGAAAAACGTCCTGGTGGGCCTTGGCTGGGATGCGCGTTCAACAGACGGTCAGGACTTTGACCTGGATGCTTCAGCATTCCTGCTGGCCGCAAATGGCAAAGTGCGCGGCGATTCAGATTTCATCTTCTATAACAACCTGACGTCATCTGACGGTTCCGTAACCCATACCGGTGATAACCGTACCGGTGAAGGTGATGGTGATGATGAATCGCTGAAAATTAAACTGGACGCCGTCCCGTCTGATGTTGACAAGATCATCTTCGTTGTCACTATCCATGATGCTCAGGCTCGTCGCCAGAGCTTTGGTCAGGTATCCGGTGCGTTTATTCGCCTGGTCAATGACGATAACCAGACTGAAGTCGCTCGCTACGATCTGACCGAAGATGCGTCCACTGAGACTGCCATGCTGTTCGGCGAGCTGTATCGCCACAATGGTGAGTGGAAATTCCGCGCAGTGGGCCAGGGTTATGCTGGTGGTCTGGCATCTGTATGTGCTCAGTACGGCATTAACGCGTCCTGATCGAAAAGTAACTTTTCACCCGGGGCTGTTAATGCAGCCCTCATTCAACTGTTTGCAGGAGCTAAAAATGGCAGTTTCTCTCGTAAAAGGCGGCAACGTATCTCTGACCAAAGAAGCACCAACCATGAATATCGCTATGGTTGGCCTCGGCTGGGATGCCCGTGTAACTGACGGTCAGGCTTTTGACCTGGACGCTTCCGTGTTCGCAGTAGGCGAAGACGGTAAAGTGCTGTCAGATGCGCATTTCATTTTCTTCAATAACAAAACCAGCCCTGATGGCGCGGTAGAGCACCAGGGCGACAACCGTACCGGTGAAGGCGACGGTGACGATGAGCAGGTCAAAATCGATCTGACCAAAGTCTCAGCAGATATCAAAAAACTGGTGTTTGCCGTTACCATCTATGATGCAGAAGCGCGTAAACAAAACTTCGGCATGGTGAGCAACAGCTTCATGCGCGTTTACAACAACGACAACGGCACGGAAATTGCCCGTTTCGATCTGTCTGAAGATGCCTCAACCGAAACCGCTATGGTCTTCGGTGAACTGTATCGTCATGGCGCTGAGTGGAAGTTTAAAGCTGTCGGTCAGGGCTTTGCCGGTGGCCTGGCGGCTCTTGCCTCCCAGCACGGCGTTAACATCTAAAACAACGCTGAATCATACCCCGGCAATGCCGGGGTTTTTTTTGGTTGCGATCCGCTTTCAGGAGGGAGTAGTAGAAAGGGGACTGGAAATTTCAGAAAGCAGGTCATGTTAATTCAGACCTGAGCCTTTTAAAGGCAGGAAACGGATTTATCTCTGGTTGCTGGTTAAAGCCGGTATTCCGTGCCTTTTATCAACAGAATGCCCCTCTGATATATGTTACTTTTGCGGTTTATGAAGGAACGGGATCTGGAACATAAGATACCCGGTCAATCAAAATTCCAGTTCAACAGGTATAGAAACTTCAGCGTGATGAAATATGGTGTCACACCATATATACGCCTCACCAGAAATCCAGCGTCCTGAACTAAGCCTGGGGAACATATATAAGCGCTGCGCTTTAAAAATAATCAAAAATCAGGAGAGTTAATGTGAATCTACAATCCGGACAAAACATACCGCTTCAGCAATCTGCGATCAGGCTGAATCTTCAGTACCCTGCCAAATCCGGCTTTAAAGGCGAACCCGATACCTGCCTCTTCCTGCTTAATGCTCAGGGAAAGGTAACCGGCGATTCTGACTTTATCTTTTACAATAATCTGTCTTCTCCTGAAGGGGCAGTAAAGCTCGTTACCGGTTCTCAGCAGTCCAGCATTGAGATAGCACTGGATCGTGTTCCTGCGAACATCAGTAAAATTGCAATCACAGTTGTCATTGATGGTGAAGATACCATCAGTGGGCTCAGTTCGTTGAGCATGCAGGCTCAAGGAATCGCTGAGTTCCAGGCTGAGACTCAGGGCCGCAGTGAGAAAGCAATTATCCTGGGTGAAGTATATCGGCACAATGGCGCCTGGAAGCTTCGTGCGCTCGGGCAGGGTTTCAACGGTGGTCTTGAGCCTCTGGCCATTAGCTATGGCGTTGATGTCGCACAGCCAGCTCCGCAGCCAGCAAAGCCTGCTCGTATCAGTCTGGAAAAGAAACTGGAAACCAGATCTCCGCGCCTTGTAAGCCTCGCTAAAAAAGCCTCGGTCAGTCTTACTAAAAATAAACTGGACACCCTTGAGGCAGCGGTTGCATTTGTACTTGACGCATCCGGCTCAATGAGTGGCCAGTTCAGTAAGGGTAACGTTCAGTCTGTGCTGGACCGCATCGCCGTTCTTGCCGCCCAGTTCGACGACGACGGTGAAATGGATGTCTGGGGATTTGGAGAGAAGCATAAGAAGTATCCAAACGTCACACTGGACAACCTGGACACATATATTCAGTCCATTCGCGGGGCTGGAAAGCGTTCAGCCTGGGAGAACCTGCCGGGCCTCGGAGGGACAAACAACGAGCCTCCTGTGATGGAAGAAATAGTCGACTACTTTAAGGACTCGAAAATCCCGGTGTATGTTGTATTTATTACCGATGGCGGGATCAGCAAGACCCGGGCGATTAAAGATGCAATCCGGCGTTCTGCCAACTACCCCATCTTCTGGAAGTTTGTCGGCCTGGGTGGTTCAAGCTACGGTATCCTCAAAAATCTGGATGACTTTACTGACCGCCGGGTTGATAACACCCACTTCTTTGCCATGGATGATTTCGGTTCGATTAGCGATGAAAAGTTATATGATAATCTACTGGAAGAATTCAGACCGTGGATCGATGAAACAAAAAGGTTAGGCATCCTTTAATACGCACAGTTTGAGCTTGGTTGAATGAGCTCTACAGCAGCTTAATACTGTAGAGCCTTTGTTCATTGGAAATCGTACAGGGAGGCGCATATGGACCGCATCAAGTACCTGAAATGGATAGCTGAAGAATCACCAAGTACGGCTCAGCAGCTGGTGGCCTGGTTAAACAGAGCAAGGCACTATACGCCCGACATGAAAGAGCATCAGGCAGGTGTACAGATTCAAGAAAAGGGGATTGTTGTAGGGCTTAGACAAAGTACTAATCGTTATCATGGAGATTGTCTGACCATACATGTGGTACGGCTTCCGGAAGAAATACAAAACAAGGGATGGTTTAAGTCTTTTCTGAAGCTTTGCTGTGAATCGAATCCCTGGTGCGATGTTGTAATAGAAGACGTGAAAAACCCATATTTATTAAGCTTTTGTAAGAAACTAAACTTTACTGTATTAGATGAATTTTACCCGAATACTTACATAGTAAACACAGATGCCATTATGAGTTTACCTATCCCACCCTTAGGGAGATACGAAACCTATCTTTATTAAACCTGCGAACCTTTACCGGTTGCGTGGGGAGCGGATGGACTTCGGCTAAAGAAAAATCACATCGTCTATTTTGACCAGAAAAAGCTAATCTGCTTGATGTAATGCAGAAACGCATTACATTAATATCTTCTCCCAACAATCACCTGAACAATTCCCTGATTGCTTTTCACCTCATACCAGTGCTGGCTCATAGTTAGTCCTTAAGCAAATTTGTTATCGGAATAAAGAACGAAGCCAGCCTCATCGAGGCGCATAACCTTCTTCCCTTAACGCCTGTTGTAATTTTTCAATTGCGCTTTTCATTACCCAGGCTTCTTCGTCACTCACAGCACAGCCACGAAGATCGCTCCAGCTCAGACGTTTAACTAATTGAGCAAGGGCCATAGTTTCATTCTCATCAAGCTGCAAACTCAGTGTCTCAATACCTTCCACTATCTAACCTCCCTTATACTGAAAAATGGCGCTTTATTTCTGACCAGATGCCGAAGCCTTGAATGCGGCCGGAACTGCCGTTGTTTCTACTTTACAGAAATGGAATTAAAAAGTGGTGGTGCTGGGCACGTTTCTTTTCCAGTCGGGGTTTAAGCCAGAGCCGAAACTCATTCAACTTCTCAGCAGCCAAAACCGCTTCAACGGGGAAAACTTTATATTTACCCTGCTGCTGAGGTTCACCCAACCATCGCCTGATGGCTCCGTCAGTCCATAAACGAGTCTCTTTGAGCCTGGTTACAGTGACCCATTTCCTGGACCATTCATCAAATTGTCGCTGGCGATCCCGATAACGTTGTTCTTCCTGCTGACGAAGCCAGTCGCGATCAACAGCGAATTTTCGGTATCCAACAAAGAGCCCTTGTACTTTGGCCATGACAACATTCCGGTTTGCTTAGAACTGTTCAGACAGACATGTCAGGGATAAAGCTGAAGAAAAAGGTACAACGAAGAATAACCAAGACATAGGCCTGCCGGGTAAGTGGTGCGGTGCACAGGACTGTCGGAAAGTACGCTCAGAGAGGGTCGTTTAAGCATGATGCACCACCGCCAGCCAGCCTTAATAATGGTAATGTACCACTGGGTTACCAGACAGACCAGTAACGCATCAAACATAAAACTGTTTTTTAAAAAACGTCAGGAACGTAGCCTGACCTTTTAACCAGTGGTGTAAAAAACATACAGATTGCTCTGAGGTATGAGGTTCAGCAACTAGCCTTGTCGACGCAGAAACATTAAGTAATCAATAGCAGCTATCGCAAACAATGGTGAAAACCACCACGTGCTTTTCAACAAGCCAAGCGGCAGAAAGAGTACAGTTGCCATCGAATAAACAAAAACACGAACCATACCATCTGTAATAAACATAGGCTATTTGCAATCTGAGGTTGGATTGTAGATTTTAGTTAGAAATGGATCAAAGTCCGTTTTGTGCAAAACTTGGTTGACAACCCTCTTTTGGAAGATGTGCCGTTTCGTGCAAAAGTTGGTTGGAGGCCAAGATGGCAGAGTTCGTAGGTTCGGCTGCTTCGCAAGCTGATTTCATTTGGAAGAACGCGGAAGACCTGTGGGGGGGGATTTCAAGCATACCGACTTCGGCAAGATCATTTTGCCGTTTACTCTGCTGCGTCGATTGGAGTGCGCACTGGAGTCTACACGGGAAGCATCGCTCGATAGCCAACCAGCCACGATTGAGTTCTTAGAAGCAGAGTTCAGTGTTGATTTCGATGCGCTGCTATCTTGACCGCCAATCAGACCCGCATGGTTCAGGTTTGTGTATGAGAGTCCCCAAATGGCTGTAGTTCTAACCAAAGCCTTGATTGAAGCCGGCCGCGCCGGAAATAGTGGGTACAGAAAAGGCAGTTGCTTGCGCTGGGCGTAAGTTACCCGCCGAAAAGCGGCTGGATCGAACGACTGATCGGCACTGAGGTATCTGACGAGCAGTACGAACGCTTTCTGGGGCACAGCACGAGCAAGCAGGCTGAACAGATCCTACGCGGAGAGCAGCCAGCCAAGGGGCTTCAGTATGCAAAGCGAGCGAAGAAGCTCGCTTCTGAAAGAAAAGCCACAATTGATCTGGATAACGAGCACCTGTCTGAAATCGAAAAGTATCGGTAGCCCTAGACTTTTAGCCGCTGAAGATCTCTTAGATACCATTGGTGAAACTTGCTGAAGTCAGCCTTCTGTTTCTCTACCGTGCTGTTATAGATCGCATCACTGGTAACCGCACAAGCAGTCCAGCCAGCCTCATAGACGAAGCGAGTAGCTATCGGTGACTTCTTCGGGGTGCTATCCCAGCGGTTTTTGAGCCACCGCGCAAGCCCTTCATCAAGAGGGACCACCAGATTTAGCTGCTGTTTTGTGCGAGTGATACCGACATAAAACAGCCGACGTTCCTCCTCGATTTCCTCTTCGGCCGGAGGGGTGTTCATCGATGTGCGAACGCTGTAAACATCATCGGGTTTGCCGCCAGGAAATTCCTGCTCATTCAGCCCGATCAGGGGTCGTCTCAGAAAACGGAATCTATGGTCACTCCCGTTTTTGCAACACCGATTTTGACGACAAGTTGGCTTGCTTGAATCTATCCGGCGTCTGAATGGGATTTTATTCCCGCGCCTTGATGAGTTCCGCGCCTGATGAACCTCCAGAAAATATACGGCTTCAATGAGCCTTTCCGTTTTACAGGTTCCTCAACAGGCCGGTGGGCCGTTAGTATCATCAATATCAGTATTCGCAAAACCAGATCAGTAATTCTTTAAACCGGTGTATTTCTGCCGTTATGCTACATAAGTTTGCTGTCGTGCCGTTAGGGCCCAGGCTATTCTGGCCAGCTTGTTTGCCAGAGCACAAGTGACGACAAAGTTGCTTTTCCGGCACAGTAAATCCCTGACCCAATCGGCCAATTTGCCAGACTGGTGTTCCAGTTTTTGTATGAATACCCTGGCACATTGAACCAACAAAGTTCGGATCTTTTTATTACCTCGCTTACTAATTCCCAGCAATGTCGTCCTACCTCCCGTGCTGTACTGCCGAGGTACAAGCCCTGTTGCCGCCGCAAAGTCACGGCTGCTGGCGTACTGCTTCCCGTCGCCAATCTCAGTTGAAATAGTACTCGCTGTCAGTGTTCCGACGCAGGGAATGCTCAGCAAGCGCTGTCCAACCTCATCTTCGTCCAACTTTCGTTTCAACTGGGATTCCAAATCTTTAATCTGCTCAACAAGATAGTGATAATGCTGTTGTAATTTCAGCAATAACTGGCTGAGGTAAAGAGGCAAACTATTATCCTCAAGAATGGTACTCAGTCGGCTAATAACGGCAGCTCCTCGGGGAACGCTAATGCCAAATTCCAGCAGAAAAGCATGCATTTGATTGGTTGTTTTTACCTTATCCTGAACCAGGGATTCACGGACACGATGCAGAGCCCGCATTGCCTGCTGAGATTCCGTTCTGGGCTGCACAAAACGCATAGACGGACGCGATGCAGCTTCACAAATAGCTTCGGCGTCGACAAAGTCGTTTTTATTGCTTTTAACGAACGGGCGGACAAATTGTGGTGATATCAGCTTTGGGGAATGCCCCAACTCTTCCAACTTGCGTGCCATAAAGTGAGAACCGCCACAGGCTTCCATTGCGATGGTTGTAGCGGGGCATGTCGCCAAAAATTCGATCAACTTTGGCCGGGTAAATTTTTTACGGTAAACAGCCTTCCCGCGACGATCCTGGCAATGAATATGGAAAGAGTTTTTACCCAGATCGATACCAATGAGCGCAATGTTTTCCATGATAGTTCTCCGAATGAAAGCCTGTCCTCAGCATAGTACCGGGAAGGAGGGAGTGACCATCTCATTAAATAAAGCACGCTAAGCCGGTTGCAGCGGCCGTAGCGGCCTGAACTTGCCCGCGCCGATCTTGGCGCTGCTGCGCCAGAGGTAATCGCCGGTCAGGTTGATGTGCTCCCAGCCGAGCGGCGACAGGTACTGCAACAGGCCGTCATCGACGGCTTGACCGTGGCCACGCAAGGCGTTCGCGGCCCGCTCCAGATAGACCGTGTTCCATAGCACGATGGCCGCCGTCACCAGGTTGAGGCCGCTGGCCCGGTAGCGCTGCTGCTCGAAGCTGCGGTCGCGGATTTCCCCCAGGCGGTTGAAGAACACGGCGCGGGCCAGCGCGTTGCGCGCCTCGCCTTTGTTCAGCCCGGCATGCACGCGGCGGCGCAGCTCGACGCTTTGCAGCCAGTCCAGGATGAACAGTGTGCGCTCGATGCGTCCCAGCTCACGCAGGGCGACGGCCAGGCCGTTCTGGCGCGGGTAGCTGCCAAGCTTCCTGAGCATCAGCGAGGCCGTCGCCGTGCCCTGCTTGATCGAGGTGGCCATCCGCAGGATTTCATCCCAATGGGCGCGGACGTGCTTGATGTTGAGCGTGCCGCCGATCATCGGTTTCAACGCCTCGTAGGTGGCATCGCCCTTCGGGATGTAGAGCTTGGTGTCGCCCAGGTCACGAATGCGCGGGGCGAAGCGGAAGCCCAGCAGGTGCATCAACGCGAAGACGTGGTCCGTGAACCCTGCCGTGTCGGTGTAGTGCTCCTCGATCCGCAGGTCGGATTCGTGATACAGCAGGCCGTCGAGCACGTAGGTCGAGTCGCGCACGCCGACGTTCACGACCTTGGTGTGGAACGGCGCGTACTGGTCGGAGATATGGGTGTAGAACGTCCGCCCTGGGCTGCTGCCGTATTTCGGATTGATGTGGCCGGTGCTCTCGGCCTTGCTGCCGGTGCGGAAGTTCTGGCCGTCCGACGATGACGTGGTGCCGTCGCCCCAATGCTCGGCGAAGGGATGTCGGAACTGCGCGTTGACCAGCTCGGCCAGTGCCGCCCCGTAGGTTTCGTCGCGGATGTGCCAGGCTTGCAGCCAGGCCAGCTTGGCGTAGGTCGTGCCGGGGCACGATTCCGCCATCTTGGTCAGGCCCAGGTTGATCGCGTCGGCGAGGATCGTGGTCAGCAACAGGTTTTTGTCCTTGGCCAGGTCGCCTGACTTCAGGTGGGCGAAGTGCCGGGTGAAGCCCGTCCATTCGTCTACCTCCAGCAGCAATTCGGTGATCTTGACGTGCGGTAGGATCATCGCCGTCTGGTCGATCAGGGCCTGTGCGGTATCGGGCACCGCCGCATCGAGCGGCGTGATCTTCAGGCCCGACTCCGTGATGATGGCGTCCGGCAGCTCGTTGGCCAGCGCCATGCGGTTGACGGTGGCGAGCTGCGTTTCCAGCAGCGTCAGCCGGTCATGCAGGTACTGGTCGCAATCGGTGGCCACGGCCAGCGGCAATTCGCTGGCCTGCTTGAGGCTGGCGAATTTCGCGGGCGGCACCAGGTAGTCCTCGAAGTCCTTGAACTGGCGCGAGCCTTGCACCCAGATGTCGCCGGAGCGCAGCGCGTTCTTCAGCTCCGACAGCGCGCACAGTTCGTAGTAGCGCCGGTCGATGCCGGTGTCGGTCATCACCAGCTTCTGCCAGGGGGAACCGCAGAATTCGGAAAAAATCGTACGCTAAGCTAACGGTGTTCTCGTGACAGCTCTTTGACTAAATAGCTGTTCCGAATAGTAGATCACCGGAGGAAGGGAACTCAGTCCAGTTTGTGCGATCTGATTAGTCGCTAAACAAAACAAGCCACACCCAAAGGACTGAGTTGATGCCTATCCTACCACCTCTGCCACGACCACAACGGCGCCGCATTCACAAAATCATCCATGCCACCCGTGATAAAGGACATGCTCGTCGCTTGATGGCCATCTTGCTGTTACATGAAGGACGCACGATCACCGATGTTCATCACCTTACCGGCGCTGCGCGCTCGACCATCGGTTGTTGGCTTCGGTGGTATCGAGATGAAGGCATAGATGCGCTAGAAGCCTTACCGGCTGGCCGTGCCCCAGTCTTACCTATCGCCAAGATTGTCACCTTACTGGTGCTGCTCATGCAGTTTTCTCCGCAAGATTTTGGTTATCAGCGCAGCCGTTGGTGTACTGAACTATTGGCTATAAAAATCAATCGGTTAACAGGGCTCAATGTGGCAGCCTCCACGCTCCGCCGATGGTTACCTCGTATGGGCATTGTCTGGCGCAGGCCCGTGCCGACCTTGCGGATAAAAGACCCAGCCTATCAGGAAAAAATGGCGAATATCGACGCCGCGCTGGCCCGCTGTGATGCCGATAATCCGGTGTTTTATGAGGATGAAGTCGATATAGACCTCAATCCCAAATTAGGAGCCGACTGGATGTTCAGAGCGCAGCAAAAGCGGGTTGTCACACCGGGGCAGAATGCCAAGCATTATCTGGCAGGCGTTCTCCACGCAGGCAACGGAAGGGTGCTTTACGTCAGCGGGATCAAGAAAAACTCATCGCTGTTTATTGCCATGCTGGAAAAGCTGCGCCACCACTACCGACGAGCCAAAACCATCACGTTGATCCTCGATAACTACATCATTCACAAAAGCAAACAGACCGAGCGATGGTTGAAGAAGAATCCCAAGTTCTGCCTGGTGTTCCAGCCAGTTTACAGCCCTTGGGTTAATCACATAGAACGGCTATGGCACAAGTTACATGAAACCATCACGCGCAATCATCAATGCAGAGGGATGGCAAACCTGCTGGCCCGAGTGAAACACTTCATGGATACCGTGTCTCCTTTCCCGGGGAATGGCTATGGCACAGCGAAGGTGTAGCACTATTGGGATCAGTTATTTAGCATAGATCCAGGGCGAGATCGTGAACATTTTGTTAAAAATTAAAAATAGTTTTTTGCCTACAAAACAAATACTTATAGGCCTGTGATATGCAGTTAACTTTATAGTCAGGATCGCCTTCACACTTTTTAATCGTCACTGCACGTCATTTCAGCTCAAAAAATGCGCATGAAATCCAAAAAATGATAATTTCCATGATTTCCATAGTTAACAATTTGCTCACATCCTCACCCTGAAATTTGACCTGGTGATCCGGCTGTGATCTCATGCTCCTTTTCAGGAGTGCTCTCATGTCTATTGATGCCGTTTTCGCTCAGTTCTTCGACAATATTCACGACCCTCGCCAGCATGCCAAGATTTATTATCCCTTCTACGATGTCCTGTTTCTCACCGTCTGTGCCGTGATCGGCGGGGCTGAGGGCTGGGAAGATATTGAGGATTTCGGCGAGGTTCATCTTCCCTGGTTTCAATCCAAGGGACTGTTTAAAAACGGCATTCCTGTCCATGACACCATTGCCAGGATCATCTCCGGCATCAAACCAGAGCCGTTTCAGGCCGCCTTTGTGCGGTGGACTCAAGCCATTAACCAGCACACCGATGGCGCCCTGGTCGCTATCGATGGCAAAACCCTGCGCAGTTCCTATGACCGTGAGGATCGAACGTCGACCATTCACATGGTCAGTGCCTATGCCGCCGCCAATAAGCTGGTGCTCGGACAGATAAAAACCGACGCCAAGTCCAATGAAATTACCGCTATTCCCGAGTTGCTGGCGCTGCTCGACATCAAAGGCTGCCTGGTATCCATCGATGCGATGGGGTGCCAGACCGAGATCGCCGAGACCATCCTTCAGCAAGGTGGCGATTACTTATTGGCCGTCAAAGGCAACCAACCCAAGTTGTTCGAGGCGGTTCGACAGGCCCTCGCCCCGCTGGCGGCCACCCCGTTATGCGCAGAGACGATGACGCTTGAGAAGGCTCATGGCCGCATCGATGGTCGTGAGTACCATGTCATGGCGGCGGGCGAGTTGGCCGCCCAGTTTCCTCATTGGAAACAGTTGCACAGCATTGGCGTGGCCATCTCCTATCGCGTTGAAAATATGCAAAAAATTACCATAGAGCAGCGTTATTTCATCAGTTCCAAAGCGTTGGTGCAGGATGAGTTTGCGCGAGCGGTGCGTGGGCACTGGGCCATCGAAAATAGCCTGCACTGGGTGCTGGACGTCACGATGGGCGAGGATGATTGCCCGATTTATCGCGGTGATGCCGCAGAGATTTTGGCGTGCATCCGGCACATGGGGCTGAACATGCTCAGGGCCGAGACTTCACGCAAGGCGAGCGTAAGACGGAAGCAAAAAATCGCAGGAATGAGCAGTGAATATCTGGAAACGGTACTCAATGCGGGTCTCAAAAAACTGGGTGAAATTTAACAAAATGTTCACGCTCTCACCCTGACATAGCCCCTACGTAAACTGTCTAATAAGTCACATTATACGAACTATTGAGCATGTTATATCTATTTTACATGCTGTAAATTCAGTTCCATTAGTAAATAGATAAAAACCAAGGAGGCTTTATGAAAAATAAATAATGTGATCGTTGCCGGAGGGTGTTTTTGGAGTCTCGAAGACCTCCTTAGAAATCAGGACGGCGTGACGTCAACGAAGGTGTGTAGTGGCACTGAAATGGCGACTGCGCAAGACGTGAAGATGAGCTGTCTGATAGCAACGGATTATCAAGCAGAACCTTCTTAAATACAATTTATTCCACGCCAATACAGCGTGCTGTCTTTCAAATCACTAGGAGAAATTTATGTCACGTTTGAACACCCCTACCACAATCGACGCCGCGCCTACTGCTACCCATACCTCACTCAAGGCTGTGGAAAAACAACTGGGCCGCGTTCCTAACATGTTCCGCGTCGTTGCCAACAGCCCTGCTGCGCTGACTGGCTACCTGCAATTGAGCGCAGCATCAGCACAGGGCGGCTTGGGTACAGCGACTCTTGAGCGTATTGCCCTAGCCGTCGCTGAGATCAACGGCTGCGATTATTGCCTTGCTGGCCATTCCTTCCTAGGCCGTAAGGTGGCCAAGCTTGATGATGCTGAACTCACTGCCAACCGCAGCGGTGCATCAAATGACCCTAAGGCCGACGCAGCCGTGCGTTTTGCTGCCGCCGTAGTCCGCCAGCGCGGGCAAGTCAGCAATGACCAGGTCCAAGCGGTGCTGAACGCTGGCTACAGTGATGCACATGTAGTGGATATTCTGTTGGCTGTTGCCCTGAACACTTTCACTAACTACGTTAACGAAGTGACACAGACCGAGGTCGACTTCCCGGCCGTTCAACCACTAGGCATTGATGTCTAATCCATTGGTGCTCAACTACAGCAATTACCTAAGTTAGGTTCGACTCGAGTAAACATATAGTTTTTCTCAAGAGTCATATCATTTTAGTGGGCTACATAGAGTGAGTCCACATGGCTAAAAATAATTGGAGATATAAGATGACTATTCCCGAAATTGAAAATGGTGTCCAGACTACCAATATCCTTAGTAATAATCTCGGTGCAAAAGTCACTAAGTTTGGTATAGGTGGCATCTACGTTGCCATGACGATAATATATTTGTGGTTTGGTGGTATGAAATTCACTAGCTACGAAGCAAACGGTATACATGGTTTTGTTAGTAATAGCCCTCTGCTTTCATGGATGTATAGTTTCCTCAGCATTCAAGGATTCTCAAATTTTCTGGGTGTGCTTGAAATTTCAGTTGGCCTGTTAATCGCTGCACGAGTTTTCTCCCCTAAGCTCGCAATCTTGGGCGGTGTACTTTCAACCGGACTCTTTTTTACGACATTGTCGTTCATGCTGACTACACCCGGTGTTTTTGAGGCATCTCTTGGGTTTCCTGCGATCTCTGTGGTTCCTGGCCAGTTTTTGCTAAAAGATTTAGGCTTGTTTGTCGTGTCTATATTTATCGTAGGCACATCACTTACAGCACTGGAGCACAAAAACAAATAAGCCGCATCCGAAACAACTATAAGTTAGAGGGCCTTAAATTCTGCGGTATAGGTCTTGCAGTTCTTTTTAGCTGTCATAGGCACCTCGTTATGTGATTTTACTCACTTAGCGCGGTGTACAGAACTACTGGATCAGATCATTTTTTCGGGTTAACGGCCTAAGTGAAATAAATTCTGTAAACAGAAGGTCTCTTATAATCTGAAAGGCACATGGCTCTACTCTATAAGAGGACATTTATGAATACCTATCAAAAATCTATGAATGCGATTTCTGCTCTGACTAAGGAGCAGTATCGGGTGACGCAAGAAAATGGTACAGAGCGTCCAGGGACTGGTGAATTGCTAAAGAACACCAAGCCCGGCATTTACGTGGATATCGTGTCAGGTGAGCCTTTATTTGCGTCTTCTGCCAAGTATGAATCAGGGTGTGGTTGGCCGAGCTTTACCAAAGCGATAGACTCTGTCAACGTAATTGAAATCACTGATAGGTCGCACGGCATGACCCGCACAGAAGTGCGCTCAACTCATGGCGACAGTCACTTAGGCCATGTATTTTCAGACGGTCCCAAAGACCAGGGTGGCCTACGTTATTGTATTAACTCAGCGTCATTACGTTTTATTCCTAGGGAAGAAATGGCAAGTAAAGGTTACGCAGAGTATTTAGACCAAGTAGAGGACATTTAATTATGGCAATTGAACGCGCAGTATTAGCCGGTGGCTGCTTTTGGGGCATGCAGGATCTTATCCGCAAACGTCCCGGTATCACTTCAACCCGAGTAGGTTATACCGGTGGTGAAGTGGCTAATGCTACCTACCGCAATCATGGTAACCATGCTGAAGGCATTGAAATAATGTTCGATAATGAAATCACCAGCTATCGACAAATTTTAGAGTTTTTCTTTCAGATTCATGACCCTAGTACAGTAAATAGACAAGGTAATGACAAGGGCACATCTTATCGCTCAGCCATTTATTATACCTCTGAGGCACAGCATGCTGAGGCAGTAAAAACCATTGCTGACGTGGATGCTTCGGGATTATGGCCTGGAAAAGTAGTGACTGAAGTCGAACCTGCAAGTGATTTTTGGGAAGCGGAGGCTATGCATCAGGACTATTTGGAACTCCGACCAAATGGCTATACCTGCCACTTCCCCAGACCAGACTGGAAGTTGCCCTCATCTCAATGAGTTTGCAGCAGCCCACACAGACTTGCAATTTGCATACGACAACCACCCTTAATACAATCGGCTTAGGCGGTGGTTGTCACTGGTGCACCGAAGGCGTATTTTCATCACTTATTGGCATTGCTACTGTCAATCAAGGTTGGATCGCCTCAATTGGTGACAACGCTCAGTTCAGCGAAGCCATTGAAGTGGTTTTTGATCCGACTGTTATTTCTTTATCAACCTTGATCGAAACCCATTTACATACTCACGCGAGCACATCAAACCACTCAATGCGTGGTAAATATCGTTCAGCGATATACGCTTATGATGAGGTTCAGTATAACCAGGCTGTAAACATATTAGATGCCTGTAGAGCTGATTTTGAGCAGCCAGTCATTACTCAGGTTTATTTTTTTAAGGATTTTAAAGCGAATAAAACTGAGCTTATCGACTACTTTTATACAGCACCCAACAGACCATTTTGTCAAAGGTACATTCATCCAAAACTCACCTTCTTATTAGCACGTTTCAGCCACTATGTTGATACGCATAAATTGACAGAGTCAGGTGTAGAGTTAACATCGATATAGGCTGTGCTACTCTGCAAGTTCGAGCGTCATGATTACCAACTCTAGTAGTGGCATCGATCACACGAAAACTAAAACGATGTCACCGCAAACGAATGGGATCTGCGAGCAGTTTGATAAGGCGATCCTGAACGAGTTTTATCAGGTGGCTTTTCGCAACAAGTTAATCAAACGCTGGAGACGCGGCAAAATGATCAGGATGAGTGGCTGTCTTACAACAATGAACGAACTCATCAGGGCAAAATGTGCAACGGCAGAACGTCAGTTGAAACTGATCTGATCCAGTAGTTCTGTACACCGCGCTAAGTGAGTAAAATCACATAACGATACAACAACGTTACCCTACATAATCCCAAACTAATTTATCGTTGGAAACGCGAGTTATCCGTGAAGATGATAGAGCTTCTACGCGAGATCCTTTCCAACTGAGTCTGTTCGATGCTCTGTTATACCAATATCTTTGGAAACGCCCTTCGATGGTAGCTTGTTGCTTCTATCAACATTCATACACTTTTGTGAAAAAAATTTCCTGTGTATTTATCGGTATAGCATAAAGTCCATAATCAAATTAAAACGCTACCTAGTACAAAATTGCCTATTATTTAACCTTGACACTACCAATATGCACTGATCTGATATATATTGATTTAATGTATATTTTGCAGGCGATTTTTATGAAAAGTGCACTACTGCGGATCATCACCAACCAGAGCGCGTTTCCTTCATTGACGGAAATATCCTTGACGGGTCATAGCAACATCTCAGGGACAAACGGAGCAGGAAAAACCTCATCTCTTGTTCTGGTTCCTGTTTTTTATGGGATTGACCCTCAGTATATGGTCAGAGAAAAGCCTAAAACCTTTCTGGATTTCTATCTTTCTAAAGCACGTAGTTTTGTCATTTTTGAATATCAACGACAAGATCAGATCTCCTGTGTCGTGCTTTACAGACATAACAACACGTTGCATTACAGGTTTGTCAAAGGGGACGCCGATTCCACTTTATTTACAGAACAGAGCAAAATGAAGCTGAATAATGCGGAAAATATTGATTGCTGGCTCTCGGAAGACATCGCTCAGATAACAGAAGTGTCCCGGCAGATCAAAACCATCAAGGATTACTGCGCAATTATCCAGCACAACTTGTCGCACCTATCCCCGATTAAAGCTCGACAGTCAGGACTCAAGGATATTGCTGATAAATTCTCTCTGTGCCGTCCAGGGAAATCAATGAGGCACATTGAACGCTTAACGTCCGTCATGCACAAAAAAACAAAATTGATGGAAGGGTTAAAAGACATGGTTGCAGATTGCTTTATTGACAGTCAGCTAAATAACTGATCCCAATAGTGCTACACCTTCGCTGTGCCATAGCCATTCCCCGGGAAAGGAGACACGGTATCCATGAAGTGTTTCACTCGGGCCAGCAGGTTTGCCATCCCTCTGCATTGATGATTGCGCGTGATGGTTTCATGTAACTTGTGCCATAGCCGTTCTATGTGATTAACCCAAGGGCTGTAAACTGGCTGGAACACCAGGCAGAACTTGGGATTCTTCTTCAACCATCGCTCGGTCTGTTTGCTTTTGTGAATGATGTAGTTATCGAGGATCAACGTGATGGTTTTGGCTCGTCGGTAGTGGTGGCGCAGCTTTTCCAGCATGGCAATAAACAGCGATGAGTTTTTCTTGATCCCGCTGACGTAAAGTACCCTTCCGTTGCCTGCGTGGAGAACGCCTGCCAGATAATGCTTGGCATTCTGCCCCGGTGTGACAACCCGCTTTTGCTGCGCTCTGAACATCCAGTCGGCTCCTAATTTGGGATTGAGGTCTATATCGACTTCATCCTCATAAAACACCGGATTATCGGCATCACAGCGGGCCAGCGCGGCGTCGATATTCGCCATTTTTTCCTGATAGGCTGGGTCTTTTATCCGCAAGGTCGGCACGGGCCTGCGCCAGACAATGCCCATACGAGGTAACCATCGGCGGAGCGTGGAGGCTGCCACATTGAGCCCTGTTAACCGATTGATTTTTATAGCCAATAGTTCAGTACACCAACGGCTGCGCTGATAACCAAAATCTTGCGGAGAAAACTGCATGAGCAGCACCAGTAAGGTGACAATCTTGGCGATAGGTAAGACTGGGGCACGGCCAGCCGGTAAGGCTTCTAGCGCATCTATGCCTTCATCTCGATACCACCGAAGCCAACGACCGATGGTCGAGCGCGCAGCGCCGGTAAGGTGATGAACATCGGTGATCGTGCGTCCTTCATGTAACAGCAAGATGGCCATCAAGCGACGAGCATGTCCTTTATCACGGGTGGCATGGATGATTTTGTGAATGCGGCGCCGTTGTGGTCGTGGCAGAGGTGGTAGGATAGGCATCAACTCAGTCCTTTGGGTGTGGCTTGTTTTGTTTAGCGACTAATCAGATCGCACAAACTGGACTGAGTTCCCTTCCTCCGGTGATCTACTATTCGGAACAGCTATTTAGAGTTAAATCAACGATTTAATTCATTTTTCTATGCAGGATCTTTGAAAAATGCAGTAGAAAAACGGAGAAGTACATGACCTTTAGTTTAGCTCAAACAGCTAGTGCAGAAACCACACTAAAAGCACCTGCTGAAGCAGATCAGAACCTGCGGGATATCACTGAACTGGCGTGTTATATCTGTGATGCACCAGTGGCTATGGTGACGCGAACCGATGACACAAAGCTGAATCTAATTGCAAAAGTTGGTATTTCGCGTACCTCTGTATTAATTAAAGAGTCCTTTTGCGTGTATGCAATGGAAACACCTGATGCGGTAATGGTGGTCCCTGACGCTACTTTAGATCACAGATTCAGTACCAATGCTATGGTGATTTCAGGACCTGGCTACCGATTTTATGCTGGCTCGCCGCTGATTGATCCCGAAGGTGCAGTGATTGGTACTATTTGTGTCTATGATCATGTTCCTAAGCAGCTGAACCAGCGGCAGATAAGCTCTTTGCAGGCTCTGTCCAGACAAGTGATCGCCATACTGGAGCTGAAAAAAGTCGGCGAACAATTACATAATACCAGCATGACGGATGCGCTGACAGGGGTGAACAACAGAAGAGCTTTTGACCTCAAGTTTGAAGCTGAATTTGCTCGCTGGCAAAGAACAGGACAATCTTTTGTACTGGCATTGATTGATATTGATCACTTTAAGAGTTTTAACGACAGCTATGGTCATGCCGCAGGAGATGAGGCACTGAGTCAAGTCGCGGCTCTGTTTCAGCGCCATAGCAGGAACTATGACTTTTTCGCCCGTTATGGTGGTGAAGAGTTTGTGCTGATCCTGCCAGGCACAGACACAGCGTCCGCAAATAAAACACTGGAAAAGTTAAGGCTGGTAGTGGCTAACCATGAGTGGTTATTACGACAATTAACGGTCAGCATAGGTTTGGCCAGCGCTGATTTATTTGACGACAAAAAGCAGTTGCTCGAAGTCGCCGATCAGATGTTATACAAAGCTAAAACCCAAGGCCGCAATCAAACCAGTGTGTTCGCCACACTGTAAGAGATCTGTTCATGCTGCGCTGATCTCAAGACCTCATAAAAACTGAGGTCTTGCTTCGGTCGATAAGCTGGTCTGATATTGGCATTATTTATTCCTTTCAAATACATGGGTAATGCGACTTACACAGATTTTTTATGCTCTCTTGGACTCCATGTGAAGGAGATCGTCACATTCTTTACATATAGAAAATAGAGTTCTTTAGCCAGCTGCAATTTCAGATTAACCGATTCGGTAAGCTTTCTGCATTTCCGGAGACAACTTTTTTAGCCAGCTTGAGAGACTGAAGCCTTTTCTATCGGTACTATTTAATTTAGTAAAATACAGATGTTCATCCCAGCGAGGACCGAAATCTACTTCTGCAAGACTTACAAGCTGTTTGTTTCTGCGAAGACGATGCTTTTGATGGTAATCTTCGGCGGGCCAAAAATAACCATTTTGTTCTCCGGCCTCAATCACCTCGGGAGATTTCTCCTTTCCAATCGCTTGAATCAGTTCTTCAGCTACTTGTTTTTGCTCCAGATCAAAAACAAAAAGTATCTGGCGATACTGGCCCTGCTTTCTACCATGAACAGACCATGATTCAAAACTTCCAAGAAGTTCCCTGTAGCTGATTTGGTCTTTATCGTAGATCACTCTGACGACTTCGGCGTGTCCGTTGATGTTGCGGTAACTCGGATCCAGAGTTGATGCTCCAGCGTAGCCAACACGTGTTTGCACTACTCCCTGCGTCCCTCCAAAATTAGAATCCGGTCCCCAAAAGCAACCCATGCCGAAAACCGTTTGACTAAGCTTCCCGATTTTCAATGCTTCTTCGATTGCTTCAGGGGTTGCAAATTCATAGCTTTCAACACCGTCTTCTTTATTCATTTTTAGATCCGACATATTTTTCACCTAACTTTCAAAAATTGAAGCCACTCCCATTCCTCACGCCGTGCAAACGACGATAAGACCACGTTTTCCAACACCAGCTTGATGAAGTATCTTTGCTAAAACTCCGCAGCATGTTTCTTGGTAACACAACTGCGGAAAATTGCTGTAATCATTGATCTTACTGCTTATTAAGTTATTAATAATTCTAAAAAACTCATTATTTCATTGAAGCTTCCAACCACCTGTCAAGGTCCTTGAACTTGGGGTTTCTCAGCTTCTTTGTCCCAACCACTATTGTCGGGAAATTCAGCTTTCCGTTCGAATAGAGGGAGCACAGTTCATCAGCAGCCGCGTCGTCTTCATGAACATCCAAAAAAACAAACTGGCTCCCTTTTTCTTGCAAGTACGAATGGTAAATCTTGGTTTTATGGCAGTCTTTATGACCGAACAGCTTAATCAACACGAACGGCTCCTTTTTTCAAAAGGTTCACTTTCATAAACCCCCTCGATTTAAAAATTATTCTACAAACTTCAATGACTCCGAGTTAATACAGAATCGGACCCCTGATGGCTCAGGACCGTCTGGAAAAGCGTGCCCCAGATGGGCTTCGCACACATTGCATAGCACTTCGATTCTGCGCCCGAAGGTCGTATCCAGTTCATATTGAATTACGTTGTCTGCGACTGGCTCAGAAAAACTCGGCCATCCCGTTCCCGAATCGAACTTTAGGTTCGAGTCAAAGAGTTCGGTGTCGCAGCCCACACAGGCGTACCTTCCAGCTTCATAAAATGAACAGAGTTCTCCGGTGTGCGCGCGTTCGGTGCCTTTCATCCGCATGACCCGAAATTGCGCTGGCGTCAGAATTTCTTTCCACTCTTCCTCGCTCTTTTCTACTTTTTTGGGAGGCGCGGGAGTGCCGTTATCCAGGTAGTTGTAAATGCTTTTCCAATTGAACATATATTTGCTCCTTTATTTTAGGGTTCACTCTTTAGCTATCAATCCACGAGAAGAAGTCTGTAGCACTACCAATGAATTCTCCATCCACAAAAACTTGCGGTACAGTTTGGAGATTTGTTCTTTCCTTCAACTCCAGGTAAGTCTTCGGATCGTCGTCTACGCGAATTTGTTTGAAATCGACCTTTTCAGCAGTTAGGTAATTCTTCACGCGTGCGCAAAATGGACAATGGTCTTTCGTATAAATAACAACATTCTTAAGTGCTTTCATTTTTTCCTCGTTCATTTGGTTCATGATTTAGTCTCTTTCAAAATGGCAAGAGTATCCGCTGGGATTCCTCTGCAAATAGTTTTGGTGATATGCCTCAGCGTCGTAGAATTCTTTTTCCAGGGTGACGGTCGTGACCACTTCATTCTCGAAGCGACCGATCTCATTGACCTCATCAATCACGTTTTCGATAATCGCTTTCTGTGCATCGTCACGATAGAACGCTGCCGAGCGATACGAAGTGCCAACATCATTTCCTTGGCGATTCTTCGTAGTCGGATCATGGATTTTGAAAAAGTAATGTAGAATCTCTTCGAGAGATATTTCGTCTTGGTCGTATTCCACGCGAACCGCTTCGGCGTGCCCCGTTTTCCCTGTTATAATATCGGCGTAGGTAGGATCATCAAAATCTCCGCCAGAGTAGCCCACCTTCGTTGACGTCACACCGTCCAGACTCCTAAGGAGGTCTTCGAGACCCCAAAAACACCCTCCGGCAACGATCACATAATCTAGTTTCATAAAGCCTCCTTAGTTTTCATCCACTTACTGATTAGACTGACTTTACAGCATGTAAAATAGATATAATATGTTCAATAGTTCGTATAACATGACCTATTGGACAGTTTACGTAGGAGCTACATATGGATGTTCTCAGTGAAATTTTAGATAAGGTAGAGCTTACTAGCAGCTACTGGTATAGAACCTCATTTGCGGGAGACTGGGGCATCAGCCTCCCGCAGGAAGAGAATCTAGCGAGATTTCACATCGTGACTCATGGCGAGTTTTGGTATGAGGTGCCAAAACTTAAACTTAAAGCATTGGCGGAGCAGGGCGATATTTTGATCTTTTTCAAAGGGATGGAGCACACCATGGCCAGTGCACCAAAAATCAAGGCCGAGCCTGCGGTCGAATTTAGAGCTAAAGCCAACCTCACCGAAGCTCAAGTTTTGGAATACGGTGATCAGAGCAAGCTCAAAGCCAACGTCGTTTGCGGACATTTTTGTTTTAATGGCGGACCCGATCATCCATTCTTAAATTCGCTGCCAAATGTCGTGCATATCAAGAGTGCTGATAACTCCCACTCGCCTTGGCTTGCCATGCTTTTAAGTATTATAGAGCAGGAAGCAAAATCAGGGCTTCCTGGAAGCAACACGTTAGTCAGAAAGCTGACCGAAATTATCTTCGTGCAAGCGTTAAGAATCCACATGTACAAATCCAATAAAAATGCTGGATTCTTCAAACTGATCGAAAATCCGCAACTCAGCAAAACCTTGGAAGCTATTCATCATAGTCTCGATAAAAAATGGGGTCTTGACGATCTCGCCGGGATTGCGGGGATGTCGCGTACGAACTACAGCGTCAAATTTAAGGAGCTGTCAGGCATGACACCTCTTGATTATTTAACCTATTGTCGGCTTGAAAAAGCAAAGCAGCTGCTTAAAGAATCCGGTAAGTCTGTTCCCGAAGTGAGTGAAGCCATTGGGTATCCGGCACATGAACACTTTCAAAAGTTGTTTAAGAAAAAAATTGGCAAAACTCCTAGCGCGTACAGAAAAGAAAATTCTGAAAAGGTGTAAAAATGAATATCTATAACTCTCCTGTTACCAAAATAGCTTTCTGGGTCATAGTCATTGGTGGTGCGGCTTGCCTGCTTATCCCTTTGTTTGCACCTCTTCTTCCGCTGCAATATTTGAAAGGTTATGGCGAAATAGGAGATGTTCTTGGAGGTATTTCAAGCCCATTTGTACAAATTCTGGGTTCAGTGCTTCTCTTTCTGGTGTTAAAAGCTCAGATTGACGCTAATGGCATCCTCCATCAGCAAATCGAAAAGGAATATACGAAGGAGCAACTGAGGCACGAGTTGAATCAGCTTCACGGGTAATGGTGCCAACTTACTGATTTAGTGTATGATGGTGTTTTTGAGGTGCTCCAGTGGCTTCTGTTTCTATCAGCTGTCCCTCCTGTTCAGCTACTGAAGGCGTGGTGCGTAACGGTAAAAGTACTGCCGGACATCAGCGCTATCTCTGCTCTCACTGCCGTAAAACATGGCAGCTACAGTTCACTTACACCGCTTCTCAACCCGGTACGCATCAGAAAATCATTGATATGGCCATGAATGGCGTCGGATGTCGCGCCAGTGCACGCATTATGGGCGTTGGCCTCAACACGATTTTACGACACTTAAAAAACTCAGGCCGCAGTCGGTAAACTCACGCATACAACCGGGCAGTGACGTCATTGTTTGCGCGGAAATGGACGAACAGTGGGGTTACGTCGGCGCTAAATCACGCCAGCGCTGGTTGTTTTACGCGTATGACAGGATACGGAGGACGGTTGTGGCGCACGTATTCGGTGAACGCACGTTGGCCACGCTGGAGCGTCTTCTGGGCCTGCTGTCGGCCTTTGAGGTCGTGGTATGGATGACGGATGGCTGGCCGCTGTATGAATCACGCCTGAAGGGAGAACTGCACGTTATCAGCAAGCGATATACGCAGCGCATTGAGCGGCATAACCTGAATCTGAGGCAGCATCTGGCAAGGCTGGGCAGGAAGTCACTGTCGTTCTCAAAATCGGTGGAGCTGCATGACAAAGTCATCGGGCATTATCTGAACATAAAACACTATCAGTAAGTTGGAGTCATTACCGGATTTCGAGCGGACGCCGTCGCTTGCCAACGTTGGTGTGAGACCGGCGGGCGAGATCGCCCCTGCCAACGCGACCGCTGAGAGGTCGACTCCTCAACCGCTTGGGCGCTTATCGCCTCCATCCGGATGCTCACCCGCCGAACAGCAATAAACCGCTATTTTCGATAAACTTCTGAATCCGGCTCCGAGGTATGGAAACTATGTCGTACCGCTATTGGATATGTTGCGCGCATACCTTCATAGTCTGACACGCGAAATCTTTAAATCCTGAGTATATTTCGGAAGAAATTTCGATCTGATCGATAAGACTTCAGGATACAGCAAGCTGGAGACACCGATGAAAGCCGTTGGTTACAAGGTTCCGGGACCCATCGCCGAGGACGCCTCTCTGGTCGACATTGATCTGCCTCGGCCTGTCGCTGAAGGAGGCGATATCCTGGTTGAGGTGAAGGCTGTCTCGGTCAACCCGGTCGACTACAAAATCCGCAGCAGCACGCCGCCCGCTGATGGCGATTGGAAAGTGCTGGGATGGGATGCGGCCGGGATCGTGCAAGAGGTCGGCCCCGACGTGACGCAGTTCGCGGTAGGCGACGAGGTCTATTATGCCGGATCGCTCATAAGGCCTGGCACCAATGCGGAGTTCCATCTCGTCGACGCCCGGATCGTCGGTCGTAAACCCGCGTCGCTCGACTGGGCGGAAGCGGCGGCGCTGCCACTCACGACGTTGACGGCCTGGGAAGCCATGTTCGATCGCCTGGACGTGACGAAGCCCGTTCCCGGGGCGGCGGCGATCCTCATCATCGGTGGTGCGGGTGGGGTCGGGTCGATCGCCATCCAGATCGCTCGACAGCGCACGGATCTCATCGTCATCTCCACCGCCTCTCGGCCGGAAACCCAGGAGTGGGTTAAAGGGCTTGGGGCTCATCATGTCATCGACCACTCTCGGCCGCTCGCGCCACAGATTGCCGAGCTCAACATCGGCGCTCCCGCTTTCGTGTTCTCGACCACGCATACCGAGCAGCATGCATCCGACATCGCCGAACTGATCGCCCCGCAAGGACGGTTCGGATTCATCGACGATCCCAAGGCGCTCGACGTCATGCTGTTCAAGCGCAAGGCAGTGTCGATCCACCACGAGCTGATGTTCACACGGTCGCTCTACGGCACGCCCGACATGGATGAGCAGGGCAAGATCCTCAATTCGCTGGCGGTGCTGGTGGACGACGGCAAAATTCGCACGACGCTAACCGAAAAATTGTCGCCAATTAATGCCGCCAATCTGAAGACGGTGCACGCACTGATCGAAAGTGGCGCGGCAAGAGGCAAGATTGTCCTCGAAGGCTTCTGATGACTGCCACCGCCGAACGTCTTTTCTAACCTCAAGAACGCCGGACGGATTACGCCACGGCGAAGGAAATTTCATGACGAAATCCATTGCCACCGCCTCGATCAACCGCGAAACCGCCGTCGCCCTCATCGACGCGGCGATCGCCGCGGCACGTACAATCGGCATCCCGGCTGCGGTCGCCGTCGTCGACGCCACCGGTAACCTGCGCGCGTTCGAGCGCACTGATGACGCGCCGTTTCTCACCGTCGATGTTGCCATCGACAAGGCTTGGAGTTCCGCCTCGTTTGGGTACCCCACCCATGTCTGGAACGACTATGTTTCGAACGATCCAAAAGTGGCGCCGCTGGCCTATCGCCCCCGGATGGTCGCTGTCGGCGGAGGCTATCCGATCCTGGAAGACGGGAAGTTGATCGGCGGGATCGGCATCTCCGGAGGCAACTATCAGCAGGATCAGGATGCGTGCGTCGAGGCACTCACGAAAATCGGGTTCGAGCTGCCAGCCTGACGACTTTAAGGCCATCGCCAGCGGCGGTGGCCTGCAGATGCGACCTTATGAAAGACTTTAAGATGGAAGCGTTCGTCGTCTTCACCCGCGAAGAAACCACCGATCCGGAAGAACTCGCAACCTATTCTGCAGGCGTCGGCCCATCGTTCGATGGCCACGACGTAACCTTTCTCGCCGCTTATGGCGCGATGGAGCATTTGGAGGGGCCGCCCGTCGAAGGGGCCGTAATTTTGCGGTTCCCGACGATGCAGGCCGCCCGTGATTGGTATCATAGCCCCGCCTACCAAACCATCGCTGCGCACCGTTTTGCCGGTTCCCGCTATCGCGCCTTTGTCATTGAGGGGCGGCGGTGACACACCGACGGAAGAACGGCGGGGCTGGCCACGAGGTATCGGTCGGCGAACTCGCATCCTACAACCTGTAGGGGATCAAGGCGGTGAGGTTCGCGTGCCATCGCCACACGCGACCACTCATCGGACTTCTGCATCGGAATTGGAGGATCAGATGAGCGTCGACGAACGACAAGCCCCCGAGCTGCGGGTGCAGAGATGGATTGGCGCGGATGGAGAAAGCATCGCGCCGCTCAAGCTGTCGGATCTCGGCACCGGCCCGAAAGTCCTCTTCGCCTTCCAGCACTGGTGCCGTGGCTGCCATTTGCATGGATTTCCGACGCTACAAAGGTTGCATGGTGCATTGAGCGCCAAGGGCGTGGGCTTCGCGGTGATCCAGACCGTCTTCGAAGGAGCGGATGAGAACACCTTCGAGAAGCTGCGCGTGAACCAGCTCAAGTATGCGCTTCCTGTCGCGTTCGGTCAGGACGAGCCACCTGCCGGCGCGACGCTTCCCACCTTCATGGAGGACTACCGCACGCGGGGAACGCCCTGGTTCTCCGTGATGGACGCTGGCGGCCGCATCGTATTCTCGGACTTCCATCTCGACGCCGATCAGCTCGTGAAGGGACTGGAGCTGGTGTAACCGATGCGGCGCTGGGTCATCCTGATTGCCACCCATCTCGCGATGCTCGCCATGGGCTTCGCGGGCGGTGTCTACACGCTGCCGATCCTGACCGCCCCCCAGGCCCCGGACGCGGCGGCCTTGCGGACCATCTCAGCCGAGACGCTCTACGCAGGGCGTCTGGCCCGCGATCTCAAAGGCAGCGACCTGCTTCACTGGGGGGAAGGCGAGATCCGGGTCTCGCGCGACCGTATCGCCCATATCGGGCGCCTCGCCCCTGGTCCCGACTACAAGCTCTACCTCGCACCACGTTTCGTCGACACGAAGGAGGCCTTTCTCCTAATCAAGGACAGATCAGTCCGCGTGGGCGATGTGAAGACGTTCAACGGCTTCATCGTCGAGGTGCCTGCCGGCATCGATGTCCGTGACTACAACACGGTCGTCATCTGGTGCGAAGCATTCGACCAGTTCATCAGTGCGGCAGAGTATCAACCCTCAAGTCAGGCCCGAGAACGAGCCCGGCGATGGATACCATGAGGTCGGCGGGCAAGCGCGGCCTCGTTCTCGCGCCGGTGGCGGCGCTGCTGCTGAGCGTCGCCGCTCTGCTGCTGGGCAATGGCCTGCTGAGCACGCTCCTGATCGTGAGAGCCGGCCATAAGGGGTTCTCGACCGGCGCGATCAGCGCGATGATGTCCTTCTATTTCGCGGGTTTCACGATCGGCGCGCTCGTGTTGCCACCGATCATCGTCTCCGTGGGACATGTCAGAACCTTCGCCGGCTTCGCGGCCATTGCCTCGATGACCGCCCTTCTCCATGTGGCGTTCGTGGAGCCGATCGCCTGGATGCCGCTTCGCCTGATTACCGGCTTCGCCTACGCGGGCATGATCCTCGCAACGGAGAGTTGGCTCAACGCCCACGCATTGCCATCCACACGCGGGCAGCTCCTGTCGATATTCGGAGTTGTCTCTATGGGCTCATGGGCAATCGGGCAGGCGTTACTCAACATCGCACCGCCCGCCGACGTGACATTGTTCCTCATCGTGTCGCTGCTGATATCAGCGGCGGTGGTTCCGATCACCTTGCTGCCCAGTCATCCGCCGGCCCAGGTGGAACAGGAATGGGTCGCGTTCAGGGACCTCGTCCTCGTATCACCTCTCGCTGCGGCTGGCGCTTTCCTGGCCGGCCTGGCTATCGGTGGTTTCTGGGGCATGGGCGCGAACTTCGCCCAGAGCATCGGCCTCGATGTGGGCGGTATCTCCGCCTTCATGGCTGCGGTTCTTGGTGGAACGCTCGCCTTCCATTGGCCACTCGGTTGGCTTTCGGATCGAGTGCCCCGGAATCTTGTCATCGCCGGTGCGGCGCTGGCGTCCGCAGCGTCTGCCATCGGCGTAGCGTTGGCGGTGGAAGCGCCTCTGCCGCTGCTCCTTGCGGCAGGTGCGCTGTTCGGCGGCTTTGGCATCCCGATTTATTCGTTGTGTCTCGCCGTCGCAAACGACGATCTTCCGGCCGGTCGGCTACTCGGCACCGCGCGCGGGCTTCTGTTGCTCAACGGGATCGGGACAGCCGCTGGCCCCCTAATAGGAGCAGCTGCAATGAATATCGTCGGCCCTGGCGGCCTGTTCCTTTATGCGGCGGCGTTGCTCACGCTCCTGGCAGTGCTGGCCATCGCCCGCAGGCAGCCGAGGCGCACCAACCAGGCCAAGGCGGCCCCCCGTTCTCCGAGCACGCCGATGATAACCGGATCTCTCGATACGATGATATGCATGGAGAAGCGGGCGCAGGGCGTGCGGGATTAGCGCGGCACGGCGCCTGCACGAACCGCGGGGTCAGGCGATGATAGCTGTTACGCGAATTTCGATACGCATGGTTGGAAGCCCCAGCGCTTCGATTCCCAACTGCGTCCAGATTGGAGCGCGGTCGGGCATGTAGTGGCGATACAGCTTGGCCATTGTTTCGTTGATCACGGGAGGGAATCCACCGACGTGATAGGAATTGACGTGGACCACATGCGGCCAGCGTGCTCCGGCGGTCGCGAGCGTCCGTTCCACGTTCTTGAACGCCTGCTCGATCTCTTCCTCAATCGACTCCGGAATGACGAGATCGTCGTTCCATCCGCCCTGTCCGGAGATCTCCACGCGGTCACCAATGCGCATTGCCTGAGAATAATGAAGCGCGTCATGCAGGCGCGTCCCGTATCCGGGGGTGATGAAGAATGAAGGTGTTGTCATGAGTTTGCCTTTGATGAGCCAGGTCAACGCGGCTGCAAGTGACCGTATGCATGCAGAAAGAGATGCAGGGCGTTCGGCACTAGCGCGCCGGCTGCGGTGGAGGGCTTTATTCCACGTCTTCTACGGTGAGGTCCCGGCCGTTGAACTGCACGGTCTCCCCGGCTCGGGCACCCTCGATCGCTTCGAAGATCGGCGCCATCGTGGAAATGCCCATGAGCTCACGCCCCTGACAGGTAAACTTGCTCGTTGACACCGCGATCACAAAGTGGCGGCCGGACAGCTTGACGACAGCGCCTTCGTTGACGGCCAACTTGGGGCCGAAATCGATCGTCCTGAGCTTTTCGAGTTTATTGGCGTAGTCATGGAGCGTGTCATCGAGCGCTTCAGCGAAGTCGCTCGCGACCTCGGCCTGAGCTAGTTCGTCGTTTTCGATCGGTTCGCTCCGATCGAGCCGAGCGGTAGAGACATAGTCCAGGTAGTTTTCGCGAGCGCTGTGCAACGCTGCTGTCTCCAGCAAGAGCATAGTTTCTCGTATGTGGTCCTTGTTCCAGTCCATAATCACCTCCTAATTTTCGATGTTCTTAAAGTTCAGCCTGCAGATGTGTGGGCCAGGAAGGCCAGCCTTTCCGGCTAAGCGACACCGCTATTCGTCGCTGATGACGTCTTCGCCCTGGTATGGAACCCTGATCAGTCGAGGATCTCGAATGATGCTCGTGACGAGCCAGACATATTCCTGCTCGGCGGTATCGAAGCCGAGGATGCTGAAGGATTGGCCGAAAGGGCATGGCGGGAAGTCTGGAAAGCCCTCGCGCAGAACGTAACGCTCGGGATCGCTGTGAAACTCGCTCTTGTAGACTTTCCGTAGTCCGTGCTTGCTCGGCGCGTCCTGGTCACCTGCCGGTGCTGTTTCCCGATGCGCCACAAGGCGCTCGGACAAGTCGCGGGGGCAGATTTCGTGGAACACGTCGAAGGCGTCGATCAACAGGCCTTTATGCTCTGTCGCCGGATCGGTGATCGCGTAGATGTTGGAGGCATCTTCGCCGTCGTCCCCGCTCTCGAGGCGCAACGCCGCATCGACGCGAATGCTGCATGCATCGAGGGTTGACCCTAGTTCGAGATCGACGAGATTGCCGTCCTTGACGCGGTATTCGCGGTCATAGCCTTTGGCGATGAATGACTGGACTGCTTCTAGAACGTCGGTCACCTGGGAGGTCATGGAAGCACCTTCATCTTGAACTGGATTGGACACGCTCGCGCACAAAGCGCGCTGTGACTCGGCGGACGGAGAAGCTCGCGAAGTGCGTTACTCATAGCCACTTGGCCTTCTTGAAGCGCATGAATAGGAGAAGGCAGAACACCGCTATCACTCCGAGCACGACGAAGTAGCCATATGGCGTGTCCAGTTCCGGCATGTGCTTGAAGTTCATGCCATATATTCCGGCGATCGCCGTCGGGACCGCCAAGATCGCCGCCCAGGCCGCGAGCTGGCGAGTGACCACACCGATCCTTTGCGCTTCCAGAAGGCTGCTGGCCTCGAAGACCAGTGAACGGTAGAGCAGGAGGCCGTCGACCATGGACTGCACGCGGTGGACATGGTCCGCGACGTCGTGGAAATATGGTGTCATTTCGGCGCTGATGCAGGGAAAGTGGCCGCGAACGAGCTTTCGCACCAGCTCGGCCATAGCCCCGAGCGTGCGCTGGAACCGCGTGAGTTCGGACCTTAGTTCGAAGATTCGCGCCACCTCTTCTGGCCCGAGGAAATCGTGCAGCGACCGTCGCTCCATCGCCAGGACGTCGTCCTCGATCATTTCGAAGATGGGCAGATACTGGTCGACCACTCGGTGCAAGATCGCGTGCAGCACATAGTCGACACCCTTGCCGAACTGCGTCGGCGATGCCTCGAGTTGCTCCCGAAGTTTGCCCAGCGCTCCGGCATTGCCGTGCCGCACGGTGATAAGGTGATTGTGACCGGTGAAGATCGCCATCTTGCCGTAGCTGATCCGGTCGCCGACCAGCTCGGCGGTCTGGGCGACGACGTACAACTCATCGTTGTAGACCTCGAGCTTGGGCGGGCACAGCGGGTGCATGGCGTTGTCGATCGCCAAAGGATGGAGGTTATACGTCGTCTGGATCGCGCTGAGTTCGTCTGCGGTGGGCTCGCTAAGCGCGATCCAGCAGAAGCCCGAGCGATTCTCGTTTAGTTCGACGTGCTCATCGAGCCTGATTTCACGGACTCGCTTACCTTCGTTGTAATAATATGCGGCGATAATGGTCATGCAGGCCTCGCAGGAATTCGCAGGCCACGCTGTACAGCCGGTCGCGCCAGCCCGCGTTCAGCCATGCCTGCACGTTCGAATAGCTGCTTAGGCCGAGGATGTCGCCCGCTGCGTAGAATTCGACCAGCGCATTCACCCAGCCAAACGTCGCAATCTCCGCGATCGAGTAATCATCGACAATCCATTCGCGGCCCTCCAGCCGGTGATCCAGACCGAGAAGACGCCTGGATTCATCAACAAAGCGCTGCCGAGGTCGCTTGTCCTCATAGTCCTTGCCGGCAAATCGCAGGAAAAAGCCTAGCTGTCCGAAGGTCGGCCCGACGCCCGACACCTGAAAGAACACCCAGGCCAGAGTCTCCGTACCGCTGGGCGGGTGTTGTTGAGATGAGCTGCCCCGTCTTGTCGGCCAGATAGATGAGGATCGCACCGGTTTCCCATATGCCAATGGGCTGGCCGTCAGGGCCAGCCGGATCGATGATCGCGGGTATGCGGCCGTTGGGATTCAACGACACGAACGCTGGATCCTTCGACTCGTTGTTCGAGATGTCGACGAAGTGGGGCTCATACGGCAGGCCAGTCTCCTCCAGCATCATCGAGACCTTGACGCCGTTGGGCGTGGGGGCCGCGTATAGTTGCAAGCGATCCAGATAAGATGCTGGCCAGCGCTGCGTGATGGGAAAGGAGGAGAGGTCTGTCATATCTGGATCCTGGCACTGCGACGGCGGCTGAATGGAATGATCTGCTTCAAGGCCGGGTTCGACGACCGCGTCGATTCGAGCGGTCGTCGGAGGTTGCGAACCGGATCGGCGCGGCACTAACGGCAGCGAAGCCTATTCCGCTGCAGCCCCGGCCGCAGGGCTCACATCGCCGGCCTCATGCCGCTTTGGAAGAACCCAGTCGGGACGGACGAAGTGGCAGGTGTAGCCGCCCGGCCGCTTCTCCAGATAATCCTGGTGATCGGGCTCGGCCTCCCAGAACTCGCCGACCGGCTGGACCTCGGTCACCACTTTGCCATCCCACAGCCCCGAGGCATCCACATCGGCGATCGTATCCTCGGCGACGCGCTTCTGCTCCTCGTCGACATAATAGATGCCCGACCGGTAGGAGAGCCCACGATCATTGCCCTGGCGGTTCAGCGTCGTCGGATCGTGGATCTGGAAGAAGAATTCCAGGATGTGCCGGTAGCTCGTCACTGTCGGGTCGAAGACAATCTCGATCCCCTCGGCATGCGTGCCGTGATTACGATACGTGGCGTTCGGAATATCGCCGCCCGTGTAACCCACACGGGTCGAGATGATGCCGGGCCGCTTGCGGATCAGATCCTGCATGCCCCAGAAACATCCTCCTGCGAGAACAGCGCGCTGATGCATGTTAAGCCTCCTCTACTTGATCGAGATATTCACCGTATCCCTCGGACTCCATCTCGTCGCGCGGGATGAAGCGAAGGGACGCAGAGTTGATGCAGTAGCGCAGACCGCCGCGGTCGGAAGGACCGTCCGGGAAAACGTGGCCCAGATGGCTGTCGGCGTGTACCGACCTGACCTCCGTCCGGACCATGCCGTGTGCACTGTCCCGCACCTCGTTCACGTTTGCCGGAACGATCGGCTTGGTGAAGCTGGGCCAGCCAGTACCCGAATCGAACTTGTCCGTTGAAGCGAACAGCGGCTCTCCCGACACTATGTCGACGTAGATGCCAGGCTCCTTGTTGTCGTTGTGCTCACCCGTGAAGGGCCTTTCGGTCCCCGAATCCTGGGTAATCCGGCGTTGCTCGGGGGTCAGGCGGTCAACTGCTGCCTGTGACTTCTCAAACTTCATGATAGTCTCCAATAATTAATCTAGAGAGCTCGACACACTGTCATTTATCTTTGCAGTCATTGCGCCGACTATAGCAGTGCGCCCCAGATTTATCCAATACGCTGCGCGTATAGTTTCCATAGCGCCGAAGCTCTTCACGTCGTGATTCAGTTCCACTCATACCGGGCTGCCAGCTGCGCGATGTTCCGTATCTCGACCGTTGCCGTGGAGCCGGATACTGTCGCGATCACGACTTCGCGCTCCAAGACAAATCCGTCGATCGGCCGAGTGACGAGGCCTTGCACGGTCGGCGATCGTTCCGGAAGAATGCATATGGCGTGGCCGTCAGCGACGACCCGTTGCACCCAGTCCTCGCGATCTGATCGAAAGCGAGGTCGCATGAGCAAGTCCCGTCGCGCGAAGTGATCGAGGATCCGATCGCGAAACTCGCATTTCAGGCGATCGACGAAAGGAAACTCGAGCAGGTCTTCGCCGCGCACGATCTCGTTGGCAGCCAAGGGATGGTTTGCAGAACAGCCGAGCACGAAGCGCTCCCGAAATAGAGGATGCACATCCAGCTTGCGTTCCGGTCTTGTTTCACGCGGCATGATGCACGCGTGGTATTTTCCTGAAAGCACCTCCGATGTGTCCTCGTTCGACTGGAGCGAGTGCAGCTTGATTTCGATGGATGGCATCTCCGCCAATGCGCTCTCGAAGAATGCCGTAAATTCCTTTGGTCCGACGGTGGGCGCGACGGCGACATCCAGCACGCGGTGCCCCCCCATCGCCCAGTGCTCCGAGTGATTGCGAACGCTCTTCATCGCGACCACCATGCGCCGGAATTCTGCCTCGACGTCATGGCCAAGGCCAGTCAGGCGGCTGTTCTTCCCGTCGCGATAGATCAGCGGCCCGCCAAGCTCATCTTCCAAGCGGCGGATCGCGCGGGTCAGACTTGGCTGTGACACACCGCTCAAGCGAGCGGCCGCTGTGAAATTCAGCGTCTCGGCCAAGTTGATGAAATAGCTGACTTGATTGAGTTCCATAGTCCTTTGGCCCACGCGCCTGACTGATACCTCTTCCGTGAGACCGCCTTTGGAAAGCAGGTCGCAGAAGTATGCTTGGCGCATATAATCATGGTATAGGGGCTTGTCTATATGCGCCAGACATATAAATGATAGCCTGAGATGACGATTACCGGTTGGCGGTGCGCTCCGCTCAGCTCCGTCGAAGGTTCTGAGAGCGCAACCGCCAAGCCGCGTGCTGGAGGTTTGATGGACATGGCAGGAAGATCATTTACGTTTGTCAGTGGGGCTGGCTCTCCGCTGTCCGGGCACCTCGAACCGCCGGAAGGGACGCCGCGGGGCTGGGCGATCTTCGCCCACTGCTTCACGTGCGGGAAAGACAGTCGCGCCGCTGTTCACATCTCGCGCGCGCTGTCGCGTGCGGGCATCGGGGTCTTGAGGTTCGATTTCGCCGGGACCGGGATCGGCGGTGGGACGGGAGAACCTGTGAACTTCGCGTCGGACGTCGAGGACCTTCGGGCCGCCGCAAATGCGATGGCGGCGGCGGGCATGTCACCGTCCCTCCTCGTCGGGCACAGCCTGGGTGGCACCGCTGCGATCGTAGCCGCCGCCGACATGCCTGATATTGCGGCGGTAGCGACGATTGGTGCGCCGGCCGACCTTCAGCATATCTTGCGCCTCTTCGGACCGAATGATCTGGACACCATCGCGAGCGAGGGCGAGGCCTCGGTGGAGATTGCCGGTAGGCCCTTCCTCATTCGCCGAGGGTTCCTTGAGGCGGTTGAGGGGATCGACGTCGAGAAGGCCATTGCCTCCCTGCGACGGCCGGTGCTGGTCATGCACTCTCCGCTGGATCAGGTGGTCGGCATCGACCACGCGTCGCGCATCTTCGTCGCGTCCAGGCACCCTAAAAGCTTCATCTCGCTCGACAACGCGGATCACCTTCTCACCGACGTCGCGGACGCGAACTACGCCGCGGCCATGGTGGCGGTTTGGGCGAGCCGCTTTCTCCCACCACTCAGCGCGGATCTTCCGCAGGTCGAGGTTGCGGAGGGCGTCGTCTCCACCGAAACTCTTGCAGGGACGTTCCAGCTCAAGGTCCGCAGCGGCGAGCACACTCTGTTCGCCGACGAGCCAGCATCGGTCGGTGGCCTCGGGACCGGACTATCTCCCTACGAACTCGTATCTGCCGGCCTCGCAGCCTGCACGGTGATGACGATGCGTCTCTATGCGAACCGCAAGGGCTTTCCGCTCGAACGGGCGAGCACGACCGTGCAGCACGAGAAGGTGCCGGACATGATGCCACCCGACCGGTTCACCCGCACCATTGTCCTCGATGGGCCGCTGAGTGATGATCAGCGCGCTCGGATCCTCGCGATCGCTGATCGGTGTCCCGTCGATCTGAGTCTCATCCGGGGTTCGGACGTGCAGACCGAGCTCTTGAGCGCCAGTCAGGCTGCGGATCCCGCGAGGCTGGCTTGACCGTGGCGCACACGGAGGAGGGCGAACGGACTGTGAGCCAATCGCCTACCGGCAATAGGGCGGCCGCGACAGAGCGAGCAATTCTCGCAGGCGGCTGCTTCTGGGGCATGGAGGATTTGCTGCGCCGAGCCAGGGGAGTCATTTCGACGCGTGTCGGTTACACAGGCGGAGAAATGCCTGATCCGACCTACGCGAGACATTACGGCCATGCGGAAGCAGTGGAAGTGACCTTCGACCCTTCCGTTCTCGCCTATCGCTCGCTCTTGGAACTCTTCTTCCAGATACATGACCCCACGACCTACGAGCAACAAGGCAGCGATGTCGGTCCGAGCTATCGATCGGCGATTTTCTACACCACCGAAGTGCAGAAGGAAGTCGCCCTCACAACCATCGCGGAAATCGAGGCATCAGGAAGCTGGCCAGGCCCGGTCGTGTCGGAGATCAACCCAGAAGAACCCTTTTGGGAGGCGGAGCCAGAGCACCAAGAATACCTGGTGCGCTATCCTGGGGGCTATAGCTGCCACTTCGTGCGCCCGACCTGGCGGTTGGACCGCTCAGACGAACGCCCAGCTGTAATACTTGACAGAAAGAGTTGATGATGACCGAAACCGTGACTAATCAGGCCGCCTGGCAGAAAGCGCCGGGGCAGCCACTGAGGATCGGTGTCACCGCTCTGCCGCATCTGGCGGCGAACGAGATATTGATCCGCAACGCGGCCATCGCGATCAACCCACTCGACTGGATTCTGCAGGACGTCGCGCTTTTGCCATGGCTCGACTATCCCGCGATTCTCGGCAGCGACGTCTCCGGTGAGGTCGCGGCGGTCGGTGGCGCGGTCGAGCGGTTCAAGGTCGGCGATCGAGTCATCGGACAGGCGGTCGGGACAACCGTAAATCAACCTGCGCAGGGTGCGTTCCAGCACCACACGATCGTGCTGGACCACATGGCGGCGCCGATCCCCAACAACATTGCCTTCGCTGATGCGGCAGTCCTCCCGCTTGGCCTTGGCACCGCCGCAAGCGGGCTCTACGGACGGACACAGTTGGCTCTCGCGCCACCGTTACACTCGCCGACCGCGCGTCCAGAGGTCGTTCTGGTCTGGGGTGGATCGTCGAGCGTTGGCTGCAACGCCATCCAGCTCGCGGTGGCGTCGGGCTACAGGTGCGTCGCCACCGCTTCGGCGCGCAACGTCGGCCTGTTGAAGGAGCTGGGTGCAAGCGAGGTTCTTGACCACTCGAGTCCAGCCATCGTGGAAGACGTGATTGAGGCAATGCGCGGGCGCAGTCTCGCTGGAACGCTTCACGCGACCGGTCACATGAAAGACTGTTTTGCCGTAGTTGCGAGATGCGAGGGCTCGCGCCGGGTGGCAGCGACGCTGGCCCCGCCCGACGAGCGTTCATTTGGAGTCGAGGCGACGCACATCTCCGGGACGAGCCTCAAGGATGACGAGGTTGGTCCAATGATCTACCGCGAATTCCTGCCGCAGGCTCTCGCGGCGCGCACGTTCGTCCCCGCCCCTCCGGCGAAGATCGTGGGCCAGGGCCTTGAAATGCTCCAGGCTGCCTTGGAAGCCCTGAAGGCGGGTGTATCCGCAGCGAAAATCGTCGTTACCCTGCCTTGAGTGACCAGCCAGGCGGTTTTTCGCGTTCGCAGTCTGAGGTGGCCCGCACTTTGCCGATTGGGAAGCTCTACCGGGAAAACGCGTTTGGGACGCGCGCTGCGCTCCTGCCGGAGCATGCGTTCCCGAAACCTGTTCCCGACTGCTTTTCCCCGAAACTACCTATCGGACATAGAGAAATGGGAATGCAGCGAGTGGTTTGAACGGCCGCTTCCGAAACCGCGTTCCGATCAATTGAGCGGCTAAAAGTGGGGCGATCACCGACATATTAGAATGAGACCGCCATGCCCGATCGGCCGGCTTGACGCGTAGCCAAAAGAATGCGGCTGATGGTAGGCTCGCTGACATTATGAAGCCCCGCCATCTGAGCAGCGTTGAGCTGCCGCAATTGCGAGTCTCCTACGCGTCGTCGTTCTTCTCGCGGTCCACACCTCGCTCATGCAATTCGGCATCGACGGGGCAGTTCGTGCAGCCCTCGTAGCAGCACAAGCGGCAGATGCGGTATGACTGCTCGAGGTTTTCCAAGCGATTTCGGAGAACGCGTTCAGCGATGTCCGATAAGGTTTTCAGTTCGTCTGGATTAAGGATCGATAGCCCTTCGGCAATCACTTGATCGCGCGAGGCCAGGACCTCGTCGCTCGCGACCTTGCCAGTTGGAGTAAGATAGAGGGATCGCGCGCGCCCGTCTGTCGAATGCTCCCTACGCTCGATCAATCCCTCGCTTACCAATCTATCCACCAGGCGAACAGTTCCAGCATGTGAAAGGCCCACCCCGATCGCAAGCATACGGATCGAGAGCCCGGGCTTGTGCGCGAGCAACGCCAGCGCTGAGGCGGCGGGTCCAGCTTCCGGCGCCCGCGATGAACTAGCGCGAACGATGTCGTCGCTGATCATGAGTGCGAACGCCCCGAAAATGTTTCGATCTCGAGGTCCATCCATTGCCACATCTATATGTGCGCGGAGCATAGACAGCAAGCCATACCGTGGTCCTCTTCCTCCGCGCGGCTTGTGGAAAATGTCCTGTTTTAGAAGGGTTTCGGAGGATTTCGACTGATCGAGCGCGCCGAAAAAAACGGGTCCGGCTCGTTAAGGCCGCGGAACCGTTGATACCTGGCGGCTATAGGGCAAGCCTTTTCGCTCGGAATCGCCGTAGGTCGCGCCCGAGAATCACTCCGCGTCAGCGCTGTCATCCAGGCCGCGCAGGTGCAGATCAGCGAGACCTAGCTTGCCCCCGGCGTCGCACTTCCATCGTGTCACCGCGCGCGATCACGATTGTATCAATCCCATTGAGGAACAGTCCGTGCTCCACGACGTCGGGGATTGCGGCGAAACGGGCGAAGACCGCGTCGCCATGCAGCTGAGCGCCTCCGGGCTCGATATCGCGACGGAGCATCCATGCCCCGCGGAGGTTCTGCAGGATTTGCACGCCCGCCGTCACGAGAGGACCACAGTCACGAGAGCACAAGCGCCCCTCTGTGGCGGACCGAAGCACGCAGCAGCACGAGGGACGCCGCTAGCAGAACTGCGTCCTTCAGTAGAAACTGCCCTGGTGCAGCCGAAATCGCAGGAAAGCCGCCGGCAGTCTGCTCCGCGACACCTGGAGTGGTGATGAAAAAGGTCAGCGTGATCAGATAGGTCGCTGCTGACATTAGTGCGCCTAGCGCAGAGAAGAGTGGACGAAATGCACCAAGGATCAGAACGAGACCGGTAGATAACTCGATAACGCCGATGAAATAGCTTTGCCCCTGCGTCCCGAACATGCCGAGCCAATTCATGATCGGGCTGTGTTCGATAAACGGGGCGATACCATAGGCCTCGTACGCTGTGAACTTCATCGCGCCGAACCACAGAAATACGATCACGAGAGCCCATCTAAGCAGGCCAAGATCCCTCCGACCGTGCTCGGGGACAAGAAATTCATAACGGTCGAAAATGCTCATCTAAAATTCCTCAACAGTGGTCCCGTGGGAACGTCACGAACGTCGTCTACGTGCTTCGGGCAGGCGTTGCAGTATATGCGCGACGCATATACTAATAAGCGAGATATGTCGAGCGGCTGGCTCGCGCTTCGCTGCCTCACTCGATCAATCGCACCGTCCCGGCATGAGAAAGCCCGATCGAGGTAGCCAAAACGCTGATCGGCAGTCCGGGCTCCATGCTGAGTAACACCATCACGGCGGTCCCCGGGCCGCTTGGTGAAAACGAGGCCGAGACACTGGCGATGCTGTCTGCAACGGCCAACGCGAGTGCACCTAAATGGTACTTGGCAACCTCAGGCTCCATACCGCAAGAATATATGCTTCGCGCATAGACTTCAAGCGTGTGAAAATGTATGACCGCCGCATGCATCTATGACAGATTCGGACATGGTCATGCTCATTGAGGGGCTCAGCTCGGATTCCACATCTGAGATCAACGGACGTGCTCGTTCCCCAGGCGCTAGCGGGGGTGGGCTCGATGAAAGTGGACGTGCATGGGTGCCGCTCACCGGGCGCAGGCGGTTCGCCGATGAGACCGCCGGTATGATAGGACGGGTCTCATGCCCGACCTGACTCTTGATCTCCGATACCTGAAGTACGCCGTTCAGGTCGCCGAGGCCGGCAGCTTCCGCCGAGCGGCGGAGCGCCTATCGATATCGCAATCCACCGTCAGCCGACGTGTGCAGCTGTTGTCATTTTCAGAAGACGACTGCACCAGACAACGCGGTTTGAAGGCTGTTGTGCAGTCGTCTATTGAACGAACAGTATCAGGAGTCCGCTGCACGAATGATGACCTCAAGCCGGTTCTGGTCGCGCTGGCGACCGATCAGCCCCTGGATGTGCGATACCGCGACCACGATCTTTCCGGCGATTGGGCGGGCTACCGCGAATGCCACATCAAGCCCGACCTGCTGCTGATCTACCGCAAGTCCGACGCCGACACCCTGCGACTGGCGCGGCTTGGCTCCCATAGCGAGCTGTTCGGCTGATGCCAGTCGCCTTGTCCGCCAAACGATCATTAGGCGGCCAAACCGGACGCCTGTCCGAAAACATCTTGCGCAACGGGATGACGGACAATAAGATAGGCGGACGGTATAACGGACAAATGGGCGGAAATGGCACTCATCGGCTATGCGCGGGTATCGACGGCGGAACAGGACACCGCCTTGCAGACGGATGCGCTGCGCAATGCAGGCTGCGAACGGGTTTTCGAGGACACGGCATCCGGGGCCAAGGCAGACCGGCCCGGCTTGGCCGATGCGCTGGCTTATCTGCGCGATGGCGATGTGCTGGTCGTCTGGCGGCTGGATCGGCTTGGCCGCTCCCTGCCGCACCTGATTGAGACGGTCGGCAAGCTGGAAGCACGGGGCGTCGGCTTCCGCTCGTTGACTGAAAACATCGACACCACCACGCCGGGCGGACGGCTCATCTTCCATGTGTTCGGTGCGCTGGGCCAGTTCGAGCGCGACCTGATCCGCGAGCGCACCAAGGCCGGGTTGACCGCTGCCGCCGCACGCGGGCGCAAAGGCGGACGCAAGCCGGTTGTCACTGCCGACAAGTTGCAACGAGCGCGGGAGCTTGTCGCCAACGGCTTGAATGTCCGCGAGGCCGCCGCACGCCTCAAGGTAGGAAAAACCGCTCTCTACGCTGCCTTGCAGGCGGCCAGTTCTGGCAGTGCAGCCGACTCCTGATATTTCGTGCAGTCGCCTTCTGAAAACGACAGCGCGGCACGGGAATCAAGGCATTGCGATTCTCGAAAATAGTTCTTGAAATTCTATTCTTGATTGCATATCATCTCAACGAGTTTCGATAAGAAAGGATGCGCATGCGACCGTCTGTTGTGCTTGACATGAAGCGAAGCGCAGTGCGTGAAGCGGTAGGCCGCTTTCGCGCCGCGAACCCGCGCGTCTTCGGCTCGGTGCTGCATGGCACCGACCGGGATGGCAGCGACCTCGACCTGTTGGTCGATGCGCTGCCCGGTGCCACGTTGTTGGACTTGGGCGATTTGGAAGAAGAACTGAAATCGCTGCTCGGCGTTGACGTCGATCTGCTGACTCCCGGCGACCTGCCGCCGAAGTTCCGGGCCAAGGTGCTCGCGGAGGCGCAACCGATATGAGCGAGAACCGCCTGCCCGATTACCTCGACCACATTCAGCAGGCCGCAACCGATGCGCGCAGCTTCGTGGAAGGGATGGCCAAGGACGACTTCTTGGCCGACAAGCGCACCCAGCAGGCCGTCATCATGAGCCTGATCGTCATCGGCGAGGCGGCCACAAAGGTGATGGATGGCTACGTCGAGTTCACCCAGGCGCATGCCGACGTGCCGTGGCGCAGCATGCGCAATATGCGTAATCGCATGGCTCACGGCTATTTCGACATCAACCTCGATGTGGTGTGGGAGACGGTACAGGAATGGCTGCCGGCGTTGCTCCAGCAATTGCCCGCCGTGCGTCAGGATGCCGACGATGAAGACCGTAACGACAACTGTGAAAGAGGGATCTCCGATGACTGTTGAATCGAGAATATTTTCTGTAGCCGAGTATGTTCAGCCGTCCGAAGGCGAGCCTATTCGTTCCGTTGTGCTTGAAACCCGAGACTCAATTATCGTGGTTTGGCATGTCCATCCCGGGCAGGAAATTGCGGCTCACATTCATCCTCACGGCCAAGACACGTGGACTGTTTTGTCGGGAATGGCTGATTACTTTCAGGGCAATGGGATTGTTCGTGCCCTCAGGGAAGGTGAGATAGCCGTGGCAAGACCGGGCCAAGTGCACGGGGCGCGAAATACAGGTACCGAGCCATTTGTGTTAGTCTCGGTTGTGGCATCAGCCAATGCCGGTTTCGTATTGGCTGAGCGATAGAGCCCAATCTCTGGAGTTGGTCCAATGAGCGGTCGGGGAGATAGGTAACAGACATGCAGCGGACACGGCTGCTAAACCAGGTCGCAAACCTCCTTGCGTCGCAGCGTGCCGCAAGCGACGCGATCAATCGAATGGGGTCGGCATGAGACTGAACACCATCCAGTTCCCGACCGCGTAGCCGCCTGTCCTGCCGATCAGGTCTTGACCATCGACGCCTGGGATCAGTCCTGAATGTTCTTGGAGACCACTACGTTATGAGCCGCAGCCGCCGCAAAACACCCATCGTCGGGCACACGACCTGCGGCAGCGAGCGCGAGGACAAGAAGCTCTGGCATCAGCGCTGGCGCACCCGTGAGCGCACGGCGCTGACCAGCGCGTCGCCCGAAGCCCTGAGCGCCCATCTGCCCCTGCTGGAAAACCAGGCCAGCAGCGTCTGGTCGATGGGCAAGGATGGCCGCTCCTACTGGCCCGTCAAGCGCCAGGCCGCCACGGCGGATCGCATCGCCAATCACAAGGGACGCAACCCGCAAGAACGCGCCTCCCTGAAAAAGCGCCTGCTGCGCAAGTGGATGAGCAAATGAAGCTCTCCTTCCATCAGCACATTGCGCTGTTCTGGATGATCGGTGCTCCGGGCGTCTTCGCGCCCGTGATCGAGAACGCCAAGCGGCCCGATGCCGGCGCCGTCATGGCGTGGGGTGTCGCGATCGTGGCGGTGATGATCCTCTTCACCCCTTTGCTGCTGCGCTGTCCACCATTCCGGCGCTGGTATGGCCGGACGGATGCGCTGTCGGAGCGGCAGCGCCAGGCGCTTGCCGAGCGCGGCCTGCGCCGCTACTACCAGACCGCTTTCGATGACGGCTACGTGCCCCGCGTGATGCCCTACGTGTGGCGCATCATCTGGACGGTCGGCGGGTTGATGGCTGTGACCGCCGTACTGCCTACCAACACCGGACGGCCAGCCTTCGATGCCTTGGTGGTCTTCTCGACCTGGTATCCGATAGGCGTGATGCTGCTGGTTTTCGCGTCGAGGCCCCTTGGCCGGTTGATTCGCCAAAGAGCACAGGAGCGGCGGAAATGAGCACGTCAACCATCGAGGCGCTGGCCAGCGCCTGGGCAAGGATTGCCGAGGAAGCGGAATTCCCCGCTGACTACGAGGGGACTGCCACACCACAAGCGCATCGGGCTAGCGAAGCTATTCAGGAGCAGATTCGGGAGCGCATCGTCGCCACCAACGACATGCGGCTGTTCAGCCTGCTGCACCTGCTGAGTCAGGCGTCGCTGCGCATGGAGCAAGCGCTGTGGCCGGAGGATTACGAGCGGATGACGCGCGAGGTTGAGGAAGCCCTGCGGCAAGCCACCGACGCCAACGCCAGATCGTACACCCACGAAGAAGTGATGCAGGCGATGCAGGAACGCATCGACCGGGCGCGAGACAAGCCATGTTGATTGGCTATGCGCGCGTCTCGACGCAGGATCAGAACCTGGAGCTGCAACGCGAAGCCTTGAGCAAGGCCGGATGTAAAAAGGTCTTCGAGGACAAGGTGAGTGGCACGCGGGCAGACCGGCCTGGCTTGGCCAAGACGCTCGAAATGCTGCGCGAAGGCGATACTTTGGTCGTCTGGAAGCTCGACCGGCTGGGCCGGTCGGTCAAGCAACTGGTCGATCTGGTCGGCGATCTGCACAAGCACGGTGTCCAGTTCAGGAGCCTCACCGACTCCATCGACACCGGCACACCATCCGGGCGGTTCTTCTTCCACGTCATGGCGAGCCTTGCCGAAATGGAGCGCGAGCTGACCGTCGAGCGCACCCGCGCCGGGCTGGAAGTCGCCAAGCAGCTCGGCCGCAAAGGCGGCCGCAAGCCGAAGATGACCGACAGCAAGATCGAGTCGGCCAAGAAGCTGCTGGCCAGCGGGGTGCCGCCCAAGGACGTGGCCAAGAACCTCGGCGTGTCCATTCCGACGCTGTACCGCTGGGTGCCAGCCTCCACGCACGCTTAGCGTGCTTTATTTAATGAGATGGTCACTCCCTCCTTCCCGGTACTATGCTGAGGACAGGCTTTCATTCGGAGAACTATCATGGAAAACATTGCGCTCATTGGTATCGATCTGGGTAAAAACTCTTTCCATATTCATTGCCAGGATCGTCGCGGGAAGGCTGTTTACCGTAAAAAATTTACCCGGCCAAAGTTGATCGAATTTTTGGCGACATGCCCCGCTACAACCATCGCAATGGAAGCCTGTGGCGGTTCTCACTTTATGGCACGCAAGTTGGAAGAGTTGGGGCATTCCCCAAAGCTGATATCACCACAATTTGTCCGCCCGTTCGTTAAAAGCAATAAAAACGACTTTGTCGACGCCGAAGCTATTTGTGAAGCTGCATCGCGTCCGTCTATGCGTTTTGTGCAGCCCAGAACGGAATCTCAGCAGGCAATGCGGGCTCTGCATCGTGTCCGTGAATCCCTGGTTCAGGATAAGGTAAAAACAACCAATCAAATGCATGCTTTTCTGCTGGAATTTGGCATTAGCGTTCCCCGAGGAGCTGCCGTTATTAGCCGACTGAGTACCATTCTTGAGGATAATAGTTTGCCTCTTTACCTCAGCCAGTTATTGCTGAAATTACAACAGCATTATCACTATCTTGTTGAGCAGATTAAAGATTTGGAATCCCAGTTGAAACGAAAGTTGGACGAAGATGAGGTTGGACAGCGCTTGCTGAGCATTCCCTGCGTCGGAACACTGACAGCGAGTACTATTTCAACTGAGATTGGCGACGGGAAGCAGTACGCCAGCAGCCGTGACTTTGCGGCGGCAACAGGGCTTGTACCTCGGCAGTACAGCACGGGAGGTAGGACGACATTGCTGGGAATTAGTAAGCGAGGTAATAAAAAGATCCGAACTTTGTTGGTTCAATGTGCCAGGGTATTCATACAAAAACTGGAACACCAGTCTGGCAAATTGGCCGATTGGGTCAGGGATTTACTGTGCCGGAAAAGCAACTTTGTCGTCACTTGTGCTCTGGCAAACAAGCTGGCCAGAATAGCCTGGGCCCTAACGGCACGACAGCAAACTTATGTAGCATAACGGCAGAAATACACCGGTTTAAAGAATTACTGATCTGGTTTTGCGAATACTGATATTGATGATACTAACGGCCCACCGGCCTGTTGAGGAACCTGTAAAACGGAAAGGCTCATTGAAGCCGTATATTTTCTGGAGGTTCATCAGGCGCGGAACTCATCAAGGCGCGGGAATAAAATCCCATTCAGACGCCGGATAGATTCAAGCAAGCCAACTTGTCGTCAAAATCGGTGTTGCAAAAACGGGAGTGACCATAGATTCCGTTTTCTGAGACGACCCCGATCAGTATTACGTTATCCCACTCCAGCCCCTTGGAACCATGCAGTGTGGAAAGGATGAAGGGATCGCAGTCAGTAGCAGCCTCGCCTGGATTCAAGATAAGGTTTAAAAACGTGCGGGAATCGATCTTACTGGAGTCAAGTAGCTCCCCGATCCTCACGACCCCTCGTTGCTGGTCGTTCGATCCAGTGCGAGTTACACCCTCAGAGCCAACACTATCAATGAAACCCTCCATACTCAGGCGTCGTAACACATCGATAGCAGGCGTTTCCTCTCCGTCTTTCTGGCAGATAGTGGCGAGCCTGCCCAGCCGATCTTTTTGGTATTGTGCGCCCTCGAATAACTGACCTAGAGCAGACCATAGGTCGGCGTGCGGAGCCATCAATCCACTGAGCGCCGCTTTGAATTGCCCTTTCTGCCATCTAAAACCAGCCTCCTTCAGAAAGCCGTAAACAATCGCTTGTTTGTTGGGATGGTTTTCCAGTAGCCGCAGATCGCCGTACACAGACAGCAAGACGCCAACTACCAGTATCCCGATTTCGGTGCGGGTGTGTAATGCGCTTGAACCATTGAGGTAGCGATAAGGTAGCCCACACAGGCGTAAAGCAATTTCCGCCTCAGCAAGGTTCGCCTTAGTGCGGGACAATATGGCTTGTGTTCCACTGCTCACCGAGAGGTTTGATAGCACCTTGGATAGGCAGTTATCAAAGTGCAATCTGACCTCTGTTTTGGGGGTGCTAGGATGACTGACACAAAGCTTGGTCAGCTTTGTAGAGTTGCGCCGAATTACCGAGTTAGCCATCAAGGAAAGCTCATGGCCAAATCTGAACGTGCATGACAGTTGAAACACCTTCGTATTCGGGTAGTGCCTTTCAAACAGTCCGCCGATAAAGTCTGGTCGAGCACCACGCCACTCATAAATACACTGGTTAACATCACCAACAGCCATAACCGACGTATCCGACTTAGATAGCAAGCGGGTCATGTCATGCTGTATCAGGTTAACGTCCTGATATTCATCAACAATGATGTGCTTGAAGTGGGCACCAAGGCTGCTGTCATTACGCAACAGTGCGACAGCCTCAATCAAACAGTCATCAAAGGTTCGCAGACTGTTTTCCTCCAGCAGCTCACAATAGCGGCCATAGGCGTGAATAAACTCCCGTTTGATGTTGCTGAACGTTGGATCATTGGCAGCATCAACAGGAGTTACGGCCGCCGCCCGGCAGCGAGCAATAAACAGCTCGAAGTTTTCAATTTCATTGGGGTCAATATAATTCGCCTCATGGTCAAAGCCATAGCGGTAGGCTTGCTTTACCAGTTGCTCATAGCGGTAGTCGCTTGGAGTAATGAGGTCTTTCTTCTTGATTATCTGTTGGCGTTCTCCGTAACCAACAATCTTTAAGGCCAAGCTGTGGAACGTGCGGATTTCTGGAATCACGCTCGACATCAGTGCCGTCTTCAAGTTCTCCGTGAAGCTCACCTGCGCCGACTTGTTGTACATCAGGATCAGAATGGAGCGAGGATCAGTTCCCGTCTTGACCAGCCGCTCAACGCGCTTTACAAGTGTGGTTGTTTTCCCGCTACCAGGTACGGCTTTTACCAACGCATGTCCGGTGTCATGGCTGACAATACTTTTCTGCTCCCAAGTCAGTCTTTTGGTCATGCCTTAACCTTGTAATTGGCGCACTGACGGGCCTCGGTGTAGGGAACGATCTTTGCCTTACTGTGACATTGCAGATAGCCATCCTCCCATCGGCCTGCTTGCTCGCACATAATGCAGTTGGGAAATAGTGAATGAGGATCGGCGTGACGGATAAAAGCTCGTAAGTTATCAGCCAGCTCAGCGGCCCCTAACGATCTAGGCCATGTGTTCACGTCAGAATTGATTGTTAAATCCACTTCAGCGAGCGGCATCGTTTGTTCGTTGAGTCGGCCGGAACCACTTAAACTCCAGACAGACATATCCACGTTACCTACTGAGCAGACGCCGCTACAGGTGTCCACAGATTGAAACGGGGGAAGCCAGTTGAATACTCTCAGGATCTTCTCCTTGATCGAGTAGGCCCCGGTAAGCAACATCTGAATATCAGAGGCAGATTGGACCTTAAACTCAAGAATCGGGATACCGGCTTCGATCTTGTCTTGAGAGCAGGGGTGTGTGACACAAATCTCTACGTAGCAACGCCTTTCGCCAGTCGTATCATACAACATCACGTCTGGTCGCAGCCCTGTGACCTTATCGTGTTTTTCCAGCTCTGCCTGATCGAAAAATTGAGTCAAGTTGTAGCGTGCAGGCACGGATTTTACGCACTGACGTGCTTCGTCTCTAACCAAGGCTAAACGAGAACCATTACAGGCAACCCGGCGCTCCAGCTCAAGGCTAATAGGCATTTCACGGCTGAGAGCTTGTTGGTAGCGATAGAAGAATGCTTCTTTGCCGCACTTGTGAAGATAGGTTTCAAGGGCACAGCATTCTTCCGAATGGCGAAAGTGCTTAGCGTTGAACTCGCCCATTACCGGGGTCAGGGGGCTCTTACAACCTGGGCAGGTGTAAGTATGTGAGCGCAGGGCAGCGCCAATGTGCGTGAGGGTGCCCTCGCCGTCTAGCGCGTAAGCGTATTGTATTGAGCTGGATTGAGTTGTCATGACTGCGTATCCTCCCAAAAAAATCCAGCTAAGAACAGACCTTACGGCAGGCAAATGGTAAGTAGTGCTTCTTGAAGCAGTCGAGTGTACAGCGGCTCAGTGAAAAAGCTAATCGCCCGCTCAACAACCTAGTGATACTGGTGCAGATTCGACAATGAGTTAATGCCCGGAGAGCATCTGCAAGACTTCTAGCTGGAAGGCATTCCAACCAGCCCTCGCTTCTGAAAAGCCGTCAGGAAACGGTAAAATCCAACCAAGTGAGCAACTTCACTTGATCAAAGATCTAAGGCTAGAATGATGGAATTCCAACCTTAGTTTGCAAATAGCCTAAACATATAACTTCCTCTGAGGATTTAAAAGAATTCTCAGATGTCTTGAAAGCTACTTTTTAAACTTTCTCATTCTGAGAAGCATATTTAATTTTGCTGCGTCTGCTCGTGCTGCTGCTACAGAAAGGGCTTTATGCAGTGAAACTACCACGACAAACAAACAGAACATCGACCAGAATCCATCCATTTCGTTTACCTAATCGTTGAGGTTTTTATTCGGGATATCTGGCTAAATAGGACTACACAGATACCCAGTTAAACCCCCCGCTTACATAACACTCCGGTTCCTCACCAGACGTTTTATTCTATCGCGGTCTGTGGTTATCAGAAGCTGCATAAACCGGTTATTTAGTCCGTTACGCGAAAATTATTGAGGATCCGGGCTGTTAAACTGTTCTTCCTCTTTCGCTTCCGGAGAAAAGGGGAGGTGTCACCCTGCGGCCGGGTAGTGAAAGGGATTTGACGTAATTCAGGCGAAGGGCGAACAAGACCGCAAAGGACGCCCGGGCGACCGGATACCTGCCGGGTTGTGCGAAGTAAAAACCGGAAGCAGTGATAACACAAACAGGCCCCTACAGCGTAAGGATTGTGATGGACGATAAAGAGCAATTTACGAATCTTGTGGCAAAGCATGCCTCCGGACTCACCGAAGAGCAGCTGGCCGGTTACGATGCCTGTTCCCTGGATGGTGAATGCGTCACGCCTTCATACGAGGTTTTCCGGGGGTATCGTACCCGCCATACCCTGGATGAATTTCTGGAGATGGCCATATCGCTGAATGCCATCCACCCGGATGAATATTTAACGGATATGCTGCTTAAGCCTCATGAGGTGATCGGCGCTCTGGCCGATGAAGGCGACCAGCTGAACAACGCCACCCCGGTTTATTTCTTCCCGGATACCGGCGTCTATGCAGCGGCCGTCAGTGAAACCCGGGTGCTCGATGCCTGGCTTTGCTGGCCATGCTACCCGGCGAACTGGTAACGCGGCCGTTGGAATTGCACCGGCAGGATACGAATTTAACCGACCCCGTGGCGGGAAGGTTATCACAATTGCATGTCCTCATCCCTCAAGCCCCCTGCCAGGCCTCAACGTGCTGTCAGGCTTCGCCTGATTCCCGATCTGCGCCGGTACCTAAGCCGATAACTTATTGTTTTCTTTTTATTTCCTCCCCATTTCCTCAAAAATCGCGGGCGGCGTGGACAGGGCACCATTGCCGCATGTGGGGTCTTAATGAGGGCAGGGTGGTCAGGTTTGCTCGATGCCGGGGGTAGGCCCCACCCCTTATGGGATGAGGACATGCAAATAAGATAACTATATGAAATGACGGAGGTTGCTCAGATGGTTGTCGCGTCATATTTAAGTTGTGTCACTTATGATCGTATGCATCTGATTGCAAGGAGGAGCGATGAGACAATAAAGTTGTATCGCTAACATTAAAGTTGTATCGCTATTTTCGTGTCGTGACATTAAAGTTGTATACTTACAGCTCTTCAAAGATTTAACTAATTGAATATATAGAACTTTGCTGAGTAAATAGATAGCTGAGGATTTTAGTGACAGACAGGGAAGGAAGATAATTTGTTGTCGATGGACCTGACGAATGTCTGACTGCCTGATTTACGGTTACTACTCTGTTTGCACTCCGTTGCCCTCGCCGGTTGGTTCAAGATCATACGTTGAGCCAGGTACACCGATAAATGGATTAATGATTTCATGTACATTGCCGATAATTTTGTCTGTTGCTCTCTAAATAGAGGGCGTCATTGACCTACGCTGTTGTGCATACCCGTCCGGGGGAGCGGCAGTACCATAGAGGGTCAGACTAATCGAATTGGCGGGAAATCACCCAGCGCATTTATTTGCCCTGACTTGTTCAGCAGACATAACTTCGGTCGTATGACCTGGTGGTTACCTGCCTTCTGAAGGAGAAGTTAAAATGCTTGAAAACTACGTTTGCAAAATCTATGTGAGTGATAATTCAAACCCTAGTTCATTTCGCGAAGCAACGGCATTTGGCTTCGATGACGGTACGAGTGCACACCTTCTCACCGCAGCCCATGTTGTGACGGATGTTCTTGGCAAGAAATACCCCAGCAGCAACAACCAAAAGCTTTACGTAATATTCCACAATCATCTCGGACCAGTAAACACCATCCCAGTACCTGTTGAATTCATTCTTAAGGACTGTAATGACCAAAGCAACTTTCAAGGCAATATGCCGTTTGTAGATAGTGCGAAAATGATTTTGCCATCTGGAATGAAACAGCCTGTATCACATTATTTTAAACGCCGTCCCCCCGTCGGCAACATGCAAACATTTGGGGTCGGATATCCATTGGGCCAGACTGCACTTTCAACGGTCCTTGGGAAAATTCAAAGTGTCACTTCCTGCTACTGCGCTAAACACTCTAACCAGCATTGCACATCTCGTTTTGAAATTTCGCATTACAACAAGCAAGGATGCTCAGGGGGGCCCTATATCATATCTGATGAAGGTGAGTATTATGTTATAGGTAGTCTCATTGGTGAAATTCATCCAGGTCCACCTCCAACCCTGTCAGTTCAGTCATCGACCGATTTTTAGCACTACCAGTTTTCGACGGTGCCCGGCTGGATAATTTTCGGGGCCGGGCAATGCGGTGTCAGCATTTACTATCAGCAAAACGCTTTGAATCTGACCACCGTGAACTGGAAAGTGCACCAATAGTAAGTCATGATTTCTTCATCACTTTTATGGTGCTTTTTTTCACCTACCACACAGCAAGTTATGAATACGAGGCCTGTAATGGACGCTACCGAAACTGAAGAGCTCGAAAAAATTCGCAAGAAGGCAATGGATGAAGTTACAAGTGCTCTTCAGGCGCTTGAAAATAAGTTCCCGGGTATTACTGAGGGCGCAGCAGCATTGGCGGGGTCAGGCGTAGGCGCTGCGGCTTCCTTCGGTGCTCTCTATACGCTTGGTACAACGGGAGTGTCAGCAGCAGGCATAACCTCCGGGCTCGCTACAGCAGGGTCTATCGTCGGTGGTGGTATGGTTGCAGGCATTGCGGTATTGGCCGCACCTGTAGCTGTGTTAGGGATTGGCGGGTACGCGATAGTGAAACACAAAAAAAATACGAAACTGACAGCCGCCCTCAGTCAGGCCATTCAAAAGCTCTATGAAGTACAGGAAAGGTTAATGTCGAATGCGGAGTTTTTTAAGGCAGAAATTGCTGGGATCAAGGCAACAATCGACATGCTTACTAAGAAAGCTCCAAAAGGTAGCCTGGTCGCGGTGAGGTAAACACATGAGTCAGTCTCCTTATGATGATGAGCTCAGGGCCATCCGTTATATTCAGCTCCGTGGTCAGGATATCACGAACGCTCACGAGACAATTAACAGTGATATAGAGAGCCTTAAGGCACAGTTGACCGGGCTAATCAGCGGCACTGAACTTGATGAAGCGGAGCATCTGGCGCTTAAAGAACATCATCTGCGAGAAATGACCCCCTCAGATACTGCCATGCATTCTACTGGTCTCAAGACCATATATAGCGAGGCTAACCAGCGTGTATGCGGTGATATTGGACTGGCCACAATACTCTCCACGGATGACCTGGCTGTCGTAGATGCCCGGATCCAGAATCATATTAAAGAATTTAATGATCGCTACGCACTCGACGCCTGGGATTATGCTATTGCCTGCGGATGCGGGCTCATAGCATCCATGCTGGATTTACTTTGCGTCAGAGCCCCGCCAAAACCTACGGTGAGCTTTACGACAGAAGTGGATGGTATTTTCAATAAACAGGTGCAGAAAGCCTTCAATGCCATTTTGCCGGAGGACCTGAGTACAAAACTCTCAGATTTGTTCCCTATAGGGGCACCAGACAGTTCGATCAGCAGCGATTTAGTGGGTGCAGCCGGTGGCGTTTTGTCTCCCACAAATCACCGCTTAAGAGCTTTATCACACGACCCCATACTGGGCATTATTTTCGGCATAAAGGATATGCTGAACGGGACCTGTACGGTGGTTCAGAATGGACAGATCGTGGTTTATCCTTCCAGTAAAGGCGTTACCGACGAAACCAATATTTTCAGGCTCATCGCCAGAATGTTTGGACACCTGGCATCGGATGTTAATGCCCCCTCAGCAAAAGGAAACCGTGGCATGGGTTTACCGGCTCCTTTTATGGGGTTACTTCGTATGCTTGAGGGGATCCCTGTGGGGAGTTCTAACTTCGGCAAACAAATAGAGTACATGTATGTCAACGGGTATGACTTTCGTCAGTTTATCGTGACAAGTATTCCGATGACCATAATGGAAGTTTTGATGCGGGTTTTCTATGTGGCGAAACAGGTATCGCTGGGAAAAGGAGCTTTTGGGGAGACCTTACTGGATACCATGCCTTTGCGGCTAAATCCGCGCTTCCGGATGATGCTTGCCCTGGGTTATGGAACTTCCAGTGCTGTTAACGCAGGTAAAATGTATATTACCGGCAATATTCTCAATGCGAATTACGCCTCCTGGATGGGGTTAGCCTGGAATGGTTTTCACTCACTCAAGTGGTCCCTTTATCAGCGACACTTAAAGCTTTGGGCCGGTATTGAAAAGGCGGAACTGGAACGGCTTCAGAACAATATAGACAGCATCGAGGCATTGACCATCAGAGCAGGAAACTTGCCAGTCAAGTAACATTCACCGAAGCACCTCTGGAACCCCATAGCCCACCAGCTGCTAAAAATGTCTGCATTTGCTTTTAATTCTCTCTCTGCCTCCTCCCCGAGGCAGAGAGTAGGTCATAGTTACTTATACAGCTAACAACAGGGGCCATAAGATACTCCGCTTCTCGTTTACCGATGAACCTGACCTGTCAGCTCTCTTACCGGATGCTGTTCGAGCGTAACGGCTTATTATCGATAGTTCTCTCATATCAAACGTCATAAAGATCTATGCTGCCACTTAGTAACAGCCTAAAAGTTGTATTCTATATTTAACAGCTTTTAGGCTGTTAATTTGATATTACAGCTTTTAGGCTGTTAATTTGATATTACAGCTTTTAGGGTGTATGTTTAGAAAACAGCCTGCAAGGTGTATCAGAGGAAACTACCGAGGCCAGCTTATGATCAATAATGAATACCCGTTAAACACGCTCAACCAGCTGCGTCCCTTGCTCATTGGTTTTCGCAAGGCGAATGGCCTGACGCAAAAAGACCTGTCCGAAAGGTTAGGCGTCACACAACAGACATACTCACGTCTGGAAGCCAACCCTGCCAGTGCGAGCATTGAACGGCTATTCAAGGTGTTTTCCGTCCTAGGTGTAAAAATCAGCTTCTCCTCGACGGCCACCTCTTCAGATAGTAAGCAGACGGAAGAAACGCTTAAATCAAACTCACCTGCACGACAGGAGAAATGGTAACGATATGAGCCGTAAACAGCAGCGTCTGGCAATCTGGATGAACGGAATCAAAGTCGGATACTGGGAAAAAAGTAAAGGGGTTGACAGCTTACAATACCTTCCTGAATGGAGTGCTGACGAACAGGGAAGGCCGCTGTCATTGTCCATTCCTTTTACTCCCGGGAACCAGGTCTGGCGTGGAAATGTGGTACGTGACTATTTTGATAATTTACTCCCGGACAGCGAAGGCATACGCAGACGTCTGGCAATGCGTTACAAGGCCGATAGCCTGGAGCCTTTTGATCTGCTGACGGAGCTGGGAAAAGACTGCGTGGGCGCGATACAGCTGCTTCATGACGGAGACGAACCCACAGATTTATATTCCGTGAAGTATCACCCTCTTACTGAATCAGAAATTGCGGCAACTTTGCGTAATACCACGGAGACATTGCTACCGGGCAGGCCAGAAGATAACGACGACTTACGTTTATCGATTGCCGGTGCTCAGGAGAAAACAGCCCTACTGTGGCATGAAGATCGGTGGTGTATGCCGGAGGGTAATACACCAACGACGCATATATTCAAGCTACCGCTCGGACTTGTGGGGAACATGAAAGCCGACATGAGCTCGTCGGTTGAAAATGAATGGCTCTGCTCGGTACTTCTCGAACAGTACGGGCTCCCCGTGGCAAGAACGCAGATTGCTCACTTTGAAGATCAGAAAGCGCTGGTGGTAGAACGTTTTGACCGAAAATGGTCAGGAGACGGACAATGGATCATTCGTTTACCCCAGGAAGATATGTGTCAGGCCCTGGGCGTTTCGCCATTACGAAAATATCAGGCGGACGGCGGGCCAGGTATATCGGAAATTATGGAAGTTCTGAGTAATTCAGACCGCGCTGAGCATGACAAAGCGCAGTTTTTTATGGCGCAGATAATTTTCTGGATGATGGCCGCAACAGATGGCCACGCTAAAAATTTCAGTATTTCTATTGGGCCACAGGGACGATATCACCTAACACCACTCTATGATGTGTTGTCGGCATGGCCGGTGATCGGTCATGGGAACAATCAGATATCCTGGCAGAAGTGCAAACTGGCGATGGCCGTACGTGGCAGTAGCAACTATTACCAGATATATCGAATACAACGACGCCACTGGATCAGACATGGTGAGATAACCGGCCTGAGTAAACAGCAGACAGAGGCGATGATAGAGGAAATCATCGCCAGAACCCCAGGTGTCATTGAACGTGTTAGCGGGCTTCTTCCGGACCAGTTCCCCCAGCAGCTTGCGGAAAGTATTTTTGATGGAATGAGGCAGCAATGCAGGCGCCTGGCTGAGAAATAACAGCCGCAATTTATAGTGGGCATGTTTTCAGAATAGCTGATGTAAGCGTGAGGATTCAGTATGACTGAAGAACAAAAAAGAATAGAGCGGGCTATTGAGTTGGCTTGTCGTTACGGCGGAACCGATGAAATGCATCATCTGCAATGGGTGGTGGATCAGATGGTAAGAGAACTGGCTGGAGAACGTTATGCTCAAATTGTAGCTGATGCCACCAGCGGAGAAGATGGGCCTGATACTTACAAATGGAGTGTTGGGATCGCGCCTTAACAGCTGTCGGTCTGGGGGTGAAAACGTATTCTTCATTCAGCGAATTCCCAGGCTTCACATTAAGACTAAAGCGGCGGCCGCAGTAACGTAAGAGAAAATAAATGGCTATTTTAGCAATCATTGCAGTTATCGCCCTGGGTGGGTACGCCTACGGATTTATTAAAACCCGTGAGCTGAGCGCTTTGCGTAAAGAAATGAAACTATACGTGGATCGCATGGAAGCGGCGGAGCTGGACTTACACGCAATCAGAAGTGTAGCGGAGCACCGGTTGCACGGTGCAGGTAAACAGTTTGCCGACCTTTACAGCCGTATCGACGGTGCAACTGTGACGCTGACACCCGAAGATCAGCTGTTACTGGCAACGATGCCATTTAATATTCAGGATGTAGAAGACATCGTAAACGAGCGCGGTCCAAAGACAATTAGCGGCCGTCCATTCTGGGAAGTTGAGCCAGGCCCGCATGACTATGAATATGGCCCGCAATATCCGTATTTCCCAGACCAGCGCTAGGAAGAGATCAAGATGAGAGAGCCAAGACCCCGCCATACCTTGCAGGTCATTCGAGTGCCTTCTCTGGAGGTTCAGGATCTGGGGCTGACCAGCTTTGACAGCTGGCTTGACGAGAACGGTTATGACAAAACGAATGCCAGAAATAACCGTACCATCTGGGCGAGAGAAGGCGGATGGCATCTGAAACGTTGCAGAAATCTGAAAACCGGCACGGACGATTTCTGGTTTATCGCTTTCGATGGTAAAGGCGGAAACATTTACCCGCTGAAAACCCAAAGAGACTACCGGGCTGCATATCGTAAGCTCGAAGCCGAAGGATATGCGCCTGCGGTTATCGAGCAAATGACCACAGGCGCAGCATATAACCTGGCCTATCCACGTTCCAGCCTTAAACAAGCTGAGACGGCCACCAACGAGCCGATGCGTAAACCTGACGTAGATATCATGGGTGAGCACTGCGAGCGTATAGTGACGCAACGTAGTGGCGTGGCACAGGGTAAATTCAAAGCTCTGCTCATCGAGAATTTCGCGGGCCGTTGTGCGGTAACCGGTTGGGTTAATGGCGGTGTCCTGGATGCGGCACACATTGAACATGGAACCCGGTACAATCCGTCTAACGGCATCCTGATGACACCGACAATGCATGCGCTGTTTGATGCCGATCTCATGGGCATAGATCCGGCCACCCTGACCGTTCATTTTAAGCCAGGCATTGAGCTGGGCGAGCTGTTCGAAGGCCGTAAAATCACACCGCTGGTGTACGATCTGGACTTAGAGCGGCTGGCCGTACGCTGGGCAGGATACCAGGGCCTGGCTCAGGAACAATGATGGTTACAACCAGGATGGGAGAAAACCCGTCAGTGAAACCTGCATGCGCCATACCTATAAATTTAAACTCAAGAGCCAGGCTCAAGATAAAACCGAAATGAAAAGGTAAAAACCGGTGCACCAGATCTCTTAGGTTTAATACCTGAGCCCGTATACTGGCAGGCGCAGGCGTGTGAGTATTATCCAGTCCATACATCTCCACACAGTGTTAACCGCAACATTTAAAGTTTAATAAGGACGGTTTCAATTTTATGAATAAAGCAGCGTTAGTGATGATTATCGGGATCCTCGGATGTGGTAAAGCATTTGCAGCCACTGAATTACAGCTCCAGCAAAAACGCGTTATGCATTTCTGTGCCAATGCCAGCCTTCCGTTGTTGATTGCCGGTACAACTTATGCGAATACGTCTGACAATGGACGACCAGAAAAAGAAAGAGTGGCAATCCTGAAAAATGCAGTTGTAAGCTCGACAGCTTATTCAATGGCATCTCCCGGAGTTCAGAGGGCCATGATGAGTGTGGTGGAGGATATTGCCGATCCGAAAGAATTAGCTCTTCATCAAAAAGAGGTTAGACGTCTTGGGGCTAGTTATCTTTCTGACAGCGGTGTTACATGGGCTTCAAAAACCGTTTCACCATTTACAGCCTGGTGTAACTTTAACCGTTTCGAAAGTTAAGACTGGCGATGCGGTTCCTGTTCAGGAAAGTTACTTTCCGTGCGGGGACCGTAAGATACAGATAAAGCTTAAGGCCTTTGAATTTCTGGAAAGCATTTGAAAATTTCATTGCGCTTGTCTGATATGAAACAGCCCCTGCATTTCTGCAAAGGCTAAAAGAGTGTGTACGGACTTTGGAAGGAGTGATGATATACGCCTGAGCCATCCCATCACCGCAGACAGGGTAATTAACCCTGACTAAAGCTTTCACCTATTCCGTCGCTCGCAAGCGGCTTTCGCACACTAACGAAGGTATGGCCTTTCGTCGGTGTTAAATTTTTCAAACTTTGCTTACTTTGTCAAGGAAGGTGACAGCAGTAGCATGCACAACTACTTTAATCTGCATGAATAATAAGGTAGAACCGGCCAGTGAATGAATGCTTACCCTGAAATCAGGCGGACAACCTTCAGGAATATTGATAGCAAGAGTGAATCTCTCGCTGCGGCGATAACATTTCGCCATAACCCTGAACGAGAGTGGTTCATCCATCATATACAGGAGCGTTACATGCGCAAATTTAAGTACATAATCTGTCACCAGTGCGAAGGCCACGGGACCATGGAAAACCCGGCCTTTGAAAATGGATTCACCCAATCAGAAATGGCTGAGTGGGAGCCAGAAATGCGTGAAAAGTATTTTGCCGGAGCATTTGATGTTCGCTGTGACGTTTGTGCCGGTGACGGTAAGCTCAGCGTACCAAACGTAGCGGCTATGTCTTTTTCAGAACGACGGGTTCTGGCAGCACGGCGGCGTGATGAGCGTCTTCAGGCAGCTGATGAACGGCTGTCCCGCCAGGAACGAGCAATGGGGTACTGAGGTGCTACAGCAAAGATGAAAATGACGAAGCCAAAACCGGTAAGCCGGAAGAAAAGACCGTTTATTAGTGAGCTTGCAGAGCTGGGTTTATCGGGAGAAATTCTTTCAATTCGAACTGACGGCATGCAGGGGACGCTCATACCCGATCTTACCGCAGGGGTGAGTGAAGCAGGCCGTGTGAAAACCGGCAACTGGGTAATCTCTGACAAGAGAACCTTCGACCATGTCGTTTTGTGTGTTGAAAGACAAGATGAGAACCATGATGTGTTCGTAGGTAAATTCATCCAGTTACATGTAGCCGCTAATAAGAGCCTAAAGATCGTCGAAATGGGCGATGTGAAACTGGTGGCCATAACTAGCTCGATTCCTACCACTTTTAATGGGGGGATTAGGAGATATAAAGGGGTTACGTATGTGTCACTTTCCCAAACAGCTCAAACCACTATCGACTTCCCGAAGCGTATCTACAAAGAGGGCCAGGAATGTACTTCTGTCACCAGTCCTGACCAAGGCCCTTTCGCCCGGGATGTTAGGTTGAATTGCTACGGGCGATGTGTTGTCACCGGCGTAAGGTCCCCCTGGCGTACTGAGGCCGCGCACTTAACGCCCCGTCATGAAGAAGGCATTCCCGACGTAACGAACGGAATTTTACTTCGCCGTGATATCCATACACTGTTCGACAATGACCATTGCGCCATAAACCCTGACACTATGAAAATTTACTTCAGCCGGGAGGCTCGGGAGTTGGATGATGATCTCCTGAAATGGCATGGGAATGAGATAGAGACGACACGCATGCAAGTTCCGGTTAACATCGAAAACCTTCGGATACGATGGCAAAAATTTAAGGCTAAGGATCGTCAGCGTAAATAAAGCCATAAGCTGAACCACGGCGAGGATTAGTCTTGTTCACTAAATGACAGCGAGAGATTAAATGCAAACCCAAAAAGAAATTACAGTTGGCCAGATCTGGGAAGAAGTGGATCCAAGACTGATCCGGAAAGTGCGAGTTGTTGAGGTGGCCTCGTTAGAAGGGCCCAAAGGCATCCTAATCGAAAACGTGGAGTCTGGTCGTAAGAACTGGGCGTCGTCATCCCGCTTTAATGGAAAGCGTGGAGGGTACCGTCTTATTTCCTGACGGTTTTGCCAATATGGGAAACTGAAGAGGTTGAAACCATCCCGGTGAGGGAGCGTATCTGGTAAAGAAGAGTCTTTAAAAAGGTTTTACGCGACCTGGGATAATAAACGGGAAAACGAGACACAAAAAAAGAATACAGCGATGATAACGATAAGGAATGGTAAGGGCTTCAATATTTTGAGAAATGACCGGGCTTCCTTTGCATCTGCATTTCTAATCAAACTGTCCACATAGGGATCACAGCTCTTAGGTTCTGAATTTTTCATATTTTCTGTACCTGAAAATTGATTCCGTATGAGAAAAGGCCACCGAAGTGGCCTCTCTCAAAACTGGTGGCAAAAGTTAGATCAGGAAATCATCAAGACTTTTACCGGCTGCAATTTGTTCTGCCAGAGCTTTGGGGGTACGGCCCTGTCCAGTCCATGTTTTTGTTTCGCCATTTTCATCAGTAAATGAGTATTTGGCCGGGCGTGGCTCACGGCTTTTCTTGGGAGCCGTAGATTTGGCCTGGAATGAGCCCAGCAGCTCTTCCGGGTTGATACCATCTTCTTCCATTAACTTACGCAGGGCGTCAAGTTTCTCCTGACGAGCTTGCAGTTCGGCAGCTTTGGATGATTCTTCCTGACGACGCTCATCAACAATGACATTAAGCTTTTCGAGGATTTCCTCAAGTACTTCTAAAGGCAGCTCGCGGCCCTGGGCGCGAAGAGTACGAATATTGTTTAACGATTTGAGTGCTTCAGACATACGACCTCACTTTCTAATTCTTTGATAAGGATTTACTTAATCATAATACACTCTATAAGGAAAAAGATGCCAGCTTTATGTCTTCAGGTACAAAGATATCTTGCTAAGAATACTCCTTATCTTCCTTTTGCAGACTGATTCGTGCATTCGATGTTGTTCATGAGTCTTAAAATCTGCTCACTGTTTAGGGTACTCATGCTGTAAATCATCAAGAAGGAAGCGCAGAACAATATAAGCAACCGGAAAAGGAAACCATGCCAGTGACAGTCCATATATGGAGGAGATAAACACAGGGTAATTTAACTCACTTACAAAATTCGCATCATTGTATTGTTGAATCGAAATGGCAGAAGCAAAAATCATAATTAAAGTAAGAAAAATCCACTCTAGCCATCTCTTTTTATAACAAGCATAAGCGAAAGCTGAAGGGTAAAAAATAAAGCAAAAAATCCCAGCTGCAATTACGTTCATAAAAGTTACTTTTCTGCTAGCGCCTTTATTTTTCGGATGCAGTATCATGAACAACTGCCATGACATTGATGATTGGCTTTCTTTTTCTGAAAAACCTTCCGCGCGGCAAAGTTTCTCCCGCTTTGAGACGATAAAGCCAGAAAACATAAGCCGGAGGAACATTGCTGTCAAAAATATCAGAACAAGTTTGAACTGAGATGCCTACTGTATTGTCTTTCCTCATCTCTTTAAAAGTGCCTTGCAACGCAGCAGATAACGTCATTTTTAAGAAACCTTTTTTCTGTTTGAACGTACAGACTTGACTTAGCTGGCTTGACTGTAATGCTTGCCACTAAAGATCCCTCGTTCTGAGGATGCAGGCACTACAAAGTTACCGTCAGGTCTAATCATACGAGTTTGGATGAAATTTTTTCCGGATTTGTTTTTTTCAACCAGGTGATGTAGCCCCCTGAAACACCAGACAGTAGCTGTATCTCCAGATAAGAGATAGGCTTGAATATATGTCTAACACTAACACCAATTTTGAGATGACCGGGATCCTGTTAGGGCAAGAAGTCCGTAAACGTAAAACTCCTCAGGAGAAGATCGCCATTATCCAGCAGACGATGGAGCCGGGTATGAATGTCTCCCATGTCGCCCGCCTGCATGGTATCCAGCCCAGCCTGCTGTTTAAGTGGAAGAAGCAATATCAGGAAGGCAGCCTCACCGCCGTTGCGGCTGGAGAGGAAGTCGTTCCTGCTTCTGAGCTTACTGCTGCTCTGAAGCAGGTCCGGGAGCTTCAGCGCCTTCTGGGCAAGAAGACGATGGAAGTTGAGATCCTGAAAGAAGCCGTGGAGTACGGTCAGTCGCGAAAATGGATAGCGCACGCGCCCTTGTTGCCAAAGGACGGGGAATAGCCATGGTCAGCCGGACCATGGGCGTGTCGCGTGCGCAACTGTCACTGCGGATTAACCGTTCTGCCGACTGGCAGGACAGGCGCTGTAACCGGCGTAATGAAGAAGCAGACGCAGAAATACTGTCGGCTATCCTCAACATTATCAGCGATATGCCGAGTTATGGTTATCGACGCGTGTGGGGCATCCTGCGCAAGCAACGTCGCACAGAGGGACAGCCACCTGTGAATGCCAAACGGCTTTACAGGATAATGAGCGAGCATAACCTGTTGTTGTTGCATCACAAACCAGAGCGACCGAAGCGTGAACATAAGGGCAAGATAGCGGTGGCAGAAAGCGATATGCGCTGGTGTTCAGATGGCTTCGAGTTCGGCTGCGACAACGGCGAAAAACTGCGGGTAACGTTCGCGCTGGACTGCTGCGACCGTGAGGCCATAGACTGGGCAGCAAGCACGGGAGGCTATGACAGTTCGACCGTGCAGGATGTGATGCTGAGGTCGGTGGAAAAGCGCTTCGGCGACAGGCTGCCCGACACAGCGGTGCAGTGGCTGACGGACAACGGTTCAGCATATACCGCGCATGAAACGCGGAGGTTCGCCAAAGAGCTGAATCTGGAGCCATGTACAACAGCGGTGAGCAGCCCGCAGAGCAATGGCATGGCCGAACGGTTCGTGAAGACGATGAAGGAAGACTATATCGCGTTCATGCCGAAACCGGATGTGAGAACAGCCCTGCGAAACCTTGCAGCGGCGTTCACGCATTACAATGAAAATCACCCGCATAGTGCGCTGGGATATCACTCTCCGAGAGAATACCGGCGGCAGCGGGCATCGTTAACTTAAGATACAAAAGCTGTCCGGAAATGGCGGGTCAAGATCAGTTTTTTTCAACCAGGTACTCGATCTTCCATTCTTCTTTGACGGGACCGGATGACAAATGAACTAGAACCGGTACTTTTTTACGCGTTCTATCCAGAACAATACAATTTGATTTATCCGTATCAACGCTTCCCTGAAGAGTATTCAAAGAGCAATTATCATATCCCTCAACCGGAACTGCATTACCTTGGATATCAATTTTGAATCCTCCAGCTATTACAATTTCGGGTGCATTATCATTGAAAGTCTCGTCATAAGCTGCATCAACTACATCGCAGGCAGTAAGCGCAAGTGACGATGCGACAGTAAGACACAAGAAAGAGAATCTGTTTTTGAACATATTTAAGACCTTTTATAAACCTAAAAATACAGGAGAATTGTATCATTAACAGGCTAGTTCTAACGACTACCACTTTTAAGTATGTATTGAGCCAGTTTTATATTCAGGCACACCATATTGCACTCCAGGTCTTTCATCATTCTTGAAGAACTCTTAATTAAGTATTCTTCAAGTGGGCCAGCATATGCCCCTGATGTCACGATCGTTAGTTGCGTAAGAGGATGAGTCAAACTCTCGATGCCCTTCAGGATGTCATTCTGGACGGCAGCAATATAAACAGGCGAAGCCGCAATCAAATATTCATCATTCGGACTGGACTGCATTAACTGGCTTATAGTTGCGCAACGGTTATGCTTTCCTAGTGATTTTGTAAGGGCTTTCCACCAGAGATCATGCCTGAATGGTACTTGATGAAATGTCGCCTCGTAAGAGGGCACCCGATCTCGACTATTTAAAAACCCCATCCCGGCAGAGATTATCCACAACTCCAGATTTCTGGTTGAGTTTAAAATTTCCTTTGCCGTAGACCAGTGATTACCTGAATACAAGGACAACGCCGGTACCGCCTGATTACTTCTGGCGTCGTCTACAATGTTACTCCAGGCATATGCTGCGTCGTCCGGAGTTTGTTTTGGATCTATGTCCAATGTCGGCCAGACGTGGCCCTGATGATTCTTGCCCTTTGTACAGGAAGTGATTAAGTGTACTGAGCGTTCAGAGATCATTATCTACCTTACATACCCATAGAACAGCTTTCTAAGAACGGTGGGTTCGCCTGAAAATTACAAATCAGCCCCTTTCACGGCATCATTTTGATTCTTCCCATCTGCCCCCAGTAAGATGACCGGTTTTCTGCATGGCAGTGTTATTCCTAACAAACGCAACACAAAACCACGCCAGCCAGAGCAAATTTTTTCATTTGCTGCGTAAAGCCTATTGTTTTCTCTTTTAAGCTTCGCCCACTCGTTACAGAGGGTAACATCATCAAGCGCTGTTATATGCTTCGCCTCACCTTCGACGATAACGGTATGAATACCGTATGCTGTAAATCTCATTCTGTTTTCCAGAATCCAGTTGCGGTATTCGTTGAGTCCACCTTCGGAACCGGTAGCTCTGCGCCACATTTCGATTTGCTCGAGTGATGGGTCAAGTGTATTTGTCATTGAAGCCTCGTCTCAGCGATAACGCATGTATTAGCCCGCTTTGATCATCATGTAATAACCATCTGTCTGGCGATTTGATTGTATCTTACTCATAGTGCCCTACCTATAGGTTAAAAAGGAGCATTTTCGCTTTATAGCGTGTTCAACAGCATCAATCCTCGCAAGAAAGGTTGGCTTATTAAGCCAGTCCATCATTTTCTGTATATCTCTCATCAATTTTTATATCCGGCCTGGAGTGCACCGTTCAAGCACACCGATCAGACAGATTGTCACTAGTTAACTCTTTACTAGTGACTAAATTCCATTGATATACGTGACAACGTCACGTCGTAAAAGCCTACAAATGCCTAATTTTCATACTATGGGATTTAATTAGGAGTAAATCCCACAGGCATACATAAAGCTGACAATTAAAAACTTTAAATATCAACCAGATAGAATGATTACACCCATTTAATGGGCTCATCACATTATTTCACTGGCTGGGGTTGTTGCTGGCATATCTGAAAGTGCTAATATGTTAGTCATTAGTAATTAGTAAAGACTTTACTAAACGCGTTTCTACGTAAATTCTATAGGTTTTAGAGGGTAACTACCTTTGCTCAATTCAAATTGTTCTAACATACCAAAATGGAGTGTAAAATGACTCATAACCAGGGTTCTGAGCCAGTACCGGCGAGCCGGACAGGGCGGCTCATCAGCGCCCGGGATATGGCCATGCAGAAATTCGAAGAAGGGATGCGGTTAATCTCGGAAGCGTCGGAACTGTGCGGTTTCTCTCTCTTCACCAGCAGAATTATGCAGCCCAACGCATTTGGTCTTCCGTCGTCACTGGATCGCACCATCGAGGAGGGGCGTAAGGAAATTGACCGTAAAACGTGGAAAAGGCTCTTTGAAGAAACAGGTATGGACCGGTACTGGAACCATAAGCAAAAAGAAGCCTTTAACGAATCCCTACGTACGGATCCGCCCGTCGCTTCCCTGGAGATTGTTAAGGGAACATTACAGCATGCACTGGCTAACAGACGAGACACGCTTGCAGAAGGTTTCGTTGATGTTCTCAACAAGCTAGACCGAAGTTTCAAAAGCAATGCCAGGCAATATACAATGCCAAAAAAGCTTGTTCTTCGGGGGATTTTTCCTGGTGTGAAAGTGCTGAGGTACAACGGTTTCTCGCAGGACAATCACTTTTGTTTACGCGACTTTGAGAATATTGTATGCATCTGTTCTGATACTCCAACACCTGCAACCGGCGGTGGGCTGAGTATGGTCGACAGGCTGACGGCCATGAGAAATACAGAATTCACAGGCGAGGTCAGTGATGAGAATGGCTGGCGGTGTCGCCTGTTTGAGAATGGAAACGTTCACATTTGCATCGACAGTATCTCGCTTCTGAATGCTCTGAACGATCTTATCAGCATTTATTTTGCAAACCAGCTTCCGGCCGCAGGAAAAAAATGATGATCGAAAATGATAAAGAAAAAAGCCTGAACGATGCTACCCCGCCAGAGGTGCAGAATGACATCCGCAGCGAATCCACTGAAAAATCAAAGGAAATGGGTCGTTCAAGGCACTCATCTATCGCGATGATCGATTACTTCAATGCAATCGAACGTCTGTGCAAAGAGAAAGAAATTAACCCGGAAAATATCGATCTGAGCTTCAAAGTTCACTGGCTCAGAAACGCTGTTGGCGGCTCGTTTGCAAGGTCACAGGAGATGTTCGCGGAGTACCAGAAGTATGTTAAAGAGGTTCCTGAAGAGGCCCGTTACCTGGATATACCCGATGAGGTAAAGGTTGCACTCGGCGATATTATCTCGTACATCACCTGGCACTACCGTAGAAGCTATACCGCAATACAGAATGATAGTGTTAAAAAAGCTGAAGCACGTAGCATGCAGCTGGAGGAGGAGGTAACGCAGCTGTTACAGCGGCTTGAGCAAAGCGCTACCGATATGGATGAGCTGAAACTTGAGAATCAGGCGCTACAGGGTCGATTAGAGATCCGGGACAGTACCGTCAAGGAGTTAGAAACAAGGCTGAATGTTGCCGAAGCAGAACTCGAAACCTGCCATCACCAGTTAGATAGCACACGGCATGAATTAAGCCTCGCACAGCAGTCTAATGACTCACTCTCCCAGCAACTGGCTGAACGTAAAACAGAGATCGCTGGTCACCTTGAATATCAAAAAAAACTGAACGAAGAGATCAACTCTCAGCGTTCTGATAATGCTGGTCTTTTAAGACAATGCGACCAGTTAAGTCAGACAGTGTCAGATACAAAGGCAGAGAGGGACAGGTTTGAACAGGAATTTATTGCTGCACAGACCCTTTGTTCTGAGCTGAAAAGTGCACTATCCGGGAAGGAGGGTGACCTGGTGGCGGTGAATGCCGAGCTTACTGAACTCCATAAACTAAACGAGTCGCTGAGCGCCGACCTGAATAAAGTAACTTTGGTCAGCCAGGGCTATGAAGCGGAAGTGGCTGAACAAATCAATGAACTCAAAACGCTCCAGGCCAAAGTAATGAAGCTGGAAGCTTCCCTGGAGGCGGAGAAAACAATCTCAGAATCCCTAAAAGGCACCATTGATACATTGACTGGTGCAATGGCAGGGGGAGGTACTGGAAAGTCAAAACAGCCGCGTAGCAGAAAAACATCATGATAAATGAAGCCAGGTTGATACACTTCTCTGTATCCCCTGGCACAGTAGAACTTCTGCGGACATTCAGCCCGTCGGCAGGAGTTTTCGTCCTTCAGTCAACAAATGCACTACCTTTTTTGAGTCTCCACTTTCCAGAGCAGAAAACACGTTACCGATTTTACCAACAGCTTGTATCTGAGTGATAACCCCAGTCTTGTAATCATCTAGGATCCCTGACAGGAAAGCGTTCAGTTTTGTCTGTTCGCTTAGCGAAAGCATGTAGGACATTTTTTCTCCATTTTAAGCAGGTGTGTCAGTTGAAAGAGGTTTGCGTGAATCTGGAAAATGAGGCAGCACCATAGTTTCAGATGCTGTGGTCGCATCCCAGTGCCACCATCCATAAGGCCCATATTCACGGTTGTAATAATCTTTTTTGAGTTGCTTTCGGGCCAGATAAGCAGGAGTGGCCATACCAAATACTTCCATCGGGAACGGCTTATCGCTTTTTGTGTCGAGCAGGTAGAAGTCAGGGAACACCTCACTAATACTCGCATCATAACGCATGGGCTTAACGTACTGCCGGTGCTCTGCATCCAGCTTTTCTGCAACAACCGCCTCATAGGAGGAGTCCAGAGGTATCCAGTTCTCGCTAACGTGCATCAGCACAATTTGATGAGCTCTTACAGAAGGGCCTCTGCCGGTTACCGCAGCTGGTGACGTCAACGCAAAGACAACTATTTTCGCTCCGGATTTCCATGCTGCGTACTCCGATGAAAATCGTTTCTTTACGCTGTCCCAATGGCCTTCTGAATTGAAAAAAATCAGCGGTAGCCCCCCAAAATTCCGCAGGGGTAAAAATTTAAGTGGCTTCTCATGCTTTTCAGCATCGTAGCGAGGTAAAACTGACAGGAGCATGAGACGTTTATCACTCATCGCCTGTGATGAAAGACGCTGAATCTGCGACTGAGCGACAGGTTGTTTCGGGTCAGGTACACCAATGAATAAATGGTCACCTATGCAGGCTCTGCCGGTACGAATTTGTTTAGCGGTTTCAAGCAGACGATACCGTACCAGTGAATCGTTACGTTTCCCTGCCATTTTCGGGTACCAGACATTCAGACCAGACTCTGTCCACAAAAGACTAAGCAAGCCCAGGAGGGTCATTGAGGCCTGACCACCTTCTGGTCGCTGAAGATGGGGCAGGGGAGGCACTTCTGATTTTTCAGGAGGATCTTTCTCTGTCATACCGATACCGAGCCTTACAGCCATATCACCTTCGGTTGTAATCCGGACCACACCACTCGCATATCCTTTCAGGCCGGTATGCCGGGCATCAAGGGAGAAGAATACACAGGAAGGATCATGCTCAATGCCCGTGTTAGCGGCTTTGACGAGAATAAAGGCATCACCGTTCGGTAAAGCACGAACATAAAGTCGCTTTTCTCCTTTTCCACGACATCCGCAGGTGATGACTGATTTTTGACCTGAGGTGTGGTGTGCTTTTTTAAGAGCCGACTGCCACCCTTTAGCAAACTCATCCTGCGTTTGAAAGTCAGGTGAATACCTTTTGACGTTTGGATCGTCGTCGTAAGCAATCATCACTGCGAATTTTTGGCTCATAGTAGTCTCCTAAACAGGAAGTTTAATATCCCAACCAGAGCAACACTTCCTGAGCGTCATACTGTTCCTTTACGCCCATGTCGCTAAAGAATTCTTCGAAATCTGTTTCGGGAACGCAATGCCTGGACAGTTCTTGTAATGCTCGTTCTTTAGATACCGTCTCACCTTCAGCTGATTCGAAATACGTCATGGTTGACCTCTGACATTATTACAACAATCTTAAGCATTTAAATTGATAAATGAGCTTAGTTCAGCACACTTCATCGTATGACTTCCGCAATCGCAAGGAAGCAACATAATCAATTCGTGACTTCAACAATTTAGCGACGGCTGCAAAGACATCAACTATCACTGAGTTCCCAAACTGTCTGTAAGCCTGTGTATTGGACACAGGTATACGGAAAACACTTTCCCCGGGTTTATCGAAGCCCATAAGCCTGCTGCATTCACGTGGCGTTAGCATGCGTGGCCGACGATCCATATTGTCCGGGTTATGGAAATCAGACTCTCCCAGCTCATGGGACCAACCCCGATCAATAAGAATTTCAGATCCGTCTTTCATATAGCGGCTTGAGAGGGTTCTGGTGACACTATTAACATTGGAAGGATCTACAAGCCCAAAACCAAAACCATTGCCTTTTGCTGCATGTTTCTTTGCATAGTTGTATAAGTACTCCCAGAGTTTAGGGGAGAGGATGTATTTACTATCTACCGTCGGTTCCAGTAAATCGGAGAGAGAAGGGCGCTTGTCCGGATAAAAGTCTTTAATGTCTCTTAGAGAAAAACCGTCTTTCAGGCGCAGGTCGCGGCGAAAACCAATAAGGACGATACGCTCACGGTGCTGGGGTCGGAAATGACGGCCGTCGATGACTTTAGGATCATCCGCGCCCATGCTTTCGCTGTTTGCGACGTCGTAGCCAAGCTCTTCCAGCGTTTTCATGATGATGTTAAAAGTATTACCCTTATCGTGACTCTTCAGATTTTTAACGTTTTCCAGAACAAAAATTGCCGGTTGTTTTGCCCGGATGATCCTGGCCACATCAAAGAAGAGCGTACCCTGAGTGTCGCACTCGAAACCGTGTTTGCGTCCCAAAGAGTTCTTTTTACTGACACCGGCAATGCTGAATGGCTGACACGGAAACCCCGCAAGAAGTACATCATGATCCGGGATAGATGTATCGATAAACTTGTATGCCTCTTCATCAGAAACTTCGGGCCGGTTGCTAAGCGTGATGTCACGGATATCTGAATTGAAGCGGTGCTCGTTCTCATCGCAATACCAGTTCGCCCGGTAAGTACGGCTGGAATAAGTATTCCATTCACTCGTGAAAAGACATTTTCCACCGATGGCATCGAATCCGCTTCGTAGTCCACCTATCCCTGCAAACAAATCGATAAAGCTAAATTTCCTGTCCTCGTAATTAGTAGGTCGGGAAGGAATTAAAGACTGTAGATAACGTCCATCAGTGATACTCAGCTCACAATGCTCAGGCTTTCCTTTAACCTGACGCTTAAGCGAGGCACGGGACCAATTACTGCCATTTTCATCATTTAAAAGGCTTTGTTGAATAAATCGAACTTTTGCTGAGTTGAAGGATCAGATCACGCATCCTCCCGACAACACAGACCATTCCGTGGCAAAGCAAAAGTTCAGAATCACCAACTGGTCCACCTACAACAAAGCTCTCATCAACCGTGGCTCCCTCACTTTCTGGCTGGATGATGGGGCGATTCAGGCCTGGTATGAGTCGGGAACGCCTTCATCACGAGGAAGGCCCCAGCGCTATTCTGATCTCGCCATCACCACCGTTCTGGTGATTAAACGCGTATTCCGGCTGACCCTGCGGGCTGCGCAGGGTTTTATTGATTCCATTTTTGCCCTGATGAACGTTCCGTTGCGCTGCCCGGATTACACCAGTGTCAGTAAGCGGGCAAAGTCGGTTAATGTCAGTTTCAAAACGTCCACCCGGGGTGAAATCGCACACCTGGTGATTGATTCCACCGGGCTGAAGGTCTTTGGTGAAGGCGAATGGAAAGTCAGAAAGCACGGCAAAGAGCGCCGTCGTATCTGGCGAAAGTTGCATCTTGCTGTTGACAGCAACACACATGAAGTTGTCTGTGCAGACCTGTCGCTGAATAACGTCACGGACTCAGAAGCCTTCCCGGGCCTTATCCGGCAGACTCACAGAAAAATCAGGGCAGCCGCGGCAGACGGGGCTTACGACACCCGGCTCTGTCACGATGAACTGCGGCGTAAGAAAATCAGCGCGCTTATCCCGCCCCGAAAAGGTGCAGGTTACTGGCCCGGTGAATATGCAGACCGTAACCGTGCAGTGGCTAATCAGCGAATGACCGGGAGTAATGCGCGGTGGAAATGGACAACGGAATATAACCGTCGCTCGATAGCGGAAACGGCAATGTACAGAATGAAGCAGTTGTTGGGAGATTCACTGACGCTGCGTGACTACGATGGTCAGGTAGCGGAAGCTATGGCCCTGGTACGAGCGCTGAACAAAATGACGAAAGCAGGTATGCCTGAAAGCGTGCGTATTGCCTGAAAATCCAGCCAGCTACAGGGTCGTTCGCACGAAATCTTATTTATTCAACAAAGCCCATTTAAAACCTGAGCCAGATATTTAAGATCATAAATGGTCGATGCTATTAACAATGTTTTGTGGATCAAAGATGGAGCTTTACCCACATCTTTCAGGTCTTTTTCTTGATCATGAGTGTTACGTTTCATCCAAACTCTCTCAGGAATAATATCTTTGAGATAGATTAACACTCTTAATTTGGATTGTTTTTTGGTACAGGTTCTAAATTCATTGTGATTTTTCTGGCTTTAAGTTGCAAAATGATATGTTTTTAGCCCGTCCAGGAATTTATGACTTGTTAAAATAGTGCCTGTGAATTGCCTTGTGTATACATGTCTGCACTCAACAAATTCAGGTGAAATGATGGGTTATCTAAAAAAGTTACTTTTGCCAATCATGATCGTTGTATTCCCTGCGGCGTCCTGGGGGAACTCAACAACATTTGAGGCAAAGGTGGTTAAGATTGTTGACGGTGACACCATAACTGCGCTGGATGCTCAAAATACAACCATCAAAATACGGATGTATGGTATAGACGCTCCTGAATCCAAACAAGCTTTTGGGCAAAAAGCAAAGCAGGCCTTAACCACAGCTATTGCAACCAAAATCATTACCGTGAACGACCATGGTGTAGATATCTATGGCCGAATGTTAGGGACCATTTGGTTAGATGGTTATGACATTAACGCTTCTATGGTGGACAGCGGATATGCGTGGGTATATCGGTTCGAAGATAACGCCATTGTCCCGAGCTACCTCAAGTATGAATCCGCAGCACGCAAGGATGCAAAGGGGTTATGGGCAGACCCCAACCCTGTCCCTCCATGGCAATGGAGACAGTTAAACGAAAAGCCCAGAAAGGTGAAAGAGAAGAAATGACCATGATGAAAGAGGATCATCCGTTACTTCAGTTGGTACTTAACGATTCCGGTCGTCTTGCTATGCCTGTTCATGATAGAGACCAACAGTATTGCCCGACTTGCCTTGCAAAGGTACTGAAGAGTGAGGATGGAAGGTTGTCGCATGTCGGGCACGAAAATCAAACTAAATGTGTTCCTTCTATTTCAGTAGTTGTGACAAAAGCAATCATAGAAATGTTAAGTGATGGAGAAAAAATTTATGTAAGTCCAATCCGAAACCGAGGGCGAACTCTGGCACCATCAGTGATTTTTTCTCCTGATACACACACATTTAAGCCATTTATAAATACAGACTATCAGCCTGTAGGGGCAAACTGGAAAAGTGACAAGGGTTATAAACTGGGCCTTTTTTATCTTAAAGATCGAGCTAGCTCTATTACTAAAGAGGAATTTGATTTTATTGCTGTTATTGATCCAGAGTTATTGCTTAACGAATTTAATTCTTCATGGTCTGTTGAACAGATCGCACCAATAGAACAGTTGAAGCAAATCTTCCGGTCAAAAAATAATTCTTCTGCTTGGGTAAAATGGCCTGGTAAACTCGACTTAGCAAAGAAAACCAATTATAACGATAATTTCTGGTACGACAATCAATCTGATAGTGCGGAACTTAACTGCACTGTTTCCGTTGTAGGTATAGAAGGTAACAGTTCAGGTGAAACAATTTATAGATTACAAACTATGCTAAAGCATAAGTTTAATGAATATCAACTGGTTCGGTCTTTGGGTACTATTATGCTTCTTGATAATACCGGGAATATGGTCTCATCAAATCACCCGAATTTTGACATCATCTCAAGCGCATGTATAAGTGGAGTACGTGATTTTGTTCGCCAAAACCCATGGGTAGTTAGACAGACAACTCTTAACACTTAATTATCTTTAAAATAAAGCCCACTCCATTACTTAAAATGTTTTTCCTATAAGTCAGTTTTCGGACTTTTCATCACACCGACATGTAACAAAAAATGTAACTGTTACAGTTAGTTATCAGTACAAATGCACACATCCGCACCAGGTGGGGACCACACCAATTGCATTGATCTAAGTCAATAAAAGATCACATATGCAACATTCAACCATCAGGACAGTTACTTATAGTTAATAGCCCTGCAAATGACGACATAAGCAGTTAACAAAACAACTTTTTCCCCAATTCTGATGTAGCCCCCTGAAACACCAGACAGTAGCTGTATCTCCAGATAAGAGATAGGCTTGAATATATGTCTAACACTAACACCAATTTTGAGATGACCGGGATCCTGTTAGGGCAAGAAGTCCGTAAACGTAAAACTCCTCAGGAGAAGATCGCCATTATCCAGCAGACGATGGAGCCGGGTATGAATGTCTCCCATGTCGCCCGCCTGCATGGTATCCAGCCCAGCCTGCTGTTTAAGTGGAAGAAGCAATATCAGGAAGGCAGCCTCACCGCCGTTGCGGCTGGAGAGGAAGTCGTTCCTGCTTCTGAGCTTACTGCTGCTCTGAAGCAGGTCCGGGAGCTTCAGCGCCTTCTGGGCAAGAAGACGATGGAAGTTGAGATCCTGAAAGAAGCCGTGGAGTACGGTCAGTCGCGAAAATGGATAGCGCACGCGCCCTTGTTGCCAAAGGACGGGGAATAGCCATGGTCAGCCGGACCATGGGCGTGTCGCGTGCGCAACTGTCACTGCGGATTAACCGTTCTGCCGACTGGCAGGACAGGCGCTGTAACCGGCGTAATGAAGAAGCAGACGCAGAAATACTGTCGGCTATCCTCAACATTATCAGCGATATGCCGAGTTATGGTTATCGACGCGTGTGGGGCATCCTGCGCAAGCAACGTCGCACAGAGGGACAGCCACCTGTGAATGCCAAACGGCTTTACAGGATAATGAGCGAGCATAACCTGTTGTTGTTGCATCACAAACCAGAGCGACCGAAGCGTGAACATAAGGGCAAGATAGCGGTGGCAGAAAGCGATATGCGCTGGTGTTCAGATGGCTTCGAGTTCGGCTGCGACAACGGCGAAAAACTGCGGGTAACGTTCGCGCTGGACTGCTGCGACCGTGAGGCCATAGACTGGGCAGCAAGCACGGGAGGCTATGACAGTTCGACCGTGCAGGATGTGATGCTGAGGTCGGTGGAAAAGCGCTTCGGCGACAGGCTGCCCGACACAGCGGTGCAGTGGCTGACGGACAACGGTTCAGCATATACCGCGCATGAAACGCGGAGGTTCGCCAAAGAGCTGAATCTGGAGCCATGTACAACAGCGGTGAGCAGCCCGCAGAGCAATGGCATGGCCGAACGGTTCGTGAAGACGATGAAGGAAGACTATATCGCGTTCATGCCGAAACCGGATGTGAGAACAGCCCTGCGAAACCTTGCAGCGGCGTTCACGCATTACAATGAAAATCACCCGCATAGTGCGCTGGGATATCACTCTCCGAGAGAATACCGGCGGCAGCGGGCATCGTTAACTTAAGATACAAAAGCTGTCCGGAAATGGCGGGTCAAGATCACTTTTTCCCCAATTCCTAGAGGTGCACCCTGTTACAAAACAGAGGAAAACTCTTAATAAAATTCCAATTGCAGATCTTTGATCTGCAAAGTTGATCTATGTGAGCAATATGTTCTATCATCGCTTTGTAAAGATACCTTGTGGTAACTATCACCACTGTCCAACAAAGGGAATGATATGGCAGATTCCAGCTTCCAGAATGAAGTGCCAAAAGCACGTGTCAACATCCAGCTTGACCTGCACACGGGTTCCGCCCAAAAGAAAGTCGAGTTGCCCTTAAAACTTCTCGCGTTGGGAGACTTCAGTAACGGCAAAGAAACCCTCCCGCTTTCTGAACGCAGTAAGTTAAATATTTCCAAAAACAACTTTAATAGCGTTCTGTCCGAGCTTAACCCAGAGGTCAGCATTGATGTTGCTAACACCCTGAGAGGTGATGGTTCTGAAGAAAATATCAAACTCAGCTTTTCTGAAATGAAAGATTTCGAGCCTGAAGCAATAGCAAAGCAAATTCCTCAACTTCGTGCCATGTTAGCCATGCGCAATCTCCTTAGAGACCTAAAGTCTAACCTCCTGGATAACGCCGAGTTCCGCAGATCTCTTGAAACCATACTGAAAGACCCGGCTCTGAGCGAAGAATTAAGACAAGAGCTGAATGCCCTTGCACCCGCCGAATAACAGCAAAATGTTTTTTTAATGGATTAACAGAGAGGATGCTGATGTCTGTGAATACTGAAACACAATCGGTGCAGGGGAACACTACTGTACTTGAGAATAACCCAGACAGCGTGTATGCCTCGCTGTTTGAAAAAATTAATCTGAATCCAGTTTCTCGCCTGGGTGACATTACTGAATATCAAGACGACAGCGTCATGGCCGATGCCTCGGCAGATGAGCGAGTGACCGCAGCCATTCAGGTTTTTATGCAGGTTATTTCAAAATCAGGCCAAAAAGTTGAGAAGCTTGATAAATCATTGCTTGATTCGCATATCGCAGAGCTTGATTATCAAATCAGTCGCCAGCTCGATGAAGTTATGCACCACCCGGAGTTTCAACGCGTAGAATCACTCTGGCGCGGGCTTAAGCACACGGTTGATCGCACAGATTTCCGCCAGAATGTAAAAATAGAAATACTTGATGTTTCTAAAGACGATCTGCGTCAGGATTTTGAAGACGCTCCGGAGATTATCCAGAGCGGTCTTTATCACCATACTTATTCGATGGAATACGATCAACCGGGCGGAGAGCCCATTGCCGCAATCATTTCGTCGTATGAGTTCGATTCCTCCGCTCAGGATGTAGCGTTACTCCGTAATATATCAAAAGTTTCAGCTGCCGCTCATATGCCGTTTATTGGTTCTGTAGGACCAAAATTCTTCCATAAATCCAGCATGGAAGAAGTCGCGGCCATCAAAGACATCGGTAACTATTTTGACAGAGCTGAATATATCAAATGGAAAGCGTTCCGTGACTCTGAGGACTCCCGCTACATTGGGCTGACTATGCCACGTGTGTTGGGCCGTTTGCCGTATGGTCCGGATACCGTCCCGGTGCGCAGTTTCAATTATGTGGAGGAAGTGAAGGGACCTGATCACGAGAAGTATTTATGGACGAATGCATCCTTTGCCTTTGCTGCCAATATGGTGAAAAGTTTTATCAATAATGGCTGGTGCGTCCAGATTCGTGGCCCTCAGGCTGGCGGTGCAGTTCAGGATCTGCCTATCCATCTGTACGACCTCGGTACCGGTAATCAGGTAAAAATCCCGTCCGAAGTGATGATACCGGAAACCCGTGAGTTTGAATTCTCGAATCTGGGATTCATTCCGCTAAGCTATTATAAAAACAGAGATTATTCCTGTTTCTTTAGCGCAAACTCCGCCCAGAAGCCTGCGTTGTACGACACTGCGGATGCGACCGCCAACAGCCGCATCAATTCCCGTCTGCCATACATCTTCCTGTTGTCACGTATCGCGCACTACCTGAAGCTCATCCAGCGTGAAAATATCGGTACCACCAAAGACCGTCGCCTGCTTGAGCTGGAGCTCAATACCTGGGTGAAAGGTCTGGTGACCGAGATGACCGATCCGGGCGATGATCTCCAGGCTTCACACCCGCTTCGCGATGCCAAAGTCATCGTTGAAGACATCGAGGATACAAGGTTATGCTCTTAGCCTGATAGAGTTGAATTTCTCAGAGCCACGTGCCTCAGACCTATTCTACTATCCTGAATACTGGTTCAAAATTGATTCAATGTCTGACGTCAATTTAACTAATGATGAGATTTTGGGGTATTTAATGAAAAAATCAGGCCGTTGGTTACCAGACGCACCCGAAATTGATTTGCCTTATCCATTACCAGCATAGAGTGTGGAAAAAAATCAATATGGACCGAAAATCACCTTCATTATATGAAATTCTTACTGGCAACTTTACAGGAGATCTTCCCCTTGAAGTTGTAAACGAAGAAGACCCGGTCATTTTATCTGTACTGGATAACATCCAGCGAATTTTGAACGCCCGGGCCGGTACCGTATCCCATCTACCAGATTATGGTTTGCCGGATATGACCAAAATTCTGCAAGGCATGCCCGGGACAGCCCACGAGCTGATCGAAATGCTGGCCGGTGTCCTGCTCAAGTATGAACCTCGTTTGCAGTCACTCAATGTGACCCTACTTGAACAGCAAGTACCAGGTGAGTTGCGTTACGCCATCGATGCGGAACTGAGAGGTATTGGACTTGTACGGTATGGGACCGAGTTTATGCCAGAGGGAAAAGTGATGATCAGGCACTTGAAACAACAGCAGCATCTGGAAAACCATCAATTTATCTAATCAACTCATACCCTCATTCGATACGGATTTCACAATGTCCTACACTACCGAACGCCATCTTAAGACTGGAAACGATCCGCGCTCAATGCCTGATTATTCATCATTACGTGAAGAACTAGCTAAACTCACCCATCCTGCCCGTCCGGATGTGAACTGGGGGAATGTTGAAAAACTGGCGTTAAACCTTTTCGATATCAATGGGGTCGAGCTTCAGACGGCGGCGTGGTATACCTTGGCAAGGGCACAACAGGCAGGTATACAGGGTTTCAATGAAGGTATGGCGATTCTGGATGCCCTGATACGCTATCAATGGTCAGCAATGTGGCCCGCTTCTGCACATGCCAGAATAGAAATACTCAGCAGCCTGAGTAAGCGTCTTCAGCAGCTGTTCCGGACTTTATCCCTCCATAGGGCGGATTTACTAAATAGCTGCGCCTAATACCGCTACACTTTTGCCTGACCATGTTTTCCTCCGGGGAACTGGCTGGCGGTTTCCATAAAATGGCGGACCTTTTTCAGTAACTGCCATCTGAGTGACACTGATGATGGCGGGTTATCGTGTCATGAAGTGCCTGCCATAGCCGTTCCACATGATTCTCACGATGGCGTAAACCGGCTGTAAATTACCCTGAACTTGCAATTGCTTTCAACCAGCGCTGTGTTTCTCGCGGCTTTTATGGATAATGTAGTTATCAACGATCAGCGTGATTGTTTTCGCCCGCCGGTAAGTGGCTTTCAGGTGCTTCAGCAGAGCGATAAACAGCGCTAACTTTTGCTGTTACTGACGTAGCTGACTTTACCGGTGCCACTGTGCAGTGCGCCGGCCAGATAGCATTTTTGCTGCCCCGGCGTCACTACCCGTTTCTGCTGTCCGCGCAACTGCCAGTCCGCACCGATTTTGAGGATTAAGGTGAATATCCACTTCATCTTCATAGATCCTGGGTGCCCCGCGTTCGGATCTCATTGAGCGCTTTGTGGATTACCGCCATCTTTTCATCTTTATGTGGGTACGATGTACGTGCAGAGTCGCGCGGCCCTGCGCCATACAAGCCCCGCAGATGGCAACCAGCGGCGAACGGTTCCTGCATGTAACTGGCAACCGGTTATCTCATTGATTTTTATTGCCAGTAATTCGGTGCTCCAGCGTGAACGTTGATAACCAAAATCGCCGGGAGAATGCTTTATCAGCTCACGTAACAGGGTGCAGATATGTTCAAAAGGCCAGCGTCGGGAGCGCCCTGCGGGTAAGGATTTCAGGCCTTGAATAACCGCAGGCGAACCAGTTAATCCAGCGACCAACGGATGAACGGGCACAACAGAGAGTTCTGGCAACATCGCTGACCCGTTCACCCCGATGAAGCATCAGCATGGCCGTGAGTCTGCGGCATGATTTTTATCGCGCGTTTTATGAATAGCTTTCTGCATCAGGCGTCGTTCGCCACGGGGTATTGGTGCTATGATCGGCATCGCTCAGTCCGGTTGGTGGTTTTGGTTGGTTTGGCGAATGATCAGATCGCGCAATCCGGGCGCTGGAGTTCCCTTTCAGTGATTGACGATTCCGCGAACAGCTATTTAGGCCTGAACCAGGGAATAAGGCTTTTGAGCTCAACTGGTGAAGCCTTGCAACGGCTCGAACTGCACAGAGCAAGTGGTTTTGAGCTGCTTCGTCAGATGCTGCAAAACACAATTATCAGGCTGGAAAATAGTGATGTCACGTCAAGCCAGACGGATAGCAATCTAACTGACGTAGCACTACCGGTTAAGGCAGAAAGGCAGAATAGTCAGCGCTGGGTATATGTGGTGAATTCTGAACCAGCAGTTGAAGTTGAAGTAATCAGAAAATCAGCCTCAAGGGTCACTCCATTAGTGGCTTATTTCGGCGGTATTTTAACAGCTGCCGGACTTGGGCATAGTCACCTATATTTTCACGCCAATAGTATTCAGCCACCCCGGAGAAGATGCGTTGAACAACTCTCTGCGCAGCTTTACCCACCAGCATGCCTCTTCCGGCGGTCCATCAGCTACGCCAGGACGCTCCGACGTGGCTTGAATCCAGTGGCGATACCTACGCCAAACAATTAACTTCCCGTCTGAACGAACTGAGCACTCTTTCACCGTATTGGCCATTGCAATACGGTAATCAGTTGGTAGACAAACTCGCCATCTTTACCCTAACGCCAAATTTGCAGAGGAGTTGTCGGCGGACTGGCGATCAAAGCCTGCAAGCCAACAGTTTGCCCAATGCCACCTCATCCTCAGGTTGGTACAGGGGAGTATCTGAGCTTCAGACGCTTCAGGAACATGAATGGACTGATGAGAAGAAGGGCAAATACCTGACCTGTTAGTGAGCTTAAAACGGCTGTGTTCTCTATATCAAAGTCCTTAAACGAAAGTGTCAACTCTGAAATTAATCCGGCAACTGCAAAATTCCCCGCAGGATCAACCGCTGTCCCGAGACCTGCTCAACCGGGGACATCTTACAGCTCAGGCAACTGGATAATCCGAACATCATGGCCACGTCAAACAACCAAAAATAGATTTTGGGTTATAAATACCCAGGCGAGCAATGATGAAGACGCGCCGGTTTGGCTTCATACACCTCATCCCTACCGACTCCGAACCTGAAACTTGACCTCATTTCGCCGGTTCGCCAACAACCAATTTCATGATAATCTCCGGCCTTAAAATTTTCCTTAACAGTCGTGGAGAAAGTATTGACTGAGCTAACTACTAAGCGCCCTGATACTGAACTAGCTCATCTCCGCCCCTGGCGCATCATCGTAGCGGTAAAGCTTGCACGGAAAGAGGGAAGATCTCTCACGTCTCTTCAAACACACATGTTGATAATGTAGTGGCTTTCAACAGCTCAGAAAACGCAAGGTTTTTCCGCGAAATCTCTGGCGCCTGACATAATCTGGTTACAGGAACAAGGGAAACTGAAAGGGCCATCAGCACGGCTTTACAGCAAGGTGGAGTATATCTGGCTGGCAAGCTCTGGTGAGTTAGCCAATCATAAACTGCGCCGTTCAGATTCACCTGGGATGGATCTGACACGCTACGTTCAATGGGCTGGAGGATCACCTATTATCCGATACCGAGTGGCAGGATGGTTGGAAATGCGGTACAGATGTATCGGCTGTGTATACACAGAAATCTCAACTCCATAGCTGATTTACAGAATCAGGAAATCTTATATTGCCACTTAGGGTGCGTGTAACTGGCGTTCCTATAATGGGCATATATTTCCATTATTGGAGCAGTGCGGGCTCAAAACTGAGAAATTGCCTGTGAGTATGGGGTTACACTGGTCGCTTTTTTACAGCCAGAGATTGATTTAAGTTCCGTGAAGCAAGATATCGTTGTAGATCAATGGCCTGAGGATTCAGACGATTAATAATTTATCTTTAGCCACAGCTCGCTTAAACGGTCTCTGACTATCAAAGTGATAGTTAATCTTTGCCGTGTATTTTATAAAATCAATCTCAACACAGGAGGCGTTACCTATGACAGAAGATATGCAGCCACGAATTCGAATTTGATAATAAAATCAGAAAACTTTTAGGGACAGTAAAACCACATTTAATTCTGATTGGATGTAGCAGTAAAGGAACTCCTTTGCAAAGATGAATCTGGCCGCATTAACATTAATCGAATTGAAGACGTAACTAAAAAGCATAAAAATGCAAAACTAAAAGTTGCACATTTAGAGATTTACAAAACATCTCTACGTAACACAAAGTCACATTGCATTTATATATAGCTGCCTAGAATCATTTTTGAAAGACTACATTTCCTTGTCAAAAAAAATATAGTGATGGAAATATGGGTTATTCAATATTGATAATGTAGACATACTACGTAGAGCAATTCACCATGCTCATGTGAACAAAATAAATGGTAGATTTACGCATCCTAAATTAAACCATAATGAGTTGTCAATTTACATAGATGAACTTGATTTAAAATTATTGGATTACTTTAGACTTGTTCGTAATATTAACGCACATAGCCGAGAAAACACTAATCTTTGGGAAGAAATGTTTTCAGAATCTGACTTAATTTAAATGCGTAAAAAATACAAGCATGAAGTTAATAAAGAAGCTGAATTAACAATACGTGATGTAATTCTGTATTCTCAGGTATGCCAACAGGTCGCCCACCATATCTGCCAAAAAATGTTGGACATTGAAAAAATCGCAAAATCACTTTGCATAAAATATAAACACCTTACTGGTCCTCGTAAAGACAATGCAATCACAAAGACATTAATCAACAATTACTTGCAAGATAAAGATGAGGTTGATAGAATCCGGAATGCATTTAATGGCTGGTTAGCTTAGTTGGTAGAGCTCCCTGGGTCCCTTCATAAGCAATTTTGAAGGGCCTTCCAATAGGTTTAGGTACTGAATCTATTGGAAGGGGATGTGAGGTTCGAGTCCTCGCCAGCCACCAATCTTTTCATGATCAAAACCTCTTCTTCGAACTAATACAAAACCTTTCAACATCTTCACCCGGTGAAAGTGGCGAATATTTGTAATGTTCAAATGTGGCTCTGGATGCCTCCGGTGACTTAGGCATAAGTTGCTGATGGGTCGAAAAGACGTTCGGAGACTGCCCTGTGGGCAAATCTATCATTGGCAGGGCTGATGGTGAGGGTTAAAGAGCGTTTCAGGAAACTCGGAACGTGGGAACAATACCGGTTATGTAAACCACGAACTTTCCAAGGCTGCGGCAGTATAAATACGCCAGATATTACGTGTCTGGGGCCCCAGATCATATCAGAGCATAAGCGATGAATATCGATTTGAAAATTGAGATAAAAGTGGATGTAGCGGCGGTCATCGTGTCGATTACTGGTCTTTTGACTCTTGTTACGAAGTACCTCGGCTATCTCTAAACAAATCCTGGGCGGTCATATGACTGCCCAGGTACTCAAACCCCACCTGACAATCGGACTTGTCCAGAGCATTAATTATCAGGAACAGCTTGCCAATGTGGTTATGTAAAAAACCAGGCATTTATCGTACCTCATTTTTCGGTTATAATAATTAATTGAAATTAACAATAGAATAATCCCGTAGGAAAGAATGAATAATAAAATACCTAACAATGTAATTGGCGCGGTGTCTTCAGTACTGGGTGAGCATTATTTTAGCCATTCAACTTTAAATTCACTGTTTATGGAATCGGGCGCACCTGGTGAGGTGCCTCTAGGAAACTGTGAAACAAAATGCAGCAATTGGCTTAAAGCTTGCAATGAAGATGACTCAGTAGATGCAATTTCAGTACTGGGGATAATTATCCAAAAATATATGGATTTACCTCCAAATTCATTCTCTAGGGCAGGAGCTGGGTCTACAGTCGAAAGTGGACAAAAAAGAATAATTGATGCTTTATCCAAGAACCAATTAGTCTACAGACTCAATGGATTTATAACTAAGTCTGGGTCTACTCCGATTTCTAAGACGTTAGAGGATTATCTAAAGTCTGGTGACTATTCATCCATTGAAAATGAGTTTCTTCGTGCAGTGGAGAATATTCAAACCGATCCACATGCATCAGTCACTGCCGCATGCGCTATAATTGAATCTGCATTAAAATGCTACATAGAAAAATTCAATTTACCTATGCCACAAAAATTGAATGTTGCACCACTTTGGTCTGTCGTACAGCCAGACTTGGACCTTAATTCCGATCCCACTTTAGCGGGTGACCAGCACAAAATTTTAAAAGGAATTTCATCACTAATCGACGGTATTGGCGCATTCCGGTCACATATAGGGAGTGCTCATGGGCGTGGTCAAAATCCTCCGCAGATAGTAGTTGCCGAAGCTAGACTCGCAGTTAATGCATCTCATACTTTAGTTGTATTTATAATGGATGTTATCCATGCGAGTAAATTTTAATCATACTGGCACTTAGATTAACAATGGCCGGATTCATTGCTCTTAAATTTTAGTGTACCCAGTTCTTTGTAGCACTGATGGTCGATTCTACCGCTTTGAACTTGCCTCAAACAAACCAGGGTCTGCTGCGGGATTTATGTTCTGGACGTGTGCCTGAGCCTTATGGCTGGGCTATTTTATTAGGTTTTAGGTGCCTTCCTGAATCACTCTAAACGCATTCATTAGTGCGTATTTCATGTAAAAATGAGCAACTTACCCTTATAAATCAATATGTCAATGCGGTTTTAAAGTGTCACCTATATTTGCAAGATAGAAGTGGCACTTTGCTAAAGATTGGAAGTCGTCTATTCACAAATCGCTGTCAATAAGTATTAATTTTTGTTGTTACATAACATTCGTTTATATGATTAATACTCTATCATCTTGTGAGTAACAAATTGGAGATATTGTCATATTATCAAATACAGCATGTGTGATAATACCTGGAGCCATCTTAGCTAGACTGCCTTCATAACCGCTTCCTTTTTTTCTGCCCGGAGATATACATCACCTTTCTGAAATACATAGTGTGATTGTATCGAAACATTTGTTTGAGTATCATTAATCATTAGAATCATGGGTGAACTTTCAGAGCTTATTGCACCAATGCCAAATTCCATTTTTAGACATTTCATATTTTCAAGCTTATTTTTAATATCTGAGGTTGAAGGGAAAAAAACCTTTGACCCCACTCTTAATTGATGTCGTGATCATTGTGCTATTTTTTTCAATTTGGATACAACCTGAGGTTGAAACAGAAAGTACATGTCAAACCCACATCTCTCCCAATTAGCCCCTAAGTTGGTCAAGTGGTCATTGATCATTCTATGTTAGCTGTCGAACCCAACCGAATTACTAATTGTTTTAATGATTTTGAGTCGTCTGGGTCAGATAAGAGTTTGTCATTTGCTTCATCTATTTTATCGATGATATTCCTCTGTTCATTGAAGTGGTGCTTTGCAATGATAAGTATTGTATCGGAAGGACTAACTAGTCTGTTCTTATCAAACTCAGTTATTTCATGGAATCCAATACCTCCGCTTCCATTACTAAATGGGTAAAAACCATAATCTTTCATTTGAAATGCAATGAAAAAGCATATTTCTCTTGTAAGTTCATCTGTTAGGATATCATGCTCTAGTAGAATCGTTAATCTTCCAGACAACCTCCTAGCTTTAAGATGATTTTTGAACGTGGACCGAATTACTTCACTTCTTGTATTGAAGTCTTTTTCATGTTTGGTTATGTCATAATTTTTTATAGAGACCTTATGTCTAAATCCAGTTTCAAAATCAACTGTATAATCGTATATTTTAAATCATTTAGGACAAGGGGAAACTGTCCCGTTGCTTGTTGACAAAGACCCGATTATTATCATTTCGGTAAGCAAACCATGTGAACTATCAGTATCCTTCTTTATCTCTTTAGCAGTTCCATCAAGCCATTTCTTATTGTTAACACTCAAATTAATTATAGATTTCCCTAAAGAGTATAATTCAGATGTGGACAGGACATCCCGCCTGGCCCATAACTTTTGTAGTCTATGTCCTTCTTGTTTACTCAGCCATGCTAAAAAGATCTTCCACTGCCTGAATTGCATTGATGACCCTCTGGAAGTTGATTTAATCAAGTGCTCAATTGCACGGTTGAATTTATTATTCATAATCTAACCTTTTATAGCATATCCATTTAAAAATTAATTTTTTAAAGCTGTCTGAATTTATAGTTCATTATAAATCCGGGGCCATTCAAAGAATTAATTACTTCATTATGAAAGTTTATGAAACATTCTAAAATAAAGTGAAGCGAGCTTCTCTTAAAAATCAACTCATGCTCTCCATTTAACCTTTTTGTATCAATACATCCGCTTTCTGAAATTAACCGTTTTATGTTCCCATCCTTTAAAATATGATCACTTACATACCGATTGTTATGTGCACATAGGTTTCTTAATTTAACAATACAAGATATCAAGTTTCTTGATTCTGAATGAGTGATGGGAAGTAACTTTTTTAAAATTAAGTTACAACGTTCTAAGCCCTTTTGGTTAAAATCCGAAACTCTCCAAATTTGATCGTTGAATTTTAAAATCGCTTGTGTGAGTGATTCAATATTACACTCAAACATTCCAAACATTGTTAAAAATGCTGAGGCTCTAAGCCTGCTTGGCATTAAGGTAGCGTAATTTTCAACAACCTCGTCAAAATTATAACTTGCAAAACTTCGAAATTTATAATACTCATCACTACCAAAGTCGTGGTCGTAAGAGCATATTCTCGGGCCTGATTTTTCGAAGTCGCGCAAGGATTTATTGATTAGGGATTCGGTTTCTTCAATGAGGCCTTCCATTATCCAAAAACTTTGATAAATCCGATTTAGCGACACCTCCAACTCTGTCATTAGCAACGCCCTCTTTCGCTCCAGTTGTTAATATCCAACTATCCACTCAATTGCACCAGGAGTGCGAATCCAAGGCTTTATATTATTATTCACGTAATAAATGGCTTCATCCATTCCACCTAACGTGATAAATCCACTGTTAGATTTGGGCTGCAATCTGCACTTCGATAACAACCCCGGGATGTGTCTATTAGAATCAATTGCAGCTTTAGCGATATCATCAGCATCTTGGGATGACTGTCGGTAGGCGAGTAGGGCGCGTGTATACTGAAAGAACGGTCGCATATCCCTAGGATAATCGTCTAAAAGGAAGGCCAGATCATCCACCATTTCAAGCTCAAGGTAATAGTTCGCTAATAAATGACGAATCCCCTGGTTATCGTTTGGGTTGAGCTTAAGCATTTCGCGACAGTGAGCCATGGCCGGGTGGAAGTTACCTGACACCCACAAGGCATCAGCCAAAGCAGCTTTTGCTCTCATATATGGGCGTGTTTCGACACATCTCCAGAAACGGCCTGCGAATTCCTGAAAATCCTCGCCCAGAGCAATGCTGGCTGCGTACAAAGCCGTCTCCAGATTAACGATTTTTGACTCAGGAGGTTCTTGAGATATCTCGCAGTAGAATGAGTATGCGTCAGCACAGAGCGGGGATTTCTTGATAGCTTTTCTGATGAGTTTCAGCACAACGTCCAGGTCATCAGTTTCCCAGGCATCGAACATAAACTCCTGAGCCGCAGCCAGATCCAGCTGTAATTGCTCAGAACTGACAGCATTTTTATACAAATCAATGCGCTTTTTAGTCGGGAATTTAATCATCTCAAGTATCCTTTTGGGTGCTCACTGTTCCGGTACTTTGTAGCACTGATGGTCGATTCTACCGCTTTGAACTTGCCACAAACAAGCTCGGGTCTGCCAGAACGGGATTGATAGCCCGGAGCTGTTCCTGGACGCGCACCTGAGCCTTACGGCTGGGCGATTTTTTGCTTCGTTCCCGTTTGCCTTCGCTTTCCCGCTCATCCTGTTTTACCTGAGCCAGTCTGAGTACAGTCCCGAGACGTTTGTTATCGACAATCTGCCCCTGGTCGACACAGGCCAGCTTATCAAATGCCTGGCACTTGAGGATCCGGTGTCCATAGTGGAAGGCGAGGGTGCCATCGGGATAATCCAGTACTTTAATTTTTTCACCGGCAAGACGGCTATTTTCTTCTGTTGGGTCCATGAGATAAAGGATCTTATCGTACTGGAATGTCAGTGATTTCGACACGGTACGGACATCATGCCAGGCAAAGATGTCTCTTAACTCATCGGGGCTTTCCTGTACCGGACGATGCAAATCTTTGGGGAACTTTGGCGGACGCGAAAAACGACGGTTGAAGTCTTCGATGAAATTCGAAAGCCAGGCATTTGCGGCTTCAATGCCGGTAATGCCTTCAAGGCGCATTTCCTTGATCAGTCGATCCTGAAGTGTCTGATTAGCACGTTCCACGCGGCCTTTAGCTTCCGAGCTGTTGGCACAAATGAGCTCAATTGCCATGTCATAAAGCACACGTCCGAACTGGGTAACGGTGGTATTGCGGTTCTCCGGACCGCTGACACGAAATATTGCGTGTTTGTCACTGTACAGCGATACCGGCTTCCCATGCTGCTCAATGTATTCCCAGGTTGCCAGCATGTAATCAAAGGCTGTTTCTGACTCGCTGAACCGCAAATGCATCAGGCGGCCAGTAGCGTCATCTATAAATACAAGCAGGCAGCATTTCGGCGCACGACCTTCAAACCAGTCATGATGGGAGCCGTCTATCTGGACAAGCTCTCCGAGACAATCACGACGATGTCGGGGCTGATAAACCCGTGACTTGCGACGAGCATGCGGGACCCAGAGTCCGTCAGACGTCATCCAGTTGCGGACGGTCTCGATTGAAAGCCGGATATCATGGCGTTCCCTGAGTTTTTCAGCGGCCAGCGTGGGTCCAAAGTCACTGTAGTTTTCACGTATCAGTTTGAGGACGCGTAGTTTAAGCGATTCGGTCAACCGGCGGTTGCTTGGCTGGCCGCGTTTACGGCTGACAAGTCCTTCAGCACCAGAAACCCGGTAACGATTGATAAGCCGTTGCGCCTGACGTTCCGAGATGCCAAGCTGTGAAGCTGCATCGCGACGCCGTAGACGCTTTTCGCAAACTGCCTGTATTACCGGCAAACGGTGGATCTCTTTATCTGACATGGTGACCAACATCCGTTGAGTCCCTTAGAATTGCATTCAGTTTAGCTTACTCTAAGGTGACGTTTCTATCTGGATAAAAAGTGACATTACTAAATGGTCCTAACACATGTTTGTCAAGGCTAAGTTAAGATGTCCGGGGCAGGGCAAAGTTCAAATGTCCTCCAATACTCAGTAGATTGCAGAAGTAAATTCATGTGGAGACAGCCTATAACCTAATGGTAAAATTAGCTTTTAGCTGTTAGAAGAGGGATGCTATGGCTCTTACGGTGACTGCTGCGTTTAACGAGTTTCAGCGCAATATTGTAAATCTAGATAGCTCTCAGACTGATCGAGCCAGAGCCAGTAGAGATTGGTTATTGGGCAGAATGAACACTTTTCCAAATAATGATGTTTATTTCCCCATAATATACCCTGATATACATACAGGTTTTGGTTCCTTTGCTAGACGCACAAAAATTCGCCCTTTAGATGATATAGATCTTATGTTTGGTCTCGATGGTGATGATTGTGTATACAGCGAGAGTGATGGAAAAATAATAATCACTGCGCGTGAAGGAACCGTTCGTTTAAAATACTATAAGCATGATGGCACAAATTTTATTAACTCTAGAAAAATAATAAACAGTTTTATCTCAAGCCTAAATCAAATTCCGCAGTATGATAAGGCTGATGTAAAAAGAAATCAGGAAGCAGCTACTCTGAAGCTAAAATCCTATGACTGGAATTTTGATATAGTTCCTGCATTCATTACTACTCCAGATTCATTTGGCAAGACATATTATTTAATACCAGATGGGAATGGTCATTGGAAGAAGACAGATCCACGAATTGACAAGCAAAAAGTTACTGATCTTAATGTTAAACTCTCAGGAAACATGTTAAATGTCATTCGTGTAATAAAATATTGGCAAAAACGTCCCACCATGCCTTCAATGAGTAGTTACTTGTTAGAGACAATGCTACTTAACTACTTCAACGGTCGATCAGAATGTTATCAATGGGTCGATTTAGAGATTGTCAATGTTTTAGGTTACTTAGCCTCTGCTATATTTAGTCCGGTATACGATCACAAAGGCATACAAGGAAACATAAACAACCTTAGTTATGATGATAAATTAAAGATATCTATCCGCTGTTATCTTGACCAAGGAAAAGCAACGGAAGCCCGTAATTACGAAAGTCAAAATAACCACAGAGCGTCCATTAACAAATGGCAGGATGTTTTTGGTGTCAACTTCCCATCATACGGATGAAAAATGAGTCAAATATTTTTGCGCCAAAATGATAGTAAAAACATTGAGTTACTAATGGCAATGAGGCGGACTTACTCACAGGTTAAATTTGTTAACTGGGTAGTGTTTTTTCTTAGTGTCGTAATATCTGTCGCTATTGTAATATTTACTACAGTGATATAGAAAATGGGGCTATTCCCTCTTTTGACTATAGCTCCTTATCTCGGTTATTACGGTATAATCGTGTTGGTCATCACAATTATTTTTTCCACAATGATTTCCTCAATGAAAAAATGTGCAGCCACAATTCAGGAAATGTTTGACTGTGATGTCTTACACATTCCATGGAGTGAATTAAAAGTAGGGAAGCCGGTTGGCAGAGAAAATGTCTTTAAGGCTTCAAGGTATTACAAAAAAAGAAACAAAAATGATGAGTTTATTAACTGGTATCTAAATAAAGATTATCATGCTAATGAAAACATATTGGCATTATTATGTCATGCGAAAAATTTTGGCTGGGATAAGGCACAGCGCGATGTAATGAGTAAAATATATTTTATCACTATGTTACTTTCCTTTTTGGTACTTCTTGCATATGGTTTATGGTCTAAATCCTCGCTGGAAGATTTTTTGTTTTATATTGTTTTCATGCTCCCGTTTTTTAGACATGTGATAATGTTATACGTTGAAAACAACAAATCTATTAATCGAATTATGCGTGTTAAAGATTTTATTGAGAAAAAAATACAGAATATAAAGATAAGTGGCATTATAAACGATGACATCTTATCTCATGATTTAAGATCGATTCAGGATGAGGTTTATGCCCATCGATCGACCTCGAATCCTGTGCCCAATTGTCTCCACAGATTCATGCGGAAGAATAATGAGGCTATTTATGATGATTATTTTGAAGAGAACTTGAAAATTTTACCCCGATAGTTAATATACCCGGAGTTATCCTCCGGGTTTTCATATCTGTTTCTTACCAAATATTTCTTCAGATCGTGACTGAAGTTTTACAAGCGCATTGAACATATCGTCCTGATCCAAAGAACGCTGGGATTTTTTCGTCGTGGGGGCTTTGCGCCTGCGTGAAGGGCCGTCACCGGATGGCACTGATTGTGACCGGTTATTATCCCGTTCGGCCTGCACCAGTTGCGCCATTTCCAGCGCACGGCCAAGACGTTTATTGTCCACAATGGCACCCTGATCGATTTCAGATAGTTTGTCATAGGTAGAGTAGGGAAGTGATATGCCATTAAGCCGGAGCTCTTTATGTCCGTCAGGGTAATGCCAAACATCAATATATTTACCAATTGCCCGACGACTGAATTCGCTGTCTTCAATGAGATAAAGCACTTTGTCGTACTGCACCGTGAGTGATTTCGACACGCGGCGGGCTTCACGCCAAGTAAACACCATATCAAGATCATCATCGACATCCAGTTCCCGGTGAACATCGAACTCCTGGCGAGGCGCTTTTGAGAAACGTCGGTTGTAATCGTTCATGAACTCTTCGGCAAATGCGTTTGCAGCTTCCATGGTGCTGATGTCCTGAAGCCTGAGTTCCTTGACCAGTCTGTCCTGAAGGGTCTGATGCGCCCGCTCAACACGACCTTTTGCTGCGCTGGTTTCTGCACAGATGGTCTGAATGTTCAGTTCGTGCATCGCACGGCCAAACTGGGTATCGCCGTCGCCGCCGGTTGCATTTTTATTGTTGATCCTGAATACACTGGCTTTGTCGCTGTACAGTGCCAGCGGTTTACCATGTTTTTCGATATAACCACGTGTCGCTTCAAAGTAGGTGAAAGTAGACTCAGATTTCACGAAACGAAGCTGCATTAAGCGACTGGTTGCATCGTCTACGTAAACCAGTGCCGTACACTTAGGTCCCCGGTTTTCAAACCAGTGATGATCACAGCCGTCGATTTGTATGAGTTCACCGGCACAGGCACGACGGTAACGAGGCTGCTGAATTTTTGGCGCACGTTGCTTACGTGGGACCCACAGACTGGCCTGAGTCATCAGCTTACGCACAGTTTCTTTGGAAAGATGTACGCCATGAATCTCAGACAGCTTTTCACAGGCCAGCGTCGGGCCGAAATCGTTATAGCGTTCTCGAATAATATTGAGCGCGTAAGCAGCCAGTCCCTGAGGCAACTGATGGTTGCTTGCTTTACCACGGCGACGGCTGGTCATTCCAAGTGGACCATCTTCACGATAACGAGCAAGAAGACGGCGGCACTGACGGTCGGATATCCCAAGCCGCTGAGCTGCCACCTGTGTTGTCAGACGCCGGTCGATGACTTCCTGAATAATCTTGAGTCGGTTAACTTCATCCAAAGTGAAAAACTCCGCTGCGAGAGCCGTCATGGTAATCCTTACTTGATTATACACGCCGGACATCTTAACTTAGCCCAAGGCGGACATTACAACTTTGCTGTTACACATGTTTGTCAAAGCTAAGTAGAGATGTCCGGGGTGGGGCAAAGTTCAAATGTCCTTTGATAATATTGAATTCCTGGATAAAAATCGCATCTTAACCTCTTCGTTTGAGTACCTTGTTGGGTTGACCCCGTATTCGCTTTATTTGTAGTATTGGGCTGCTTTGAAGTGTTTCATGTTCAAACGCGACGTGTTCTGTAAGTTCTTCCTGACAACAGAGCCGACAATATATACACATCCGCTATGGAGAATCTGACAACCGCTATGCGTATTACGCCACCCTGAGTTTTTCCTTCCTCTGTCGTACTGAGCAAGCCTCAGCACGCACTCAATAACATCCCGTCTGCGGATGTGCTTTACCGTACGTAAAAATGTAGCCCTCCAGGGCTGACTGTATCTAAAAACTGAGAAATTACTATGTTGCTGTCCTCGACGCGTAAGGACTGGCTGGGTAACGTCCGTGGTGACGTTCTGGCCGGTATTGTTGTCGCGCTCGCACTCATTCCAGAAGCGATCGCCTTTTCCATTATCGCCGGTGTTGATCCCCAGGTGGGCCTCTACTCGGCGTTCTGTATTCCTCTCGTTATGGCCTTCTTTGGCGGACGTCCGGCGATGATTTCGTCCTCCACCGGTGCAATGGCTCTCCTGATGGTGACGCTGGTGAAAGATCATGGCTTACAGTATTTACTGGCTGCCTCCATACTGACCGGGGTATTCCAGCTGATAGCCGGATATCTGAAGCTTGGCGGGCTGATGCGTTTTGTTTCACGCTCAGTGGTCACGGGGTTTGTTAATGCACTGGCAATACTGATTTTTATGGCCCAGTTGCCTGAGCTGACCAATGTGACATGGCATGTTTATGCCATGACTGCGGCAGGGCTGGGGATCATCTATCTCTTCCCTTATATCAACAAAACCATTCCTTCACCGCTTGTGTGCATCGTGGTGCTGACTGGGATTGCCATGTGGCTGCATCTGGATGTGCGAACCGTCGGGGATATGGGGAAACTTCCCGACAGTCTGCCGGTCTTCCTGCTCCCGGACGTGCCTTTAAATCTTCAGACGCTGCTCATCATCCTGCCATATTCTGCGGGGCTTGCGGTGGTTGGCCTGCTTGAGTCGATGATGACCGCCACTATCGTGGATGACATGACCGACACGCCAAGCGACAAAAACAGGGAGTGCAAAGCTCAGGGCATCGCGAACATCTGCACATCCTTTATCGGAGGAATGGCAGGCTGCGCGATGATTGGGCAATCTGTTATCAACGTAAAATCCGGTGGACGCGGACGACTTTCAACCCTCACGGCGGGCGTGGTGCTGCTTTGCCTGATTGTGTTCCTGCGCAACTGGGTCTCCCAAATTCCGATGGCAGCGCTGGTCGCGGTGATGATTATGGTTTCCATCGGGACATTCTCCTGGCGCTCCATTGCCAACCTGCGGACACACCCCCTTTCAACCAGCGTGGTCATGCTTGCCACCGTCGCGGTTGTGGTGGCAACACATAATCTGGCCTTCGGTGTGCTGACCGGTGTACTGATTGCTTCGCTCAATTTTGCCACTAAAGTATCCCGGTTCATGCGTGTAACCTCAGTTCTGGAGGGGACGAGCCGGACGTATACCGTCACCGGCCAGGTATTCTTTGCATCAGCAGACCGCTTTACGAGCCACTTTGATTTCCGTGAAGCGATTGAGAATGTGGTGATAGACGTTTCACATGCCCATTTCTGGGACATCACGTCCGTCAGCGCCCTGGATAAGGTGGTCATTAAGTTCCGCAGAGAGGGCGCCGGGGTTGAAGTACGTGGGATGAATGAAGCCACCCGCACCATCGTTGACCGGTTTGGTGTTCACGATAAACCTGAAGAAGTCGAAAAACTGATGGGCGGTCATTAACAGACTGGAGGGAAAACTATGAATAATACTGTTACAGCCTGTGTGGACGGTTCACTTTCAACGCGGTCAGTGTGTGAATATGCGGCGTGGGCAGCCCGCACTTTGCAATCACAGCTAGCACTGTTGCACGTTATCGAAAAAGACAGCACCCCGGTAGTGTCAGACCTGACCGGCACTCTCGGCATAGACAGTCAGCAATTGCTGACCGATGAGCTGGTAGAAATTGAAGGGCAACGTAATCGCCTGCTGATGGCCCAGGGGAAAGCAATACTGGAAAGTTGTGCTGAACTGCTTCAAAAACAGGGAAGCCCGGATGTGCTTTTGATGCAAAAACACGGTACACCGGATGAAGTTCTGGCAGAGCTGAGCGACCTTCGTCTCATGGTGCTGGGGCGTCGGGGTAGCCAGCATCCGGTAGGCTCTCATCTGGAAAGCGTTATTCGTCTGCAAAAGAAACCCCTACTGGTTGTTCCGGAGAACTACTCAGTGCCTTCCAGAGTCATGCTGGCTTATGATGGCAGTGAAGAAAGCAGGAGTAACCTGGAACGTCTGACGATGAGTCCCTTACTCAGGGGGCTGGAGTGCCACCTTGTCATGGTAAACGGTAAGAAGGAAGAGCTGCTGACCGCACAGCAAATTTTACGTGACGCGGATATAGAAAACAGCACAACACATCTTACCGGGCAATCAGTCGGGGACGCGCTTATTCGTTACGCCGAGGAAAATGCTGTCGATCTGATAGTGATGGGGGCCTACGGTCATTCCAGGTTGCGGCAGTTCTTTATCGGTAGTCATACCTCCGAAATGCTGCAAAAGACGCAACAACCGCTTCTTATCCTCCGTTAGCACTGATTATCTTAAATAAAAAAGGGCGAGTTCTCTCGCCCTTCGTCACAAGAACACGTTTAGTTCAGCCGGTTACCTTTTTCATCAACTACCTTCTCACCGTCCTCTTTCGTGAACGCGCTTTTCTGCGCATCGGGAAGAATATCCAGCACGACTTCAGAAGGGCGACATAGCCGGGTACCCAGCGGCGTTACCACGATAGGGCGATTGATCAGAACAGGGTGCTGCAACATAAAATCGATTAACTGCTCGTCAGTAAAGCGGTCTTCCGCCAGCCCTAACGCTTCAAAAGGTTCGACATTCTTACGCAGCAGCGCTCGTACCGTGATCCCCATATCCGCAATGAGTTTTACCAGCTCAGCTCGTGATGGTGGGGTTTCAAGATAATGAATAACGGTCGGCTCTGTACCGCTGTTGCGGATCATTTCAAGGGTATTGCGTGACGTGCCGCAGGCCGGGTTGTGATAAATGGTAATGTTGCTCATATCAGTATCTCATTACAAAGTGAAAGACAGACGAAGCGCCAGTGCTGCAAGCGTGACAAACAGCACGGGGATTGTCATGACAATGCCCACCCGGAAGTAATATCCCCAGGTAATTTTGATATTTTTCTGCGACAGAACGTGCAGCCACAGTAACGTTGCCAGACTGCCGATAGGGGTAATTTTTGGCCCCAGGTCGCTGCCGATGACGTTGGCGTAAATCATCGCTTCTTTGATAACACCGGTCGCTGTGCTGCCATCAATCGACAGCGCCCCGACCAGCACGGTCGGCATATTGTTCATCACTGATGACAGGAAGGCCGTCAGGAAGCCCGTACCCAGCGTTGCCGCCCACAATCCCTGCTCTGCCAGCTGATTCAGCAAGGAAGAGAGATAGTGGGTCAGACCGGCATTTCGTAAGCCGTAGACCACCAGGTACATCCCCAGCGAGAAGATAACGATTTGCCAGGGCGCACCACGCAGCACCTTACCGGTGTTAATGGCATGCCCTTTTTTCGCAACAGCAAACAGAAGCAATGCACCAGCGGCTGCGACCAAACTGACCGGTACGCCCAGCGGCTCCAGTCCGAAGAATCCCACCAGAAGCAACACCAGAACCAGCCAGCCGGTTTTAAAGGTATTCATATCACGTATAGCGTCTTTCGGTTCTTTCAACAGAGAAACGTCGTAAACGGCGGGAATGTCCTTACGGAAAAACAGATGCAGCATCACCAGCGTAGCCGCAATCGCGGCCAGGTTAACCGGGACCATCACGGCGGCATATTCTGAGAAACCAAGCTTAAAGAAATCCGCCGAGACGATATTCACCAGGTTTGAGACAATCAGTGGCAGGCTTGCCGTGTCAGCGATAAACCCTGCGGCCATGATAAACGCTAAGGTTGCCCCCCGGCTGAATCCCAGCGCCAGCAGCATCGCGATAACGATAGGTGTCAGGATCAGTGCCGCACCGTCGTTGGCAAACAGTGCCGCAACCATCGCACCAAGCAGGACGATCCAGGTGAAGAGCAGCCGCCCCCGGCCATTCCCCCAACGGGCAACGTGCAGCGCGGCCCATTCAAAGAAGCCGGATTCGTCGAGCAGAAGACTGATGATGATCACGGCGATAAAGGTGGCGGTCGCATTCCACACTATCTGCCAGACCACCGGAATATCCCCCAGATGAACGACGCCAGTCAGCAATGCCAGAATTGCGCCCAGTGAGGCACTCCAGCCAATCCCCAGCCCTCTGGGTTGCCAGATAACCAGGACGAGCGTGAATAAAAAGATAGCACCAGCCAGTAACATCAGAAACTCCATTCACATTTGTTTATTCGGATATATATATCGCCATCAGCAGGAGACAGATGCCACGCTACTGAGCTTGTTGCGTATGTTTTCTCGTTCACAGTTCCAGGCTGTATCAATAATACCCGCAGCCCATGCTGGCATGTGTGGCGACAGTCGGTAATGCACCCATTTTCCTTCGCGACGGTCGATGACCAGCTCGGCTTCACGTAAAAGGGCCATATGGCGAGAAATTTTTGGCTGAGACTCTGCGGTTGCCGCACAGATGTCACAGACGCACATTTCACCGGACTCCCTGAGAAGCATCACGATAGTTGAACGGGTCTCGTCGGCGAGCAGTTTAAAAAGCTGAACAGGCTGTAGCATGCTTAACCTCGTAAAAAAATAACAATACATATGGTATTTCATATGTGATAACTTTTAAAGCATAGCTTATGAAATGGAGATTTTTTATGACCGACTTACCAGCAATCGAACCGGCTTATTTTGATGATGCGCTTGCCAGCAAACTTACGGGCAACAACGAAACCATGCCGCGAATTCTCATCCTGTACGGTTCAGTACGAGAGCGGTCCTACAGTCGTTTTGCAGCGGAAGAGGCCGGGCGGTTGCTGGCAAAGATGGGGGCTGAGGTGAAAATATTTAACCCATCCGGTCTGCCGTTACCCGATGATGCGCCCGAAAGTCACCCCAAAGTGCTTGAACTCCGCGAGCTGGTCAGGTGGTGTGACGGAATGGTCTGGAGTTCTCCGGAAAGACATGGCGCCATGAGCTCGGTGATGAAGGCCCAGATTGACTGGATACCCCTGAGTGAAGGTGCTGTTCGTCCTTCCCAGGGTAAAACGCTGGCCGTCATGCAGGTTTGTGGTGGTTCACAGTCGTTTAACACGGTCAATCAGATGCGGATACTTGGCCGCTGGATGCGGATGTTCACCATCCCCAATCAGTCGTCAGTGCCAAAGGCATGGCAGGAATTTGATGATGAAGGGCGCATGAAACCCTCACCCTGGTATGACAGGATTGTCGACGTTACCGAAGAGTTGTTCAAAATGACGTTACTCCTGAAAGGGCACACAGCCTACCTGTCCGACCGCTACAGCGAAAGGAAAGAGAGTCATCAGGAGCTCGCGGCACGGGTCAATCAGGCCAAAATCTGACAGCCAGGCATGCCCGGATGGATTACCGGGCTTTAAATCGGTTTCTTTCCAAATATCTCTTCAGAGCGTGACTGAAGTTTCACCAGGGCATTGAACATATCGTCCTGATCAAGGGAGCGCTGAGATTTCTTCGTTGTGGGGGCTTTACGCCTGCGTGAAGGACCGTCGCCGGATGGAACGGACTGCGACCGGTTATTATCCCGCTCGGCCTGGACCAGCTGCGCCATTTCCAGGGCCCGCCCCAGACGTTTGTTGTCCACAATGGCCCCCTGATCGATTTCAGAAAGCTTGTCATAGGTGGAGTAGGGAAGTGACACGCCATTAAGCCGGAGCTCTTTATGTCCATCCGGGTAATGCCAGACATCGATGTATTTACCAATCGCCCGACGACTGAATTCGCTGTCTTCAATCAGATAAAGGACTTTGTCGTACTGCACTGTGAGTGATTTCGACACTTTACGAGCTTCACGCCAGTTAAATACCATATCAAGATCATCATCGACATCCAGTTCCCGATGAACATCAAACGCCTGGCGAGGCGCTTTTGCGAAACGACGGTTGTAATCGTTCATGAACTCTTCGGCAAATGCGTTCGCAGCTTCCATGGAACTGATACCCTGGAGCCTGAGCTCCTTGACCAGGCGGTCCTGAAGCGTTAGGTGCGCCCGTTCAACGCGGCCTTTGGCAGCACTGGTTTCTGCACAAATGGTCTGAATGTTCAGTTCATGCATCGCACGGCCAAACTGGGTATCGCCGTCGCCGCCGGTTGCGTTTTTATTGTTGATCCTGAATACACTGGCTTTGTCGCTGTACAGTGCCAGCGGCTTGCCATGTTTTTCAATATAGCCCCGGGTCGCTTCAAAATAGGTGAAAGTAGACTCAGATTTCACGAAAAGAAGCTGCATTAAACGACTGGTTGCGTCATCAACGTAAACCAGCGCCGTACACTTAGGTCCCCGGTTTTCAAACCAGTGGTGGTCGCAGCCGTCGATTTGTATGAGTTCACCGGCACAGGCACGGCGGAAACGCGGCTGCTGAATTTTTGGCGCACGTTGCTTACGTGGGACCCAAAGACTGGCCTGAGTCATCAGTTTACGGACGGTTTCTTTAGAAAGATGAACACCGTGAACCTCAGACAGCTTTTCACAGGCCAGTGTCGGACCGAAATCGTTGTAGCGCTCGCGAATAATATTCAGCGCGTATGCGGCCAGTCCCAGAGGCAGCTGATTGTTGCTGGATTTACCACGACGGCGGCTGGTCATGCCAAGCGGACCATCTTCACGATAACGCGCAAGCAGACGGCGGCACTGACGGTCGGAGATACCAAGCTGCTGAGCTGCCATCTGTGTTGTCAGACGCCGGTCGATGACGTCCTGAATGATCTTGAGTCTGTTAACTTCATCCAAAGTGAAAAACTCCGCTGCGAGAGCCGTCATGGTAATCCTTACTTGATTATACACGCCGGACATCTTAACTTAGCCATTATCGGACATTACTATTGAGCCATTACATCATGACTGCGCTTAATGCGTTTTATGTTAAATATCAATGACTTAATTGATTATTATCATGCCAAATAATAAATTTATCTAAAAGTCACTTTTGGGCCCCTTAGCCTCTTCGGCCTCAATTTTTCTACGGTAGTCTGGTTGTTATAGGCAGCAGCAGGTGCTGCCCTTAAAAACCCATAGGATTATCAATATGACAGACAATAGTAGACCCCTTCTGTGGCGTCAGCCGCTACAGGCAATTCAGGATGGGGTGCTGAATTCTGTTGGATATCCAGCGACCTTACGTCGTCGGATCGACAATGGTGCTCTGGAAATAAAAAAACCACAGCGGCTGGACACTATCTGGTTGCGTTCAATTGTCAGCTGGCACAGATGGTTCGGCCGTGATAAAAACACTATTCGCTCCCTGCGACCCGGCCATGATGGTAATTATGAATACCTGCAACGCCATATCCCGCAGCTGGCCGACCTGGTAATCTGCGAGATTACAGAAAATTATCGGTGCGATATCTCCAGTATCGGGGGGCTGAGCTCGTCGGGAGATGATGATCTGAAAATATCTCACCTGGATGATTTTGCATTACAACGATGTTCTGAAATGACAATACCGGTCAGTTCCGAACAGCTGGCGCGAAATCTCAGTCACTACACAGCACGGCTGTCGAAGATGGTGTTCAGCCAGTTTTCCTGGGCACCGGAACGGCTTTACTGGAACAATGTCGATACTGTTCATAATTTTGTAGCAGCCCGTTATCAGGCTATTCAGCTGGGTCAGCCGGTTTCTCTGACTGGCCAGCTGAATTCCTATACTGTAAATCCGCAGAAAATACAACAACTGACAGCGGAGTGGGATTTATATCTGCTGCCTGACGCAGAAATTTATGGCCTATTCAGGGATGCGCTTTTGCGGGTGAAATCCCCGTTCGGCATATCAAATCCGCCCTGCTGGGAAAACGTCGACCAGCATTATTTTCAGGCCATCTGGCTGGAGCGGAACCATCCTGTACCAGCTCGCGTATCGCGTATGCTGGTGTAAGTACACCCGTTTTAGTTCCACGCACTTTTTGAGATTTCCGGGTTTTCAGCCATCAGCCGGTACTCTTCCGGTGTCAGGTTATTCAGGGATTCATGGGGCCTCTCACAGTTATATTCAGCCAGCCAGCGCTCTGTAATTTCCCGTGCTTCATTCAGTGTTCTGAACGGATAAAAATAACTGTAAAGATAATCGGCTAAATACAGAAATATAACAATGAGGAGCAGTTAAAGCACCAGAAAAAGAGAACGGATTTATAAATAATATGAATAGAATGATTGGAATTGGAAAAATATTCTTTTCCGTGTAATGAAAATATTGCAACGGTTATTTTTGTGAAAGTACATTATAACCTGATTGTAGCAGTCCTCATCCCTTAGAGGAAGAGGATGTTAATTTTTGTATAACTTGGGCATTTATTTTATGAGTGGAGCATCAAGTTTCGACCAAACCCAGCCCTTGTTTGCGAGCTAATTGAATCTGATGCAAAGTAATTTTTTGCACTTCTTTTTGACTGGCTTCAATATGAGCACATAGTAGCAAAATAGCCTCTTCGCTTTTGCCTCGTAGAATTTCACGTAAAATTTCAGAATGTTCGGTGTATGTCGTGGTGATACGATCTGTTTTGGTGAAGTCGAGTCTTCGGATGATCCTGATACGTGCTGTTACATCTTTATGCATACGAGCCATTTCATTATTGCCTGAAGCTTCGACAAGTGTGGTATGAAACTGTTCATCCCAGCTGGCAACCTGTAACCCGTCCGTACATCGTTCCGAGGCTGGCACGAGCCATATTTGCTGAAGTGAGGATAGGCGTGCCAGATCCACTCGCCGATCCTGATCACACAACCGGCGTACTGCTGCCACCTCAAGGACCATACGTAGATCGTAGAGTTGTTCGAAGATATCAAAATCGAATGGCTGTACTCGCCAGCCAGCCCGAAATTGCACCTGAACATAACCTTCAGATTGCAAACGAAACAATGCTTGTCGCACAGGTGTTCGACTGACGTTAAAACGCTTGCTGATTTCACTTTCAGTAAAATGATCGCCAGGGATTAGTCTGAACTCGGAGATTTCGTTTTTAATCTTTTCGTAAACGTCATCCGCTCGTGTCCGATTGGATGGCGACTCTGTAGAAGCAAGGTTGTACTTATGAATCATACGCATATGTCAACATTATCAGAACGAGTAGTGTCTAACCATCACTGTATCAAATTTTTTACCTTGAGTATCCCGGACTCTTTGTTTATTGCAGTTTTGCGAAACGGTGAGTGCAATCGCAGTAAATTCTACTGCACCAATCCTGACCTTCCATTTCCCTAAATTGGTGCATTTCATATAAGGATAATAAATAAGTTCCGCGCTGGCAGAAAAGAGGTGTTTCGCAGAGTAGGATTGTTACTAAGGAAAACAAGAACTAATTAATTAAAATTCATGTTATCTCCATATTGGCATATTAATTGCTTTGCTTGTTTTGATTCTTGTGCACAAGATGGTATCCATCATTTATGTCGAATTGGGAACCTTAATATGTTTTTACGCAGACTCATGATTTTCTCTTTAACTGCTTCATTATTTTGTACGGTGATGCCTGTTCAGGCCGCAGACACTATCATCAGAGTAGGGACCCTCAAACTTATTCACGGCATAACTCCATATTTCTACGATAAATTCACCCCCAAAGGATATAAGGTCGAGGTTGTGCCATTTGAAACCCCTACAGATGGTAAAAACGCCGTAGTGACACATTCAGTTGATTTTGGTGGCTATGGTCTGGCTGCTGCCGTTCTGGGGGGCGCTGCTGGTGAGCCTGTGGTTGTTATTTCTCCGATGAGTAATGGTGGCATGGGTCTGGTGGTCAGCAATAAGTCCGGGATCAGTAGTTTCAAAGATCTCAAAAACAAACGTATAGGTATCCTTACCGGTTCAACTCAGGAAACGGTGTTTCTCGAACGCCTGAAATCTGAGGGCATGACCATTAAAGATGTGAAACCGATCCGTGTGTCATTCAGCGAAATGGCCGGTGCTCTTGAACGTGGTGATATTGATGCCTACGTAGGAGCCGAACCCGGTCCCTCCATTAGCGTATCACGTGGTATAGGCAAAGTACTGGAATACCCCTACAGCACTTCTGTGGGCTCCGTGAATATGGTCATGACCACACATGCTGACACCCTTAAAAACAACCCTGAATTCGTCAAAGTATTTTTGGAAATACATCGCAAGGCATCTGAATATGCAATGGCTAATCGTAAAGAGTTGCTGGAGATGGCTAATACAAAACTGGGCCTACCAGAGGATGTGGCCAGCCTTGCAGCAGACAATGTCAAATTTGTCTGGAGAGCCGATGATGAATGGCTACAGCATTGTAAAAACTACGGCTCCCTGATGCTTGAACGTAAGCAGATACGCCGCCTGCCCGAAAATGATAGTTTCTTAGTCACAAACCTGGGGCCACATTGATGATATTGCCACATCAAAAATTCCATTCATTGCAGGAGTTGTTATGGCCACACCAATACTGAAAATTCCCGGTTCATCTGGCGATGACACAGCCTATGAGACCAGTTCAGCAGCAACTCCTCCTCATTATCAGGCAGCTTTGACACACAAAGCTGAGGAGATGACGAAATTAGAGCAGGATCAGGATCTGATGCCTTCACCGCCCAGTCGGGTTAAAGAATGGCTTGTGCGCTGGGTGGCACCGGTGCTCCTGCCGTTGATTCTACTGTTTTTATGGGATTTTGCCGTGCGACTAAGTGGCACCATGCTCGTTCCATCCCCCGCAAATGTGGCTCTAATGCTCAAGGATTTTGCTGTAGGTGGTGTATACGACGATGCATTCAGTGGCACTCTTTATATTCACTGGATTAAATCTATGTCGCGTGTATATGGCGCTTTTGCTTTGGCGGTGTTGTTGGCCATTCCAACTGGTCTTCTTATCGGAAAGAATGCGCTGGTTCGCCGGCTTGTTGATCCTACTTTGCAATTGTTGCGTCCGGTTCCGGTGACGGCCTGGTTACCGTTGTCCATGATCTTTTTTGGTGTGGGGCCGAATGCAGCCATTTTTCTTGTTTGCCTGGGGGCATTTTTCCCCATTGCTATTAACACAGCTTTCGGAGTGAAGTCCGTAGAGCCACGCCTGTTCGAAGCGGCAGCAATGTTGGGATGTAAAGGACCATCTATGTTCCGTCAGGTTGTATTGCCTGCAGCAATGCCATCAATTTTCAATGGATTACGCATGGGGCATGCTATCGCCTGGTTCTTGATTGTTGTTGGAGAAATGACCGGAGTACCTGAAGGACTGGGTGCGGCCATTATGGATGGCCGGATGCTTTCACGCACCGATGTGGTTATCGCGGGTATGGTAGTCATCGGTCTCACAGGTTTTATCACCGATCGCCTTTTGGTAACACTCAATAATCGTTTACTCAAATGGAGTCCACAACACAATGCCTGACACTATCACAGCCTTTGCCACCCCTTCTCAAAAAGGGATGCCCATCCTCGATATCGCAGGTGTAAGCAAAGTCTTCAGCCTGAATGGTCGTCCTATTCATGCTCTGAAAGACGTGAATCTGCAGATTTGGAAGGGAGAGTTCATCTGTTTGATTGGCGCCTCGGGTTGCGGCAAGTCCACACTGTTACGCATTATGGGGGGATTCGAATCCGTATCCTCAGGTATGGCGCGTATGTATCGCACCCCGATTACCGAACCTGCATCAGAGCGGGGTATGGTTTTCCAGGATTATGGATTATTCCCCTGGTTGACAGTGCGGCAAAACATTGCTTTCGGCCCTAAGCAGCGTGGACTATCCAAAGCCATGCTACGTGAGATTACCGATCGTTATTTGAATATGGTCGGTCTCACAAAATTTGCAGATCACTTTCCAGGCCAACTCTCCGGCGGCATGAAACAACGAGTTTCCATTGCACGGGCATTAGCCAATGATTGCGAGGTCTTGCTTATGGACGAACCCTTTGGTGCCCTTGATGCGTTAACCCGGGACGCCCTGCAGCAGGAACTACTTGAAATTTGGGAACGGACCCGACTTACCGTGGTATTTGTTACTCATGCTGTAGAGGAGGCTGTCTTGCTGGCTGATCGCGTGGTGGTAATGACGGCCGGTCCTGGACGGGTAGAAACAGATTTTTGTGTGCCACTCGACAGACCTCGTTGCATTACTGCGCCGGAGTTTAACGACGTGCGTCAGCAGTTAACCGAGATGTTAACAAGCCATGTGGTACACACCAAAGCAGTGTGAAAAGAAACGAGCTAAATACCAACAATCACCTTTTCTAGACTATAACGTTGGATATAACTGCAATATGAATTTGACAATTACACATTCTTTAATGACATCTACCGTACTCGAACAGCAGGCTCCACTTAATCTGGCATCATTCAAACATGCATATGCATATTGTTCTGATCCAAAAGATGTTCTGCGCGAAATTTACCACCGCATTGATATCGCTGGAACACATCCTGTATGGATTAGTCTGCTTCCACTAAATGTGGCCCTCGACATGCTAGAACAAGCTATGGCCCGAAAAGCCAGAGGTGAGGAGCTTCCGTTGTTTGGCATCCCATTCGGAGTGAAGGATAACATTGACGTTTTTGGGCTGCCTACAACGGCGGGTTGCCCTGAGTTCTCCTATATGCCTCAGAGCCATGCCTTTGTCGTAGAACAGTTGATTGCTGCTGGTGCTATTCCTATAGGAAAGACTAATCTGGATCAGTTTGCTACTGGGCTTAATGGGACTCGGTCGCCTTATGGGATCCCAACTTGTGTGTTTGATGAGCGCTACATATCGGGTGGCTCCAGTAGCGGGTCCGCGGTAGCAGTGGGCAGTGGTTTTGTACCATTTTCACTTGGCACTGACACGGCAGGATCTGGCCGGGTACCGGCTGCCTTCAATAATTTGGTAGGTATCAAACCGACAAAAGGTACCATATCAACCAGAGGACTCGTCCCTGCTGCGAGAAGTCTGGATTGCATATCCATATTTGCGCACAGTGTAGATGATGCGCTGACTGTTGCACGTATCGCTTCCGCCTACGATGCGGCTGACTCATTCTCACGGCAGGTTCAGTCATCCACCTGGACCGAAAGGAAGTGGCCAGCACGCTTTACCTTTGGAGTGCCGTCCGCATCACAACTCAAGTTTTTTGATGACATGCAAGCTGAGGGGCTCTTCGAGGAGGCTATTCGTAAGCTGGAAAAGATGGGGGGGCAATGTGTACGTTTCGACTATACTCCATTCCAGGAAACGGCTGAACTGCTCTATAGCGGCCCTTGGGTGGCCGAGCGGCTTGCGGCCATCCAAAGTTTTACTGACGAACACCCTGGTGCGATCCACCCGGTAGTGCGGGACATAATCCTGTCGGCCCAGGACATGAGCGCGGCTGACGCATTCCGGGGCAGCTACCGTCTCAGCGAGCTGAACCGGCGCACACAGGCTCTTTGGCAGCAGATCGATGTGATGTTGCTACCCACAGCTCCGACGATTTATACCGTTGAAGATATGTTAACCGATCCCGTGTGCTTGAACAGCAATCTGGGCTTCTACACGAATTTCGTGAATTTAATGGATCTCTCAGCAATAGCCGTTCCGGCTGGCTTTCGTCCAGATGGGCTACCGTTCGGTATTACTTTCATCGGCCAGGCATTCGAAGATGGTACGATCGCGAGCCTGGGTAAAGCATTTATGGCCAGGGACCGGGAGGAATCTCCGTGGGAGGCATTACAGGAAAGCGCTATCCGTATCGCTGTTGTGGGAGCTCATTTGTCTGGTCAGCCACTGAATCACCAGCTGACCGGCCGCGGTGGAACCCTGCATGCGACAACGAAAACATCCGCCGGTTATGCGCTGTATGCCATTAATGATTCCAATCCTCCAAAACCCGGTTTGCTCCGCGACAGGAATGCTGCAGGGTATATCGAAGTCGAGATCTGGGAACTGTCAGCAACTGCATTTGGCTATTTTGTTGCCGAGATACCTCCCCCCCTGGGAATAGGCACTCTGACACTGGAAGACGGCAGCCAGGCCAAAGGTTTTGTATGCGAACCTTACGCTATTGAACATGCAACCGACATTACTCACTACGGAGGCTGGAGAGCATATCTTGCCGATCAATAGCATACATGTTTACATTAAAAATCAATTGTTTGAAAAATGATGATGAGTAATCATCGCTATATAAACAACAATATCAAGACTGCTGATATCAAAGAACATGGGCAACTGGAGAAGGTTGAAACTGATGTTGCAGTCATTGGCGCAGGGACTGTCGGGCTTGCATCCTAAAGAGCAGCACGTGAGGCCAGAAAGCGCGTCGTAATTATTGAGGGCGGAGTTGGGGGCACTACCTGTGCACGTGTTGGATACATGCCTTCCAAGCTATTGATTGCCGCCCCAGAAGCGGCATACGAAGTTTGTTATACCACACCATTCGGTATTCATATCGAGGGTGAAATTCGTATTAATGGACGGGAGGTCATGGCGCGGGTTTGGTCTGAACGTGATCGTTTTGTCGGCCGAGTACTAGGCCGAGCTGCAAGTATTCCTGCACAAGACAGATATACCGGATATGCGTGTTTTATCGATGATACAGTGCTGGCTATTGGTGATTATGCTACCGTCCAAGCCCATTCCGTCGTCATCGCAACGGGGTCAGGCCCTTACATTCCACCGGCATTACTTGTTTTCGGAGATCGTCTGGTTGTAAATGACGACGTATTCAACTGGGAAGACTTGCCGCATCGTATTGCCGTATTTGGTCCTGGAGTGATTGGGCTTGAAGTAGGACAGGCATTTGCTCGTTTAGGAGTACAGGTTCGTGTATTTGATGTACAGGAAGCTGTCGGTCTGTTAACTGATCCGATGGTTGTCGAACAAGTTAAGTTTGACCTTGGCGAGGAGTTCTACCTTCATCCAGATGCAACCATTCATGAGATGAAGCTTGATGACAACGAGGCCGTAATTGTTTTCACCGAACTCGATGGTTCTGTCGTGACAGGACGATTCAACTATGTACTCGCATGTACAGGGAGAAAATCCAATGTGGACTCACTGAATCTCGAAAACACCACCTTACAGCTTAATAAGCTGGGTATTCTAGTTTTCGATGCTAAGACCTTACAATGTGGTACCGCGCCTGTGTTTATCGCAGGAGATGCCAACAATATTCTCCTGTTGCTTCATGAGGCTGCTGATGAAGGGAAAATGGCTGGCCGGAACGCAGCACACTACCCAGATATCGAAGTTTTACCAAGGCGGGCACCAATTAGCATCGTATCCGCTGACCCTCAGATCGCCATGGTAGGGCAGCGTTATGTGGATCAGGAACCAAGAAATATTGTCACGGAAGCAATGGATTTCACAGATCAAGGACGCAGCTGAGTTATGCTAAAAAACCGTGGAAGGATGCATATTTATGCTGATATTAAAACTGGTCTATTTCTTGGAGCTGAGTGGTCCGGACCAAGAGCAGAAAATATCGCTCATTTGCTGGCATGGACCTATCAGCAAGAACTCACTATTTCCAGAATGTTAGAAATACCTTTCAACCACCCAGTGGTCGAAGAAGAATTAGCGAATGCAATGCAGAATGCGGCACCTAAACTAAAAGTTTGTTTATAGTTTTAGTCGTGTTATAAATTTAATTTGATTAATGATTAGCCATCTTAATGTAAGTAGTTTAATCGAGGAATAAAATCATGATGAAAGTCGAAACAGCAATAAATTTAGCAAAATACAGCAACTGGGCAGACCAAGTTTTATTTACTGCTATGAAATCACTTCCCGAAGGTGCTATTTATCAGAAAAGCAATACTCTCTTCAAGTCTATGGTTGGCACGTTAAACCATAACTATGTTGTTGACCTTATTTGGAGAGCACATTTGCTTGGGGAAAAACATAATTTTTCAACACGACGAGATGTTCTACATCCAGTATTTAATGATTTAATTGATGCGCAATCTCGGGTTAATCAATGGTATATCGATTGGGCAGGTGAACAGACCATTGAAACTTTTAGCGAATGTCTGAAATTTAACTTCGTCTCCGGTCAATCTGGTGAGATGACCCGAGGTGACATGTTCCTGCATATCATTAATCATAAAACTTATCATCGCGGATGGGTTAGTCAGATGTTTTTTGAATATGAAATAAATCCTCCTGAGACAGACTTATGTGTGTTTTTATGTGATCAATGATAGATGCCTGATGATTTCAAATGGTATAAATCACTTTTTCGATCCGAACATCGATATAACACTTTAACCCTGAGTAACGCTATTGTCGCGATAAAGGAAAATATGTATGCTAGAACAACAGCAACCGCATACATTCATATCAGTGAGAATCAATTTATTTAAATTAACCTGGTATATGGGTAAGAATAAGGTTACCGTTTGAAGGTCGTTGAAAG
>NZ_JBLGWC010000003.1:0-96517 GCF_050031465.1 Enterobacter cloacae complex sp. 277I4
CAAGGCCCCAAGGACGGGGCCGGAGCCCGGCAGCGATGCCGGGCTTTTTGTTGTGCCCGCGCCGCGGCAATGTCTGACGCGAAGATCAGAACGCACCGATACGAACGTGCGAACACAGGTGCAACCCTGAGCAGCCGTCCCCGCACCGGAGCGCTGCGTGCCGCGCCTCGCCACATCCCGGCGGCAAGCCGCGGGATGCGCGCCACTGCCGTCCGCCCACACCGGTTCGCGGTACGCGCGCCACGCGCCCGAGCGCACGCTGCTGTACGCGTTGGTAGAGGCGCACTACCCGGACTTCATTGCACGGATCGAAGCGGAGGGCCGCTCGCTGCCCGGGTATGTCCGCGAGGCGTTCGATGCCTACCTGCGTTGCGGCGTGCTCGAGCACGGCTTCCTGCGGGTGGTGTGCGAGCACTGCCGTGCAGAGAGGCTGGTGGCCTTCTCCTGCAAGAAGCGCGGGTTCTGCCCGAGTTGCGGCGCGCGACGCATGGCCGAGAGTGCGCGGCACCTGGTCGAGGAGGTGTTCGGCCCGCGGCCTGTGCGGCAATGGGTGCTGAGCTTTCCGTACCCCTTGCGTTTCCTGTTCGCCAGCAAGCCAGAAGCCATTGGCCCGGTGCTGGGCATCGTGCAGCGCGTGATCGCCGGCTGGTTGGCCGATCAAGCCGGCATCGACCGCGCCAGCGCCCAGTGCGGCGCGGTGACGCTGATCCAGCGTTTCGGCAGCGCGCTGAACCTGAACATCCACTTCCACATGCTGTGGCTCGACGGCGTGTACGTGGAAGCCACCGAGCTGCCGCGGCGCGAACTGCGCCTGCACCGCGCCCGTGCGCCCACCACCGCGCAGTTGACCCAGCTGGCAGCTGCCATCGCGCACCGGGTGTGTCGGCACCTGACGCGCAAAGGCTGGCTCGAAGGGGAGGGCGAATCGGCCTTCCTGGCAGACAGCGCTGCAGGCGACGACAGCATGGATGGGCTGCGGATGAGTTCGATCACCTACCGCATCGCCACCGGCCGCGACGCTGGCTGCAAGGTCGTCACGCTGCAAACGCTGCCCGGTGACGCCGGTTCGCTGGAGGGCGAAGCCGGCAAGGTCGGCGGCTTCTCACTGCATGCCGGCGTGGCGGCCGAAGCACACGAAAGCCACAAGCTGGAAAAGCTGTGCCGCTACATCACGCGCCCGGCGATCAGCGAGAAGCGGCTGTCGATAGCGCTCCAGGGCAGGGTGCGTTACCAGCTCAAGACCCCGTGGCGCAATGGCACCACGCATGTGGAATGGGATCCGGTGGATTTCATCGCCAAGCTGGCGGCGCTGGTCCCGCCACCGCGCGCCCACCTGACCCGCTTCCACGGGGTGTTTGCCCCGAACGCCGCCCTGCGCGCACAGCTGACGCCATCGGGGCGCGGCAGGCGGCATGACGCCGCTGTGGAGCCGGCGGACGCAAGCGCGAACGACGCGCCGCGCAGCCCCGAGGAGAAGCGCCGTTCGATGAGCTGGGCGCAACGCCTCAAGCGGGTCTTTTCCATCGACGTCACCGCCTGCGTCCACTGCGGTGGCACCGTGCGGATCGTCGCCAGCATCGAGGAACCGGCACTGTTGCAAATAGTCGGTGGTGATAAACTTATCATCCCCTTTTGCTGATGGAGCTGCACATGAACCCATTCAAAGGCCGGCATTTTCAGCGTGACATCATTCTGTGGGCCGTACGCTGGTACTGCAAATACGGCATCAGTTACCGTGAGCTGCAGGAGATGCTGGCTGAACGCGGAGTGAATGTCGATCACTCCACGATTTACCGCTGGGTTCAGCGTTATGCGCCTGAAATGGAAAAACGGCTGCGCTGGTACTGGCGTAACCCTTCCGATCTTTGCCCGTGGCACATGGATGAAACCTACGTGAAGGTCAATGGCCGCTGGGCGTATCTGTACCGGGCCGTCGACAGCCGGGGCCGCACTGTCGATTTTTATCTCTCCTCCCGTCGTAACAGCAAAGCTGCATACCGGTTTCTGGGTAAAATCCTCAACAACGTGAAGAAGTGGCAGATCCCGCGATTCATCAACACGGATAAAGCGCCCGCCTATGGTCGCGCGCTTGCTCTGCTCAAACGCGAAGGCCGGTGCCCGTCTGACGTTGAACACCGACAGATTAAGTACCGGAACAACGTGATTGAATGCGATCATGGCAAACTGAAACGGATAATCGGCGCCACGCTGGGATTTAAATCCATGAAGACGGCTTACGCCACCATCAAAGGTATTGAGGTGATGCGTGCACTACGCAAAGGCCAGGCCTCAGCATTTTATTATGGTGATCCCCTGGGCGAAATGCGCCTGGTAAGCAGAGTTTTTGAAATGTAAGGCCTTTGAATAAGACAAAAGGCTGCCTCATCGCTAACTTTGCAACAGTGCCAAAAATAGTCCTTCAGTGGGACGAAATGATCCGGACCGCTGGCTCCCTGAAGCTGGGCAAAGTACAGGCTTCAGTGCTGGTCCGTTCATTGCTGAAAAGTGAACGTCCTTCCGGACTGACTCAGGCAATCATTGAAGTGGGGCGCATCAACAAAACGCTGTATCTGCTTAATTATATTGATGATGAAGATTACCGCCGGCGCATTCTGACCCAGCTTAATCGGGGAGAAAGTCGCCATGCCGTTGCCAGAGCCATCTGTCACGGTCAAAAAGGTGAGATAAGAAAACGATATACCGACGGTCAGGAAGATCAACTGGGCGCACTGGGGCTGGTCACTAACGCCGTCGTGTTATGGAACACTATTTATATGCAGGCAGCCCTGGATCATCTCCGGGCGCAGGGTGAAACACTGAATGATGAAGATATCGCACGCCTCTCCCCGCTTTGCCACGGACATATCAATATGCTCGGCCATTATTCCTTCACGCTGGCAGAACTGGTGACCAAAGGACATCTGAGACCATTAAAAGAGGCGTCAGAGGCAGAAAACGTTGCTTAACGTGAGTTTTCGTTCCACTGAGCGTCAGACCCCAATACGTGCGCAACAACCGTCTTCCGGAGCCTGTCATACGCGTAAAACAGCCAGCGCTGGCGCGATTTAGCCCCGACGTATCCCCACTGTTCGTCCATTTCCGCGCAGACGATGACGTCACTGCCCGGCTGTATGCGCGAGGTTACCGACTGCGGCCTGAGTTTTTTAAATGGCGGAAAATCGTGTTGAGGCCAACGCCCATAATGCGGGCGGTTGCCCGGCATCCAACGCCATTCATGGCCATATCAATGATTTTCTGGTGCGTACCGGGTTGAGAAGCGGTGTAAGTGAACTGCAGTTGCCATGTTTTACGGCAGTGAGAGCAGAGATAGCGCTGATGTCCGGCGGTGCTTTTGCCGTTACGCACCACCCCGTCAGTAGCTGAACAGGAGGGACAGCTGATAGAAACAGAAGCCACTGGAGCACCTCAAAAACACCATCATACACTAAATCAGTAAGTTGGCAGCATCACCGGAACTTCAAAACTGCGCAAAACACGCAAATACGCACAAGAAAGTAGGGCTGCGCTTGGAATTCGGAAAATAAACCACATCAAAACTACTTTTTAGCCAAATAACGTTTGGGAATCACCAGAATGGTGGGACAACAGCGGTTTTAGTGCCCTAAATCGTACGTTTTCATCCAGTTGCCCCTCAAACCCCATGTTCAAGTCAGAATAGTGGACAGGCGGCCAAGAACTTCGTTCATGATAGTCTCCGGAACCCGTTCGAGTCGTTTTCCGCCCCGTGCTTTCATATCAATTGTCCGGGGTTGATCGCAACGTACAACACCTGTGGTACGTATGCCAACACCATCCAACGACACCGCAAAGCCGGCAGTGCGGGCAAAATTGCCTCCGCTGGTTACGGGCACAACAACAGGCAGGCGGGTCACGCGATTAAAGGCCGCCGGTGTGACAATCAGCACCGGCCGCGTTCCCTGCTGCTCATGACCTGCGGTAGGATCAAGCGAGACAAGCCAGATTTCCCCTCTTTCCATGTCAGATTTCCTCCTGACCAGTCGCCGGTGCATCCAGCCATTCTCGTTCTTCAGCTGATATTTCAGCATTCGGATCACACTGTGCCAGTAGCTCAGCCAGTGAATATTGCGGGCGTCTGTACGGCTCAACAATCAGCCGGCCATTATCAATGACCATGCCAACTTCATTATCTGTGCCCAGAGACAGCGCATTCAGCAGTGCCGGTGGGACGGTCAGCATAACTGAGCCGCCAACCCTCTTCAGTCGGGTGGTATGCATTCTTCACCTCCATAAAAGTTATATTTAAATATAACATCCACTAAAAAAACACACCAGGCTTTAACGCACAATGTTTAATAAAAATATAACTTTCAACCAAACAGTAAACCCAGCGTGGTTGCTTCCATATGCAGCAATACCGGCAGCAGCAGGCCACCACTTCTGATCCTGGCCACTGATGTAATCAACCCCACCAGGAACAGTTCTGCCAGTGTCAGCAGGTTCTGATACTGGCTGTGCGCGGCGACGAACAACAACGACGTTATCAGCGCCCCCAGCCACATCGTCCAGCAGTACCGTGAACGGAAGACGTTCAGCATAATCCCCCGGAACAGCGTTTCCTCATTCAACGGGGCAAGGATAAAGATGGTCAGCAACGTCAGGATCACGTCAGGTATGGACTTATCGGCAAAAAGTTTCGTCATAAATGGCTCAGCAGGCAGAGCCAGCGCCTTACCGAGCAGAAATACACCGACATACACCACGGCCATCGCACCGACCAGCCACGGTACGCCAACGTTGCGCAGCTGACCAACGACCGGTAGCGGAGCTATCCAACGGCGGTATACCAGGAAAACACACAGCAGGTACATCAGAACAGTACCATGACTGAAGAACAAATAGTTTTTTCCTGATCCATAAAGCAGAACGGCCTGCTCCATGACAAATCTGGCTCCCCAACTAATGCCCCATGCAGCCAGCATAACCAGCATAAACTGCAGATATTGATTACGTGTTTGAATCATTGCATCGCCTGTAAATTTTTAACTTGTCCTATTTTTGTCATTACCACGTATATACACATGTATAACAATTCAGATATCGTTACCAGGATATGCCGCATCAGCGGCATGGAAGGCGGCACTCTGTTGTTTCATATGATACAGGAGTAAAACCGCCGAAGCCCGGCGTAAGCCGGTACTGATTGATAGATTTCACCTTACCCATCCCCAGCCCTGCCAGACCATACCCGCTTTCAGCCATGAGAGAGCTTCTGTGCGCGGTCGGAGTGGTCCCGACGAGGGTTTACCCGAAGTCGGGGCGTATCTCCGCGTTAGCGGGCCGTGAGGGCCGCTTACGAGCGTGTACTGAGAACTTCCAGCGAGAAGACTGACAGCGATGAAGATGTAGTTACAACATTCATAATTAAAAGCGACTCTGTTCCGGCCCTTTGGGCCGGGGCGGGGCCGCTTTTCAGTTATGAGGGAGGGGCTTTGTGGTTTCGGTTCTGCGCTGGACCGGGGTTTTTCTGGAGGTTGTTTTTGTGTGTTGTAACTAAAGTGGCTCCGGTCGGGGCCCGCCGCTTGCGGTGGGAGGTGCATATCTGTCTGTCCACAGGACAGGCAGTGAATAGGTTTTCTTTTTAAATGAATGTAATTAAGTAGTTTAAAGGAGATATAAACAGGTGTTTAAAAGATACATTGCACCCTGTAAGACTGGCGGCTGGCGCTTTATGACATGAACGGTTGTAACCTTATGGGGAAGTCCCTTGCAGTTAAATGTGGATAAGCAAAATTCCCCGTCGCTGAGGCGTATTTTGTATTAAAAACAGGGGGAATCGGATGCTCCAGAAGGTGGATGATGAGATTGTTTTTTGCATGCGACGCTGTTTTTTTGTGCACCGGCGGGCTTCAGGCGTGCGGATGCCTCCGGCGCAGGCCGGATTATTCTGAGGAGATCACTTTCAGGGAGAAGCTGTGGCCAGCCGGCTGTAATTGCGGTTACGTGACAGAATCATGCGCTCCTTCACACGACGCTCCACTTCGCGTTTTACCGCCTCACCATTAGCAGTGAAGCGTCCTTCCGAGATTTCACGCGTCAGCTGCCGTTTCACCAGGGTGACGATATCCTGACGTTCTCTGTTCGCATCACGACGCGCACGGGCACGTTTTATTCCACGGGACTTAAGCTCTGTCTGGTAACTGCGGAAACGCTCACGCACAAAACGCCAGGCTTTCGCTATCAGTTCATCCATGCCCAGGGTATCCAGCCCCTGCTTTTTGCGTTGTTTGTTTTCCCATACCACACGGCTGCGGCGCGCGGCGGCCACTGCCTCCTCTGATACATCGAGGGCAGCAAACAGTGCAGATGTGAACGTGATATCGGTCGGAATGTAGCACCCGATAAGCGGGTCATATTCCGTCTGGTAGGTAATCAGTCCCAGCTCTGACAGGAACGTCAGGGCCCGGGTGGCACGGGTGATGGAGAGTTTTCCGGCAGCAGACTCCGTCGCCAGTCCGCACTCAATGGCCAGCGTGGTGATGGAGCACTGGACGCGGTTGGCCAGCGGGTCATAGTGGAAACACAGCCCCTGCAGGAGCGCATCAATAGCCCGTCGACGCAGCACTGGTGGCATGCGTCGACGCAGACCACGCGAACGGGCATGCGCCACATGAATGGCGAAATCAAAACGGGAAGTGAAGCCCACCGCCTTTTCCATCAGTTTTTCGCAGAACTTCAGCGTTCCTGCACCTTCACGGGGTGTAAACACCGGATTCGGGTTCTTTACCTGGCGGTAATACGTTTGGTGAAGATCAGTCACACCATCCTGCACTTACAATGCGCAGAAGGAGCGAGCACAGAAAGAAGTCTTGAACTTTTCCGGGCATATAACTATACTCCCCGCATAGCTGAATTGTTGGCTATACGGTTTAAGTGGGCCCCGGTAATCTTTTCGTACTCGCCAAAGTTGAAGAAGATTATCGGGGTTTTTGCTTTTCTGGCTCCTGTAAATCCACATCAGAACCAGTTCCTTGCCACCTTACGGCGTGGCCAGCCACAAAATTCCTTAAACGATCAGTAATCTAGCACTAATCTTCTGAACACTCAAGAATGTAAGCCCATCATCACATGCATCGTTTTTGCGCTTCACTTTTTATCAGTGCGGTCAGAACTTCAGCCTGAGTCAGACCATCTTCATGACACATTTGCATGAGCATGGCCTTATACTTTGGTTCAAGAAATACTTTTACTTCCTTGAACGAAGCTCTTTTACGGGCCACTGATAATCTTTGTTTCTCTGCATCAGAAAGCGGATTCCCCTTTCTGTATGCTCGTTTTGCGCCAGATGAGGAAGTCACTGCATTTTCTGTCTGCGACATCTCGCCTCCTCAATACTCAAACAGGGATCGTTTCGCAGAGGATACTACAGTTTTTTGAAATCAGCGACTTGAGAATTGTGACGAAGATCTGTGTTGGCGCACAAATCAACGGGGATTACTGTCGTTTAATGTGATTTAAACTGTGAAATAGTATGGTTTTCAGTTATTGAAACGCCGGGAGCGGGGAAAACTTGCTTTTTCCCGTTTCCGGGGTTGGACAACTGAGCAACGCGAAGGCGTCAGCTACGATGTTCCGGGGACTGCTGATCAGCCCCTGTTGTATTCAGCCATTCTCCGGTCATCTGCAGCAGTTTTCTGGCATCGTGGCTTCTGAGCAACGGAATACCAGCCTGCCTCAGAACCTCTTCCAGAAGAATATCCCGGCGTCTGCGTTCCGGTCGTAAATGGCTGGCATCATCCAGCTCTACTGCTGCAACAATACTGAACGAACGCCGCTCAACGATAACCACATCAACATGCCACTGAGACACCATCCTGAATAACTGCCACCACTGGCGTGATCGTGGCCGGATATTCCCGTTCAGCTGGACGATATCCGCGACCCGTACCTGCGGACACAGATACCACCGCTTCATATCCACAATTCTGAACAGTCCTTTCATAAAACTGACTTCCCTTTCTGTCAGCAGCGTCTTCTGACGTTGCCAGTATTCACCGCCGGACAGTATTCGCTCTGCATCACCGGTCCGTATACCTGCCGCATGCAATTGCATCAGCAAAGGAGAATGCTGATTTACACTTCTGAGGATAATCCGGATAAGTAACGCTGCAATAATCAGAACAATAAGAATAAAAATAATCAGCTTCATTGTTTATCTGCTCCTGGTAATTAATTATGCTGAATTATTACCTTACATATTTCCATATCTCTTTTGGTATCCTGTCATATAACTTTCCGGTGATTAATTCCGCTAACCGGTGGTCTGCTGCTGAATTAAATGATTCACGTTCACTGTTTAATAAACTGTCTCTGTTTTTATGAATAATTTTTTCCAGCGTATTGACTGATGAACATCGCCGTAACTGATACAGCCATTCCTGTTTTGTTTTCGCCATTTTTATTCCCGCTGAGAACAGATGAATGATAAGATTGCCATCGCTTTATTTACGGTGTCTCCATATCCAGGGGGGAACCGGATCAGCATCTGACCAGAGCCCACGTTTTTGTTGTCTGGCTTCGTTCTGAAGGACAGGCAGCACGGGATCTGTGTTGTACTGCTCATATACCCAGGCAGCCCCGGCCCGGACCATAAACTGATTAACATTCATTCCGTCTGGTGCATAAACCTGCCCGAGAATACGACCATAACGATCTCGCTGAAAATATGTGACGGTAACCGTTTTTCCTGCAACCAGTGATTTCATCATGTCCGTTGACCACCGGCCATAATCCTGTTTCTTTTCCGGTGCATCAATATTTATCAGCCTGATCCGCACTGCCTTCCGTGAGTCCATGACCTCGATGGTATCACCGTCCAGTACACGAACAACCCGTCCATGAATATCTGCACACAATACCGGCCATGAAAAGATAAATAATACCAGTGGAATATATTTCCTCATGTTATTCTCCATATCAGATAAATGGCACCTGTATTTCAGGTAATCCTGAATATCGCAGCACACACTGAATAACACCTTATTTTGTGAAATTAATCACAAAATATAAAATCACGACTTAATACGGAAAAAACTCTGTGCTACTCAGAACTGTCCGGTCATACTTCCCGACCGGATATTAAAAAAAGCAAATCTCATGCATTATTCAGCCTTCTGAATCCCTGGAGTAATGAAGGCTGCTTTTTCGTTACACCCTTCCCCGGCAGCGCCGGTGGCAGTGTTCAGCCCTTTTTCGGGCAAACTGCTGCCAGTCTGTCCGGGGAGCAGACTGCGCAGCCCGTAGCCATGCCTCAGCGGCTCCCGGCCAGTCCCCCCTGACTTCCAGCCGGACAGCCCGGCGTCCGACCTGCCGGTAGCGCCATACCCCGGAGTTTTGCGAATCACGCCCTGTTCCGTTCATTTTCCTTCCCCCTTTAATCCAGGCCGGTGAATGTGTTATAAATTTTTATAACCTTCTTCTGCCGGGTATGGAAGAAGGTTTCAGAGAAGCCTTATTTTTCCGCCTCCTTTAGTGTGAAGGAGGCTTTTTTATTGTTCATCAAGCACGGCCTGAAGTTCTGCCTTTATCCGGTTCTGGCGGCGGATTTTATCCAGACGCTCTGCCGCATACACTTCTTCCTCCTGAGAAATATGCTCCGTCACATACCCTTCCGTGTCATACCGGCAGGCACCGGCTTTCATGGCACACAGATAGCTTTCTGAACGGGTGATGGCCTTCAGCGCCCTGCGCAGTTTTTTATGCGAGAGCGGGATATTCCGCTGCGCCACGTCTTCCAGTAACACGTCCCGGATACCGCAGGCCAGAAGCCGGGGTGTGTCACCGTCAAATAATCCCGGCCACCAGGGTTTCAGGGTGTTCACGGCTTCATCCAGTGTGGGCAGGTTCAGATAAATGGACAGCGCCTGTCTGGCCTGCGCTTTTTTTGCTGTCAGCTCTGCTTCCCGGGCAGCCTTCTCCGCCAGTTTCTGCTTTTTCACCTTCCATTTTGGTGGCGTGGTGACATTGATGATGGTTTTCCGGCTCCGGGTCGGTGTTTCCCCTTCCGTTTTCCGTTTCAGTGTCAGTACCGGTCGTTTCTGCTCTGTCATGATTGCCCTGACCTTTGTGAAAATATGTCCTCCAGGTCGTTGAAACTACTCACTATGATATTAAGCTGACCTCAACGACCTCTGACATATTAATACCGACAATTAAAGATGTTTTTTAAACCATTGCGTCTGTACTGCCGCCACACGTTCAAAAAACGCGCCTTCATAAATATCATAATGGCATGCGTCAGCTTCCTCGTATAATTCCTTAGTACCAGAAGCAACAGCATCATATAAGGCTTTTCCCTGTTCTGGTGGATTAACACTATCCTGGCCGGCAATAACAATCAAAACTGGGCACTGTACTTTGGCTGCGCTCTCTGCCGGTTTATATTGCAACGTCTCCATAACCGTAAGGAAAGGTATTTTTATATCCATTTCAGGATACTGACCTTTTACCTTCTCGAAGAATACCTTTGATTCATTATCACTCAGTACCCGGGTAACCCCCACAAACATCTCTTTCCCGGTGTTTTTCTTCTTCTCTGCCATTTTATTCAGCGTGGACAGAAAAGACGCTCTCTCCGATTCATTCATCTCTCCGGTAACCAGAACATCACCGTCAGCAAAAGCCAGCTGGCTGACAATACATTTTACGCGTTGGTCCTGCGCAGCTGCACTGAAGACATGCCCCCCTCCCAGCGATGTTCCCCATAACCCAATACGCTGATTATCAATACATTCCTGCTTTTCTGCCCAATTGATAACTGAAATAATATCTTCGGTCTGCATTGCAGGAACCAGACGCCCTCGTTCTCCATCACTCTCACCGAATCCTCGATAATCAAAAGTAATCGTTGCGAATCCTGCTTCTGTGAAGGCATTCGCAAAGCAAGGGAGCAGAACATTCCTGATACCGCAAAACCCATGGCATAAGATAATCAAAGGATGTTTTATATTTCCTTCAGGAACACGAAATGTCAGGGCAATACCTTCAGAGAGTTTGTGATCCGTAATTTTCATAAATATCCTGTGTTATGTTGTTTATTAATAATCAGAATCAGCGTCAGTATCATACCAGTCACAACGCCAGAACGCCCAGCACAGCCAGATGACAGGCGTAGAATACCGGGAAAAAATCCCCGGGCCAGAAACGGGGTAATGATTTTCCTGCACACGACACCAGACCAACGGTCAGCACCGTCATTACAAGACCGGCCACCGCCGCTGCATCACTGGAGGCAAGGTTAAGTGCCGGAATAACGGCCAGCAGGCATGCAAGCAGCGCCAGACGTTCCGCTCTGTCTTCCGCCCGGTACAGTCGGTAACTGACCGCCAGCATCAGCAGCCCGGCAATGCCGTAACTGGTGCCGGACAAAGGCCCCCACAGGGCCATCAGAAGAATGGCCGCTGCTGTACGCCACCCACTGCGCGTTTCACACCACGTCAGCACCTGTGCCGCCACTGCAAAGGCAAACAGGATATTCCCCTCATACCAGGGAAAGCCGGCCAGATAATATGCGAACTGGGCAATAATTCCCCATCCCCACAGCCGGTTAATGGCCGGTTGCCGGATATGCGCATGACGGGACAGATTCAGCCCCCACACCAGGGCAAACAGCGGAAAGGCTCCTCGCCCGGCCAGAAACATCCATTCCTGCTTCAGCTGGAATATCAGATTGATGTGGTCCAGTACCATCAGCACCAGCGCCACCGTTTTGATGATATCCCGCTGTCCGGGTGACCAGACCAGAAACGACTGCAACCAGGTATCGGTCCGTGCAGCCAGTGAATCGTTACGTGTCGTGTTCGTGTTATCCGTTGTCATCAGCGTTTATCTTCCTGTATCAGTCTCCGCCCAGGGTTTTCTCTTTCTGCAGGTCACGAACCATATCCCGCTCTATCTGCTGCAGACGCTCCTGCAGCAGATTTTCCCGGGCAACCTCCCGGACCGCTTCCTGCTCCCGTTGTGATTCACGCAGCACACTCTCCGGCAGCGCGGCTTCCCGTTCAGTTATGTCAGCCCGGTCACGCTCCTGCCCGGCAATTTCCCTGACAGCCTGCTCTGTTTTGCCATCCGGCAGGTCAGGTTTGTTCTCTGCCATTTTACGGACAATTTCATCTGCACGGCGTTCCGTTTCACGGCGGATGGCCTCTTCAGCCTGCCGCTGTGCCAGCACCTCTGCCGTGACCGGTTCGCCATTTCCGGCTCCCGGCTGGACGCTGCTGTCCGGGATATCCCCCCACACGCGACCACCGGTGATGGCACCGGGATTCCACGGACGACCTTCACCGGCAATTCTTACCACCACACCGCTGTCAGGATTATCACGGGCAATCCGGACACCATCCTGCATATTATCAGCCAGCAGGCTCTCTCCGTTACGGCTACCCTGCAGGGCCACGAACTGCGCATCCCCGCTGCCTTTCACCCGTCCTTCACCGCTGAATCCCCGCAGCCCGTTTCCGTCATCCGTGGTCAGTGGGTTCAGCCAGATACCGGCGGACTTGCCGTTACGGTCAAACGCCGGCAGTGCCACATACGGCTGCGGATATTTACGTCCCGGTGCAATAAACCGTGCAGGGCTGTCTCCCCCGGCCAGCCCTGCCTGACGGAGAACGGCACGGCCTGCCGCCACGTCCCGCAGTTCCCGTGCCGTACTGAACAGCCGCTGCGCATTCATGACCTCCCGGTCCGGTTTCGGCTCCAGCACATCGTGGGCAGTTCCTTTCTGTACGGCATTGTTAATGGCATCCGTCCAGCCCTGACGGTTATCGGTGTACACCTGCACATGCTGCTTCATACGCGACAGGGCCACGTAGGCTGACTCAAAGCCGGCCATCAGTTTCCGGTTACCTTCCGTGCCTTCAAGCGCGATGGCAAAGGTTTCACTCGCCCCCTGCGCACCGTGGGCGGTGATGGCATAAGCCAGGTCAATATGTTGCTCTGCCCGCTCCTGGCCGGGGCGAATCACCCGGGTCTGCTGTCCGTCTGACAACGTGACACTGTCACCGGAAACCGCTGTCACCGTCCAGACGCTGTTGGCCACATAACCGCGCTCCCGGTCACTCTTCGTGAAGCGCATCCGGTCGCCGGTCCCCACCCGGATTTTGTCCGGGGTGTACAGTGTGACACCTTCAGCCACCGCCTCCCGGGGCGAAATCAGCCGCGTGTTACCTTCCGCATCCTCCAGGGTTATCAGCCCGTCATCCTTGCTGATACCGGCAATCCGGTGATACACACTATCCACCAGGGCAAGGGCATCCGGGTTATTCTCCCAGGTGGAGAGACGACGCAGCTCCCCGTCACGTATATTCGCTGTGTTCAGGACAGGCACCATGACCTGCTCTTTCCCCAGCTCACCGGCCTTTTCCCGTGCATCATGAATCATGCTGTTCAGTACGCGCCGGTCCTCATTCAGGTGCGTGACAATCAGCGTCTGCTCCCGTGCTTCCGGTGTCCTGCCGGTATAGTCGCGGACAATGGCTTCATACAGTGTCATGGGGACATCCGGAAAAGTCTCACCTTTCAGCATCGCCTTCTGCTGCGCTTCTGCCAGTTTCGCTTCCTGGCTGTGACTGAACTCCGTCACGGAGTGCTCCGGTGCCCATGCGCCCTCCTGACGGGGAACCTGAGACGGTTTCACACTCTCAAGCCCGGACAGTGCCCTTTCCACATCCCGGTTAATCAGGCTGTATACCGCCTCCCGCAGTTCCGGCGTCTGACGCACAATCTCCTTCATGATGACCACATCGGCAGCACTGCGCGTCTGCTGGAGACGGAAAGGCTGACCGGGCGCGATGGCCTGCAGCTGGTCCGTGTCACCACTGGCCACGGCACGACCGCCACCGGCCGCAATCAGGGCGTATGCCCGTGCCATGTCGGTATTGCCCACCATTGAGCTCTCATCGAGCAGGAACAGCGTGTTGCTGAAATCCGGCGTTTCTCCGCTGCGCTGCTGCAGCTGCGTGTCATGCAGAAAGGACGCCAGCGTCTGTGCATCCACGCCGGCGCTGCGCATCTCACCGACCGCACGGTGCGTGGGCCCCAGCCCCACAACTCGGGGACGCTCACTCGCCGGCAGCATGTTCACGGCTGACATCACCGCCCGGAACTGTGTGGTCTTACCCACACCGGCATAACCCTGTACCACCGTGAAACGGTCGGACGTTTCCAGTATCATACGGGTGGCGGCACGCTGTCCCGACGTTAACGTCTCCATGAGTTCGCCGGGTACTCTCTCCATCAGCGGCGTGACCGCCTCCTTACCTTCGAGAATATGGCGAAGAATACTTTTTTCTGCCTCATACGACGCACGGGAAACCAGCAGGCCTGTGCCATAGCCTTTTGCCACATCCACATACAGTAAGTCACCGCGTTTTATCTGCGCATTGATTTCCCCTCCCAGTTCAGTAAAACCGGTTCCTTCTGCAGCAAACGACTTCGCCTCTGTCAGCAGGTCCACCATGCTGAAGGCCAGGTTTTTACTTTCCAGCACAGGAAGGGCCAGATGAATGGCCTGCTGTGCCGGCGTGTGCAGCCCGGTTTTCTGCAGACTGATAGCGGTTTCCAGCGATGTCTCACCGGCCCGCGCCTTTATCTGCTCAGAAACCACCGTAAAGGAGGGATGGCGGGCAAGTTTTTCCGCAGTACGGGTTTCATCCAGTGAGGAATACAGCCGGACATCACGACCGCTGCGGGCCAGACCGTTCAGGGTGGCGTTGTCCATTGCCATCTGTGTGACGGAGGCAAACACCGTCGCACTGTCACTGACGGAATGCCCGGGCGTTTCCACCCAGCCGTTCTCCAGCTTCAGTGCCGTGAACGGTGAATCAGCCACAGGCAGGGTGGCCGGTTCAGCCCGCCCCGGCACAACAACCGTCATCGCATCTTCACTGACGGATGCCACCTGCAGGCGGTCACCGCCGGAGACGCGGAGTCCGGGAATTTTCCCTGTCACCCTCAGTCGCTCGCCGTCTGCCACCGGCATTTTTTCCGGCCGGAACAGCGACCAGCTGCTGTCCAGGGAGGAAATACGCACCACCTGCGTTTCGCCCTGCGCATCCCGCAGGGTCAGGCTGTGACTCTGCGCCGTCACCCGGTCGATAACATAGCGGTCATGACTGCGTGTCTCCGGGTTCCACTGCTCCATCACCATCCCCGGTCGGTACATATCCCGCAGATAACGGCTCCGGCTGTCCAGCCAGACCGGTGACAGGGCGGTCATGGTCACCTCCGGGTGTCCGAGCACGCCCTGTGTTTTCAGCTCACTGCGAATGGCCTGTGTCAGTATGGCCTGTTCCCGTACCCCGCTGACCTGTGCCACGCTCTCTTCTCCGGCTTTCACGCTGGCCGCAAAATCTCCGGCCAGCCGGTCATAGCGGACATTCCGGTCCGGTTCACTGATGATGGTTGCCGGTCGCTGTTCTCCGCCCTGCCAGCGATACGTGTTCACCCCGGCATCCTTCATGGCCATCAGCGCACTGCCTGTACCGGTTCGCTGCCCGCTGTCGGTTATCAGGACCTGTACGTTATGACGTGCGGCACCATCCAGCAGGGTTAACGTCTCTTTCAGGGAGAGTTTTTCGCCCTGGTCGACGATAACAGTACTGCCCGGCGTGAAGACCATGCCCTCCTGCAGCTGACGACGTCCGGTTATCAGCTCACCGGACAGCCGTTCATCCTGCTTCAGGTTCATCTGCGAGCGACGGTCAGCAGCGATAATCTGCACCTCCCGCCCCTGCTCCCGGGCCATCATGACCAGTTCAGCCACCCGCTCACGCTGCCCGGCTGCACCGCCCTGCCCGGACACAATGGCCAGCGACGGACGGTCCTGTGCCAGAACACTGACCGCATCGCTGTAACCAGCCGTCCGGGGGACACTTTTCTCCGGATGTACGGTCACCCGGTTCTGTTTCATGATGTCACGACTGAGTGCCCGGACGGACAGCTCATCGAGCACATGAATTCCTGATGTGAACAGCCCCTTCTCACGGTCGAGGGGGATAAGCTGCTCACGGCTGATGGCCTCATCGATACCGGCGCGTGCCCGTTCAATCACACCATTTTCCGGCGGCAGTATGCCGACCGTCCTGGCCAGCACGTCCGTATACGTGAACTGCACTTTTCGTTCACTTAATCCGGCAATCGCCTGTGTCACCGCCTGCTGCACATCCGGCCCGTCCTGTGAAGCAGGCCCGGGCGCCTGCGTGCGGATCTCCGCACGCTGATCCGCCGCGTCACGATATGCCCGGATGTCGAACCCGGTTTCCTTCAGCGTCTGCATCCATTCAGCCATTCTGACTTCAGGATCGACGTGCTGTTTGGATTTTCGCGTATCCAGTGCCGCCACATCCCGGGATTTCAGCGAGGCGTCTTCACCGACGGCCTCCCTGATAGCCTGTGAACGACTGGAAAAGGCCTCCACCGGTACGCCCGGCATCTCCCACATACCGTGCTTACCGACCACTTCGGTTTCATAACCCAGCGCCTCAACGCGCTGACGTAACTCACTCTGATATATTTTCCCGAACGCAATCCGGTTCGCTAGCACGTTCTCGGAAAATCCGGTTTTCCCCACTTTGTCACTGCTCAGTGTCTTCCACTCGCCGTTATGCTGCGTGACATTAGCCACCACTACATGCGTGTGTAACTGTGGGTCCTGATCGCGACTGGTGTCATGGTTAAACAGTGCCATCACCAGATTACCGGTCAGCACCGTTTCTGACTGTCCGTCCGTCATCACCCGTGTGGAAGCCAGCGCCTCCACCTGACGGACAGCAAAATCCACGGCCTGGTTATGTGCATCAATAAGACGTTTATCCCCCCCGAGCATGGCCATCATGGAGACACTTTTGGGGGCGGAGAAGGTCAGGTCGTAGCCGGGACGATGCTTATTACTGCCATCCTGCATGCGGCTTAAATCCGCCCCGTCCGGCAGCCTGCCCTCCAGAAGACGGGTAAAAACATCCTTATCGACGCTGCCCTGCAGCCCAAGCTGTTCAGCCCCCTGACCAGCCCAGCGTTCTCCCATGCTGCCCAGCACATAGTAATTATCCTTGTCGGTGTAATAGTTTCCGGCACTGCCTGCCGATTTAACAACGCTGAAACTCAACATCAGAAATCATCTCCCGGCTCAACATCCTCCCCGCGCTCCCGGTGCACATTAATGTTCACCTCTTCACGACGCTGCATATGCTGCTGGATGTCCGGATGATTTTCCTGTTGCCATGCCTCATAAGCGGCCATATCCACCACTTCACCGGATTCACTGATCCCGGGTGGCAGTTGCTGTTCCATCTCTTCTTCCGGTTTCATTTTCAGCTCCTGCTCGATCCCCCCTGCCGGAACACTCACACCTGCATCTGACTTCTTATCATTGATGACAGAAGACACTGGCTGTTGTGGCTGTTGTGGCTGTTGTGGCTGTTGTGGCTGTTGTGGCTGTTGTGGCTGTTGTGGCTGTTCAGCCTGAGTCACATCTTCTCCGGAGGCAACCTCCGGTTCAAAGAGGCTGGCCATCTGACGACCTTCTGCTTCCCTTGCGGCAAGTACGGCACTCAGACGGTTCTCCATTTCCGGGTTGATGTCACGCGGAATAAACTCCGGAGCGACCTTCGGTCGTGCCTGATATTTCAGAGAGAGTTTGACTGCCGGATACGGTCCGGGCAGAGTGACATAGCAGGTCAGATCCGGCAGAGACTGAATGTCGGAATAACTGACCAGCGTCTGACGCTCCATATCCTTACCGGTCGATACCCCGTCACGTACCGGGTCAGCACCGTAGGAATACTGCTCGCTGGCTTTCAGGTGCTCTTTCTCACCAATCTCACCGGCAGCGAACTCTGCAATCTTATGGCTCGGGGAACGGAAAAAAGCACGGGTGTTCATGACGTCAAACAGCGTGGCCGCCGCTTTCTCACCGTAGATATCTTCCAGCTGGGCATAGGACTGGATACCAAACACATAACAGCCACCGAACTTACGGGCTTCCGGCAGGATCTCCACCAGATCCGGCAGTTTGTGTAACGTGGGTAACTCATCACAGAAAAACCACACACGACGGTTACGGTTTTCTCCCATTGCCAGCAGACCACGAATGGCAATGGACAGCCACATGGAGATCACAGGCTTCAGGGAGGCATGGGTGTCGGCGTTCGACGAAATAAACAGCCAGCCGTTTTTCTGATCTTCCCGGACACCACGCATCCAGTCACGGATGGTGAAGGGATCACCGTTATGCTCAATCCCCTGCAGGTAACGGATGGCTTTCACGTAGTTGGTCAGCACAGCACGGATGGAAATCGCCGTTTTCTCAATTTTCTCTTCCACCAGGTTGGCCGCCGGTGAATTACGCAGGAAGGTACGCAGTTTTTCAATTTTGATGGAAAGCAGTGTGTCCACCAGTTTGCTGTAGCTGCGGTTGGGGTCATTACGCATCAGGTACGCCGCTTCCGCAAAAATGGTACGTCCTGAACCCTGCCAGAACGGGTCCTCTTTTGTACCCATAGGGATCAGCGTGTTCGCGGTATTATCAAAATCCGGCTGTGTCAGGCACTCCTTCCACAAATCCCATGCGGCACAGCGGGCATCCAGCGGATTCAGGATTTTATCGATGGAGGGATCATAGTAACTTTTAACAAATTCCCCTGAACGGTCATAAATCACCACCATATCACCGCGCTGACGGGCATAGTTGGCCAGACGACGGATAACCTCCGACTTACCGGCCCCGACCGTGCCGTGCAGACAGAAGTTCTGGATTTCGGAATCCCGGATAATCGGCAGGTCGCCAATCCGGATATCGGAGTCCTTGCCGTCTTTTTTCAGCATCCGGGCAACGTCTTTCGGATTGTCTGTCAGCTGACGACCACCTGTGACTTCATTTTCGCTCTGTTGTTTACCCTGACGCCCCAGAATCCAGGAGACAACAAAGAAGGTGATCAGGCAAATAACCAGGGCCACGACAGACGCCAGAACGAATGCAGACCATAGCTGCTCTCCGCACCAGATCATATATTTATCATGCAGTACCTGGGCAGCGTTCATCCGGAAGGTTTTGCCGTAATACTGGATCTCATAGACCGGCTGGGATTTTATTAAATCCCGCATGCCTTCCAGTGACGTACACCACCAGTAAATACAGCCGTTGATAAACGTCTGCCAGCTTATTTTTACCCATAAGACCAGACCAATGAGGATCCAGAAAAAAATAAACAGGCAGTAAAGCATGATATTGGCGATCTGGCTGAACATGCGGATACGCATGGACGCAATCTGACCGCCCTGGGTCATATCCTTTGCGTTAAAACTCATGATGAAACTCCGGGAAAATCTGGAACAGGGCAGAAAAGGATGATGTGGGGTTAATTCACAGAAACAGACCAGGTGTACCCTGTATGCCGGTGGTGATGCCCGCCTGCAGTCCTGCCGGAAGAGACCTTCTCTGTAACAATGTCAGTCAGGCGCAATACTTCAGACCAGTCACTCCCATGCGGAAACTGGATCTGAATAAAAAGGCGTACCCGTTCACGGTGATCCAGAACTGTGTCCGGTTCATAAAAACGGCCACTGTCAGGAGAAACACAGGACGTTTTATTGATGAGATCATACTTATCGGCAGGAGACTGCGATGAAATCGCCCAGGTGATATTCTCCGCCTGGTGGCCATCAATACGACTGCTCCCCGGCGTCCATGCAATTTCCTGCGCACTCGCCACGATGATCTCCCTGGAAACTTCAGCCAGCTTTCTGGGTGTACAGAATACCGGTGCCAGCACACACAGGGACAACAAATTACAGCTGACCGCCTCCGGTTTAAGCAAATTGCTCCCGGATTTTTCAGGAAAAGATATTTTTGTCAGTATTTCAGTTAATTCCTTATGCCTGAGAGAATTAATAAAGTACATGATAAGCATCATGAGAAACAATATAACAATAAGCCCTCCGATAACCACTAAAAGGTCAGTATCAATATTATTGCTGTACAGATAGTCTTTAGTGGTCACTGTATTATCCTGTATCACCGGGGGGTATTCAGTTACAGGCTTCTCAGTAAATTGATTATTCTCACCAACATATTCAGCGATATTGTCTGATGTCATAATGACTTTCTCCGGAAGATCCCGGCTTCGCCGGCAACACTTCACGGTCGCACAAAGAATTTGCACAACCGCTCAGTGTTTTCATATTTATTTCGGAAACGCCGGGAGGTGACAAAATTTATTTTGTTACATCCCGGGGTTGGACAACGAGCAACGCGAGGCGTCAGCAAGGAGGCCGGTCAGATCAGCCTCCTGACGAGGTTCAGAGAATATTTGCGATTGATTTGGCCAGTTGGTCTTCGAGAACAGGCTTCGCCTCTTCAAATTTCAGGTTAACCTTGTTCGCATTTGAAACCACACGGGTCTGGTATTTATGCTGGTTACCTGTTTCAGTACTGGTCTGAATTTTCGCACCTGATGTGCCCTGACGCAGGGCGGCAACATTATCCGTTGTCACCGTTGCCTTAGTACGCTCTGCAATCTGTACATCCGTGATCATGGTATAGTTCACATCTTCCACCATCGCATCTGCAGCCATACCCACCAGACCAGCAGCAAGGCCTACACCGAGTGTGGCACCGGCAGAATTTGAGTTATAGCCGGTAATACCGGCACCTAACGCTGCACCAACTGCTGCGCCTTCATAACCACGGTTCAGCCATCCCTGAGACTCCCGCAGATCCATCTTATCGGCCTTCAGCACATTCGCCTGAATCCAGTAGTAGGCTTTATCCGGAGAAGTCACCACCTGATATCCTTTTGCTTTCACAGCATCAGCAATTTTGCCCTGCAGCCCACTCATGTCTTTATCAGACGTGTTTTTGATCTGCAGAAATACCGTGCGTTCGCTGGCGGGTTCAAGCCAGATGGTCTCACTCATCTGAGTCTTCACCTCAAGGTTACGCTTCTTGATTGCTGTGCTCATCGCACCACACCCTGAAAGGGCCAGAGTGGAACTGACCAGTGCAACCATCATCAATTTTTTCATTTTCATCAATGTTCCTTCATATTGAATAAAACGTCATAATATACAAATTAAGATTCACTCATCATATCGTTTTGAACTATAACCATATGAATTACCACCGATATCCACACCAATACCTGACATAGGTAACCCTGTTGCAGGATTAGTACGATGAAAATCCATATTATCAAAATCCAGATGCAAATCTTCATTAGTTTGTTCATTTACCTGAGATTGCATCCATTCTCTTACGCTTACACAACCACTAACTCGCCTTAATTCGTATAGTGTACCAATGATAAAAACCATCAGGCTTAATAATGGAGAGAGTAAGGAAGATACTGGCATCGTTATATACCAAACGCCTTTACTAAACTTAAACTCATCCGACACATTCCGTTTTTTTCGTATTTGAGAGAACAACCATATAAACAGTCCCTGCCATAGTACTATGAAGAACAGCATAAAAATTGTTTCGGCATTCCCCCAACTAGCCAGATAACAGGCGATAAACTGTATCACCGTTACCAGAGTAATATGGGTTAAACATCTCATTATCATCTCCCAAAAACAGCATTATTGCTTATACTTATCCTGATATTCCTTTGCCCTTTTCATCAGTTCCTGTGGACTGTCAGCCCCGGGCATTCTTTCCTGAGCCGACTTTTCTTCATTATATTTATTATTCTGAGATAATGCCTCTGTTTTATGGTGATTCTGCAGTTCAGAATACTGTCCTCTTACAATATTTTCCTCGCCACGTACGCTGTTCTGAGTATCACCTATATTCCCTTTATATTCTGTGACCATATTATCAACCTGATGTTTTACATCATTACGGATATTACTGTCCTGCGTTCTTTGATCAATAATGGCCTGATGCCCCTGATGGTCAGCAATAATATCCTGACTGCCACCACCCGAAGGTACGCTCTCCATTCCTTTACCAATATCACCACGGGATTCCCGCCAGGCATTATCAACACCAGGCTGTACCTGTTCCTGCACAAAAGACCAGGCCATCGCCCGACGACGTTCTGCAATCTCCGGTGAACTGGTGTTTGTCAGAATAGCTTCTGCATCCTGTGGCGCGTGTTTCATTACATACTGTGCAAACTGTTGCGACAGGTCTTCACTCATCTGCCCACTCATGCTTTCAGTACGGGATGCCATTTCAGCATATTCATGGCTGCGGGTCATATTCGTCGTGTACTGGTCGTAACTCTGCTTCGCTGAATTCAGGGCTGCAGACAACTGATCCACACGGGAATCAGCATTATTGTCCGTATGGCTGCCGGACTCACTGACCTTGCGACTGGTAAAATAATCGCTGGCCTCTTTAAAGTCTTGTGTAGCTCTGGCATCGATATCATGACGAGCATTATGGCTCGACTGAGTATTACTACTTGCCGTATGCGCATCATTATCTTCCCAATCAATACCAGCCCGACCACCACCTCTAACGCCTAATCCTCCACCAACACCAAGAATTTTAGGTTTAACCCCCCATTCAGCATGAGCATCTCCATACATCCCGGCAGAAGCTCTCGTACTTCTGGATGCCAGTTCCTGAGTCGCCTGCTCATTACTGATATTATGCGCCTTCGCATAGCTTTCCACTGCACTGCGCATACGGCTGGCCATCATGGAGTCCTGTGCGCTCATCGTGCTGTCAGCACCACCTGTGACAGAATCACTGCTCCCCCGGTTAGAACCAAACTGGCTGAGCGAGTTCCAGGCACTGGCAATACTGCTGCTGAACCCATGCAGGGCGCTTTCTGCTCTGTTCGACGCCTCCCGGGCCATTTCCTGTTGTGCCGCTGCAATCTGACGCGTTGCATTGATACCGACCGGTAACCGGGACATCGCCCCGCTCGCATCCATCACCATATTACCGTCACGGGTCTGTGTGGCAGTTGCGCCACTGCCGGTCTGGTACATCATCTGACCAAACGACGTGGTGCTGTTGGTGCTCCAGCTGAAGCCGTTCACGTTTTCCGTCTGCATGTTGCCGTAGGAGTAATTACCGTCAACCACACTACCTGCCGCACTGGCAGTCGGGCTGATAGCAGAGGAAGCGAAATGGCTGTACACGCTGGAAAAACCTGCGCCAAGGCCTTTTACCATCATCCATGACAACGGGGGTATCATGACAGATATATATCCGGCAGTGGACGCCAGGTCGGAGTATTTCAGCTGTATCTGAGAGAGTTCAGAGAGCACGACCGGTGCACCATTCTGCTTTGCATAGAATGTCATGGCACTGTTCAGAATGGCATACAGCAACGGCCAGGTCTGGAACCACATCAGAGCAAACACATAGCCTCTCAGAACAGACAGCGTCAGTCTGTTGAAGACAGCCGCCAGTACCAGGAGCGGGAAGATACCAATGGTAATGCCCACCAGAATGGTCTGCACCATCGGCAGGTTTCGCATCAGCACATGACCAATGGAGACATGTGCCAGACGCTGTTTCTCCATCGACGAAGTCGTGGCCAGACTGACCAGGCTGGCGGTATCACCGTTACGGGCTGCATTACTGGTGATACCCTCTTTCAGGGCATTCATGGTGACGTTCTGGCGCATAATATGACTGGCAGACTGGCTGGAGCCGTAGAAATAACTGTAACTGTCACTCACCAGTTGCCTGAATAACAGGTCCGGGTCCGGTCTGCCGCCAAATATCTGCTGCACATAATAATGCCAGGTCTTGCCTCCCGTCTTTGTATCGAGATTCAGCCTGTCTTTCAGCGTGACCGACGCATCTTTACAGGTTATGAAATTATTATTGCTGTCATAAACGCCCCGTAGCGGGCTGGGCCGGGAAAAAATCAGCGTGTAGGGGTCAGCGGAGGCCATCAGGTCTTCCAGCGTGTATTTGTGGTTCAGGTAAATATCCCCCAGCACGCAGTTCTGGACGTAGTCCTGAAACAGATTGATGATTTCCGGATTCCGGGACAGAAAATCGGTGCTTTTCACAATCAGGTTCGCCCCGAACAGCATGCCTGTCTTGCTGTAGGTGGCGCTGTCAGGCTGGGTGAATATCATCTCGTAACTGGCCACCATTGCATGCCCGATACGGGTCGTCAGTGAAAGTGGCATCGCCAGTCCGACAGGCACATTATCCACCCGGTGAACCTGGACCAGGTCACTGTTATCAATAATCTGCACCGATGTACGGACATTAACCAGCAGGCTGATAAGCACAAACACGGCCACCCAGCCCAGCAAATCCATCACGTTGTGCCGCTGTACCCACATCACGGCCACCGCGAGAACAGACAATGTGAGCGCAATTTTTTCGATGGAATCCCACGTCCGGGTCCCCATAAAGGCGGCAATGGCGTTCAGGTTATTGCGTAACCACTCACCACCGGCAATCACATAGACTTCATTCACAGCGTGCTCCCTCCGAAGTGATAGTTGTTCTGGTAACGGCTGAGCATGCGGGCGGAAAGCTGCTGGCGCATATAGCTCATCTGACGGTCAACAACCAGCAATGCATCCTGCTGGACCTTTACCTGCCCCTGGAAAACCGCAATCTGTTGCTGTGCCTGATTCAGATTCTCCAGCACACTGTCCAGCACGGTCTGTGGATAGTTCCCGGTGGCAATCATGGCCCGGGCCTGCTGAAGCAGTTCCTGAATGTACTGGAGCATGATGTCGTAGCCGATATAGTCCGTCAGCTGGTAAACCACGCTGCTGGATACACCGAGCATCTGCGGGTCAATAAGATATTTAAAGACGGGGACGGTGGTGCTGGAAATGAAGCCTTTTTCCCTGTCATCCAGTGGAGTATCACTCACCGCTTTATTCTGAATACTGGTGAGCAGTTTTGTAATCTGTGATTTCAGGGCTTTATCCCGGGCGATGGTCACATTTGCATCCGCCACCACCTTCAGACACTTGTCCGAATCGTTGCAGTGATAAACTTTTGCCGTTCCCCCCTCCATAATCGCCCGGAGGATATCGCGGTCAGTGGTACGCGCCGGCAGGGGGGTAATCTCGCTGTCTTCCCCAAAAATCAGCGTACCGGTGAGCGTCATAATAAATTCTTTCAGTTCTTTGTTACCATCAAGCATCCTGTTTTTGGACAGCGAGTCCCAGATGATATTGATGTTCTTCAGCACCCGTTCCTTATCTTTGTCACTGGCCTTGTCACGAACAGACGATGACTGTCCTCCGACCGTGCAGCCCTGACGGGACGCGGCCCAGTCAGCAAAAATATTGCTCTCACCGGCAATGTCCTGACAGACCTTCTGCTGTGACACCTGAGTCTGAGGAAATAATCCTCCGACAATCCCCTGCGCCACCTGACAGGAGCTGAGGTTCATACTGTTAATGTCGCTTGCCATTTTCTGCAGGAAGTCTTTTGCGGTTTTGATTTCCGGCACCGTTGCCTGCAGGGCAAGGTCAAAAAAGTAACCGGCAGCGTTGCTCATAATCTGCTTAACAAAACGCTGCAACTGATCGCCATTAATAAAACTGAACGAGCCGAGATAGGCGTCGATGCCGCCACATCCGGCATTGATATCCGGCAGCGTCATGGAAATCAGCTGGATATTTTTGACCTGGGTGCGGGCATACAGGGAGCCACCATAGGCATACCCGGCGGCCTGCCCCTGCCAGACGCCCGGTTGTGTGGTATTGGAAGCAAATCCCAGCTTATTAAAGAACTGATTCATGTCGCTGTTCACATCCGCTGACGCTGCGGGTGTGACCGTCAGTAAAGCGGCACAAAGAACCAGAAGAGGTTTAATGCGAAGCATTATTGCCACCCTCCCTTAATTTCTTCTCCCGGCGCATACGGCGTTTCAGCCGGAATATTCTGATCCCCCCGTTTATTAATTCATTTAAAGGGTTCCTGACGTATACGATAAGAAATCCACCTGCAAACGCCCATAACGTATACGGAATGACATACATCAGGATGTTCCACATATAACGAAAATTATTTAATTCCGGGTCAGCTTTCCACGAATCAATACAGGCATCAAAAATACTATGCATAATCACCCATAAAAAAGTTCCGGCAGCAACGAACACAAAAAACAGATCAAAATATATATCAGAAACCCTGCGTTCATAATCATAATCCCGTTTAGTTTTTCTGTTTTTTAGTTCCGCATCATTTCTTTTTTCTTTCATTATAAGTTTCCTCTGATATTTCCGATGATTCATTCAGACCGTTCATGCGGCTGTAATATATTTCAGACACCGAAATCCATCCCACAATTGCCCCCACAAAAAACACAACAGAAACAGAAAAGGTAAGACACAGCGAAACGACAATTTCCACAGGGCTGGCGGGATAAAAAAGCCCCTGACGGATAAAGGGGATATTCAGGCTGACGATTATTCCCGTCGCGATGCCGGATATTCCGGCAATGAGTAACACCACCTGCTTATTTCGTACCTTTTTCCTCTCCGTACATCTGCAGAACGGTATCCATCCGCGCCATAAAACTGGCGGCATCCGTTGCCCCCTGCAAAAGCGGTAATGCCTCAAGTGTGTTGACGTTGACCAGGAAGGTAGTCGGTGTGGCCACCGGGATATTCGGGAAGAAGGTCTGCATCACGTCCGGTGGCACCGGTAATGCTTCCGGAAAGGCGGTATCCCCCTGACCATCCAGGGTGTAGGGAAAAACGGAAAAGCCGTACTGCTGTGCCAGCTGTTTCAGTACCGGGTCAAACTGGTGACAGTAAGGGCAATGCCCCTGCATAAACAGCACCACCTTCCAGTCGGCCAGGTTAACCTGCCTGCCGTTGCTGAGGCGGAACCAGCGGGGAGCCGGCTTTTCTGTTCTGGCTGATGTGTCTGCTGCCGGTTGTGCAGGCTGCACGGCCATACCCTGCGGATTCCAGAGTCGTTCAATTTCATCCCGGGTGGAGGCCTGCACACCTGTGGCCATCATCAACAAAATGACCGGCAGTAATTTAGTGAGAGACATGTCCGCCCTCCTGCTGCCCTTCCATCATGGCCTGTTGCCTGGCTTCCAGTGCCTCACGCTCTTCCAGGCTGACACGTGCAATCCATGCATCCAGCACCTGGTATGCGCCGAACAGCACAAGGATGGCCGCAATCAACTCCGCCAGAAAAAAAGCCATCCAGGGTTTGCTGTAAACAAGACGGGCGACGATATGAAACCAGACACCCAGGGAAAATACCCACATTCCCGTAATATCAAGCCGGGGTAAAGAGAATCTGTATTTACTTATCATGTTAAACTCCGGTTATTATTTACATGAGAGTATTCATGTCTGTAATATTCGCGTTTGTGTGATATTAATCAGATCAACCTCATTATTTTGTATGGTTTTTATTACCGTTTTATATGACTTAGCCTGTCATAAGCCCCCTTATAAAAAACCACATCACTCCGGACCATGCTGATGACAACATAATACAAACAAACATCCTTCTGAAACTGTCAAACTTCGTGATAACCGGTATGGTACTGACTGCCATTGAAACAACCGGTACGGCACACTGATTCATAACCGCACCACAAAGAAACAAGAAATTATCTGGCAGCATACATACACTTATGACATTTACTACAAAGAAGACAAACGAGCTCAGCAGATAAACTCCTTTATTATTTGGTCCTGTAAAGAAATAACCAACAACCCCCACGATAAACAGGCTGGCACCTGTAAAAAAACACAAATCCCCTGTATGCATATATAACCTTTGGTTAAAAATTCGGTTTAAAATCTTCAGAAACGTTCAGGAACTGTTTTGCCAGGTCGTCCTGTGAAATAAAGCCGTATGATAACGGGCGAACACTGCCCTGTTTCGGGTCAACCAGCATCATGGCCGGGAAATATTTCACACCGAGGCGCTGCGCCTGCCCCTGGTCAGTCCGGGAATCCGGCAACAGCGGATTAATCACGCCATCCACGGAAACGGGAATAACACTCAGACCATAGGTATCCCTGAAGCCATTAATGACCTGCGCCAGTTGCCCGTCGATGGGGTCCTGCCCCCGGTAAAAGAACATGATGCCGTAGTGTTCAGCCAGTTTCGCAATGGCCTGTCGCTGCTGCGCCTGGTCTGCCGCCAGCTGGTTCCGTACCGTGCCGTTGTAATGGCTGTACTGCAGGTTATAGTCCAGTTCGGGATGTGCCAGCATGGCCTTTTTAGCACTCATGGTGAAAAGCCCGGCCTGCTGAGTCCAGTAATTCTGCAGCCGGAAATATTTAACAAAATTATCCACGCCGGGATACAGAATGGCTTCGTACAGCGCCCGCTTTGTTGCCGTCTGCAGCGCGGCCAGTTTCTGCATAATATCCGGCTCCTGACGGGGGGCTGCAGGTACAGGTTTATTTTCTTTTTCCTTCGGATTTATTTTCTCGTTATACCACTGCCAGCCTGCATCTTTCCCTGACGCCGGAAAAATAAAGCAGCAGAGTAACAGTGGCAGTAATGCTTTATTCATCTTCATTCCTTTCATCATTTTTTCTTTCATCATCTTTCTGCAGGCCAGTCAGGGCAGAAAAACAAAAATACAGAATAAACAGGAGCACACCGGAGTAAAGGATAACGAAAGCAGCGGCAAGCATCCCGTCTGCCGTGGTTTCTTTTACCGTATCCCACGACCAGATAATTACCGGGGAAATGACAATCGCTGTAATCGAAAGCCGGATAAGAAAATCAACAAGACGATTAGAAGTGAATATAACTTTCATCATTTCCCCCGGTTATTTTCCATACCTTACTGTCCTGCCTGTTTCAGCTGGTCAGCAATCTGCTCTTTCACTTTCTGCGTCAGAACGCCACTGTCCGGGATTTTCTGGTTATTCATCAGGTCTTCGTAGAAGTTAGTGAAATCCAGTCTGTCGAACTGAATTTTCTGCAGCTCATCAACCGTAATCCCCCGACAGTCAGGATGCTTCGCACTGCCAAACCCGATACGCAACTGCCCGTTACGCCCCTGCTGCTGGACTATCTGCGCCAGCTTCGAATCAAACTGGCAGTAGCTGCGCTTTTTCTGCAGACAGACACCCAGCACTTTCTTCGAACAGAACTCTCCGACACTGACGGTCAGTTTGTTGTCCTTTGCCTTTCCCAGCGCCTTTTCTTCGCTGTTGCACTTCGCCAGACCCACATCCTGACCCCAGCCACCATCCTTACAGCAGTTACTGAAGCCGGCTGCGGCCTTACGGCAGAATTTCGCCTCACCCGTGAAAGCCCTGACATCCACACCATTCAGGGCGGCAACATCCTTACCTGCGGCGGCAAGCGCAGCCAGCTGTGATACTGCTTCACCAAAATCACTGCTTTTTCCGCTCTGTGCCTTATCGCATTCACCGTCAAGGCAGAAGACATCACCACCACAGACCATCACTTTTCCTGATGTTCTGGACTCGCAGGAGTACGTGGCGTACTCATGCAGACAGGTTCCCTCATCGGAATAAAACGCGCACTGACGTGAGGCCAGCGTACAGGCCGGATTATCGACATATTTCTGACAGGTGCCGTTATCTGCGGACTGAGTGACATATTTATCCCGGTATGCCCAGCATGCCTGTGTGATGTTCCAGGGTTTACCTTCCATCACTCCGGTTTTCGTACCACCCGGCTCTGAACACTCAGTGCCTGTCAGCACGCCATCCGCTTTATTAAACGGACAACTCTCCACCCACTCCACCCGGGGAACCCATTCTTTATCACGGACCTTCATCCTGAGTTTCAGCGTAAAGGTGGAAGCACCACTGACAAGCGATTCATAGACTTTCCTGTCACCATTCCCGTGCGGGAGGCAATTACCGTTAGCAGTACAGCCACTACCGGTCAGAACCTGCCCCTGTGTCACCTGCAAACCTGTCGCCCCGGACAGGGGGTAAGTATCCGACTGCCCGTTTGCCAGGCCGACATTAAAGGTTGTATTCATGAAGGTATAACGGGAGTTCAGGAAGAAAAAAGCGGCGTATACAGACAATGATGCACTTTCCACTGTACCGGTTACCGGAGCCGTGACACTGAACACCAGTTTCAGCCCGTTCATACTGAACCGGAACTGTGAGTGCGGTATCGTCACTTCACGATATTCATCCGTGTATTTCCAGTCCCCGGTGATACTGGCAGTCCGTGTGCAGTACTCCTCCACCATCGTGTCCCGCTCACAGGTATAGTTTGTGAATTCACTGCGGTTTATCTCCTGCGCACTGCACTGCTGTCCGGTATTTCCCACAATGCTGTCAGCCCGGTTCACCACATCCCTGCCGGTCTGAATGAACGGTGCATCCGGTGACAGAATGTCTTTCGGCTTGTTCATGAAGGACTCTGTGATGGTTTTTCCGGTTTCACCGGTCGCCCATTCCGTGGTGCCGTCATTTTTCAGGCCGCCATCCCCGCCGGCAGTCACGCCACCGTAATATTTTGTCTCGTCCGGATTCGCGTTATAGCTGGGGATACTCTCCTGTGGCTTAAAGCCCTGAATACTGCCTGTACCCTGCCCCTGAATCTGACGGGCAAAATCAGAACCGGCCCGGTAATCACTGTTGCTGTCAGCCTGTGCCATGCCGGCAACCAGAGCCAGTATCAGAGGTAAAATACGTTTCATTTCCCGGAATCTCCTTTCCCTGCCAGTAAATCATGAGCCACCTGCCGGCAGTCACCCGTGGCGGCCACTTTCTCCAGCGCCTGGCCGACCCGCAGGTTTCCCCGGATGATGTCGTATCCCTGACTGCAGAACACCACCAGTGCCGGTACACTGCGAATGCCGTACTGTGAAAACAGCGTCGGGTCGATCTGAACACCATCAGTCGCGCCGTCTTTCACCAGGGACAGCACGGCTTCAGCGGTGGTCTTCAGGTCATTGTTCACCATGCCCCGCAGTGTGGCGGGTATACCGTAGTGCCGGGTTTCGCCCAGCATCCGTTTCAGCCCCTCTTCGGGAATGGAAAACGACACAAAATACAGGGCACCCTGCCGGGGTTTCCCGTCCTGCGAAGCCTGCTGTTTACGAACCAGCTCATCCAGAAAATGGTTATCTGAACGCTGAAGGGGGTTTTCCAGCACCTGTTTCTCCGCCCAGGCTTTCAGCTGATGGTCAGGTTTCTCTCGCAGTTGTCTGCTTAAATTTTCCTGCTGCTTCAGGAACTGGCGGTTTTCAGTTGTGTTCACATTTTCTGAAGCATGAACAGCAAGATGCATCCCTGCTGTCAGAGCAAAAAGTGCAAATATTTTCCGGTTCATGATATTTCTCACTTTCTGCTATTTACAGGCATGAACTCATCAGAAAAAAGATAATTGAGAAAAACAGCCACAAACGCACATGTAAATGTCACCTTCAGATATAATCTGACAAGTGTCACTTGTTCTGATATATCTGCGTTCTTCCATTCATGAATAATTTCAGCGAGAAAACTGTCAGGTGCAAAATAAAATAATATAACGGGCACTATTACAAGACCAAAAGGAAATAATTTTAATGTTCTGCTTATCAGCCTGAGCAGTACAGCACTTATTTTCCTGAGGTGCTGAATATATTTACTGTCCATTGTTGCCATTTTCATTTCCTCTTATTCATTAAAATGATTTACAGGAATACACAGTTACGTTTACGCCACATCAGGTAGCCGAAGTTTTTCTTTGTGTTGGGCGGATTTTTTCCCGTCTCCCAGCGCATCACACTGCGCCCGAACGGATGGCACTGTCCGCTGTCCGGATACATATTCACCATCTGATAACGCCAGCGTTCTTTAGGCAGGATTGGGGACGGATATTCATTACAGACGGCGTTATTTTTCCCGATGGTTTCCATAATCATGCCCTGACGGTGTAGTTTGAACGCCATGCGTTCACTGACCAGCAGGGAGGACTGCAACGGACTGGACTCATTACTCACCCAGCCATTGAACGGGTACATACTGCCCTGCGAACCGGCACACCAGAACAGAACATCGAGAGGCATATTAAAGGCGCTGGCAATGGCATCTGCTGCACAGGCCCCCTGTGCTATCGGATTGGCAAAGATGACAGCTTCCGGATTGAGAATGGTGGTCAGGCTGCTGTCCGTCCAGGTGGGGTCAATTTCAGAAAGATAAGCGATATCCAGGTCACCACCTTCCAGACAGCCCAGCGATGTGATGATGTTAAGCCAGTACGTCAGCGGGTATTTGTACCAGTGAACGTGATAGAACGCCCCGTTCACCTGCTTCTCATCCTTTTTCGCCGTTCCCTGTGCCGTTTTACCAAAAGCCGGCAGGCTGAAGCCCAGGTTCACCATGCATCCCGGTGACCGGGTGACGTCCGTCAGCGCCATCGGCTCCCAGTAACCAATGGCCAGCCCGATACGCCTGAACAGCGGCGGCGGTGCCGGACAAATCTGAATGGGCATCGACGGGTTCGCCGTGTCGGGGACCTTACCCTGACTGACTTTGATACTGCCCAGCGAGAGCGGGAAAATACAGCTCCAGCAGATATCCGTGATCGGGTTTACAAAACGCCCCTCACAGGCAGAATCCGCAGATGCCGCAGGGACATGACCGGCGAGAAGGAATAACATCAGCAGCCACAGGCTTCGCTTCATTTTCTGCCCTCCTCTGCCGGAATAAATTCCACCTTCAGGAAGCGATCGCCGGGAACGGCGCTCACCCGTGCCGGGACCTGATCAATGCCGAGGCGCTGGCAGAGCACACCGTTCTGGTCAAAGTAAACACGGCTGTCCAGAGACTTCTGCATCTCCGGGATACTGCCCTGCACGAGGATAATTTTGCTCTCCAGTGTGGGCGGCGTCTGGCGTTTCATCCAGGCCACCTGCGCCGGATCATCGCCATTGATGAAATACAGCGTCTGGTTAAAAGGCACATACTGCAGCGGATTCATCACTTCACCCTGACGGGCAAACACCCGCCCTTCGTTATCCCGGATATCCGCAGCCAGTCTGACGGACGGGTCAAACAACCGGCTGCTGTATTTCTCCGTGCGTCCGATACCGGGCACGGCAGGGGGCCGCAGACTGTTGCGGATCACCCGCTCCTTAAAGGCATCCATTTTCCGGCCCATCTCACCGGACTGCTCCAGTGCCGTCAGGCGCTGCATGATCACCGTCAGCATGTCCGGCTCCTTTACCGGCCACAGATCGCCCCAGGTGCCAAGATCGGCGGCGGCCACACTCTGCCCCCATATCAGCAGGGCAATCAGCCCCCGGCATCTCATGGTTCCGCTCTCATTCGCCGGGCAATATCCTGCTGGATTTCCCGGGTGATATCCGGAGCCCCCTGTACCACGGCAGGCGACACCAGGATGACCGCGTGGTGTTTCTGCTGCCACGCCTGCAGGCTGGCTTCCAGTGCCGTGTTAAAACGCGCTGAAAGGGCTTTTGACTGTGCTTCTGACAGTTGTTTCTGACTGGCGCTGTCAAAAAACGCATCCACGGTCTGTTTCATGTTGAAGGCGGCAGTCACCGGTGCGTTCAGTCTGACAATGCCGTAACTGACGGCTGCGTTCAGTAACACCATTGCCAGGCATCCCGGCACCGTCCACCACCAGTGGCTGCGTCGGGGGGCTGTAACATCCGTCGTTTTTTGCGTTGTGGTCATGCAACACTCCTGTATTTCTCATGTTCTTCCAGCCAGGCTTCCAGCGAAGCCATCTCCGGCCCTGACTTCTTCCACGCCAGCTGCCACACCGCCTCATGAATACTCAGCCCCTCTTTACGTTTCTGCTGCACAAACTCAAAATCCGGGCCGTCAGAGCTGTACATGGCGCGGCTTAACGGGTCCACAAACAGGCGGTGCCAGGAGGAATGGTTTTCCACCTGCAGCAGGAAGGAACTGAACCACTGGTCTTTGGCCGCACCAAACTTACCAATCATGTCGCGCTGCAGTGGCTGGAACTGGTCCGGATACAGCTGGTTGTATTTTGCGAACTCCTTCGCACTCTGTTTGAGGATAATTTTGTAGGAGGAGTTACCCCATGCCGCACGGGCCGCACTGGAGGCCTTGTCAGAGTCAAAGTCGACGATGTTCTGTGTGATGGTGATATAGGCACCGGTATGACGGCGGGCGGTACGGTAACCTTTCTCAATAAACTCACCGACCTTGCGATTTTTGAAGTCCAGCAGACGCCAGCCTTCATCAATAACGTTCAGTTTCTTGAGGTTACGCGGCGTGCGGTACATCCTGTTCTCGATGTAGATAATCAGGGAGAACATCACCGCAACCAGCAGTGACGGACGGTCTTCCAGTCCGCCCAGCTCCAGCACCACCATTTTCGCATCATCCCGCAGGGACGGCTCATCGGAGTTAAAATACTGGCCGTAAGTGCCGTTGGCAGTGTACTGGTCAAGCAGCACAATCATTTCGTCCAGACGGCTGCGGATGGTCGGTGACCCGGCATACTGCTCGCTGTCACTGGCGTTTTTCAGGAAATCCACCACGTCATCAATACGTGCCCTGTTCTCTTTGGCCAGCCAGGAGGCCCTGACCGCCTGCAGCAGCAGACCTTCATGCACTTCATCCAGGTTACCGTTGGGGCTGGCCATCACTGACAACTGGTCACGGACACGCTCCGCTGACTGGTCAATATCGGTGATGTTCGCAAACGGGTTAAAACGCAGGGTTTCACCGTCCAGATATACGCCACCCATGTTCTCACACAGGGACTTGTAGCCATCCCCCATGTCGAACACCACGGCAAAGCCCCCGGAGTCCAGCACGCTGCGGATAAGTGGCTGTATCAGCCCGGTTTTACCGGCCCCGGAGGTGCCACAGACCGCCATGTTGTAGTTGGTGTTATTCATCCCCCGGAAGAAAATATCGATAAACGCCAGCTGGTTACGGTAGGTGGGTGCCAGCAGACCTGCCGGTGTCAGGGGGTTATCCGCCACTAACGGCATCAGGTTGGCAACATTAAAGCTCTCTGCGCGCTGAACCACTCCGGCCTCTTTCAGCTGTTTAAACAACCCTTTCCCGGCCATAAAGGGCAGACAGGTCAGGAAATTGCGCATGTGGTTAAAGCGCGGTGAAATCAGCTCAAAACCGTTTTTACGGAAGCTGTTCAGGATGTCCTGCTCCACTTCCAGCGCCGTTTCATTGTTGTCCTTGCAGAATGCTGTGATGTTGAGGAAGTAGGACACGACAGAAGACTGACCGGAGCCCAGACGCTGACGCAGTTCCCCCCACTCCTTCGCCTCTTTCTCCACGGACGGAAACCATTTGGCATAGGAGGTCTTCGACTTTTTCTCCAGGTCCATGTACTTCAGGTTGGCTTCGCTGTGGGTTTTCACCTGGTCTTCCACCACCAGAGTCAGCGTCAGGATGAACGGACAGGAGATGGACAGTTCCGGGTTCAGCAGGTTGCTGTAGTTGTCGGCCATATTCCACAGGAAGGCGATTTCCGGGTTACGGGCCAGATGGAAATTCAGGATACGGGCCGTGCTGTTCCTGCCGTTCTCACGCAGGCCCAGCGTCAGGTAATCAGCCCGGACATTCAGGTCAAAACTGTCCTCCACACACTGATAATTCAGATCAGAATACGGGTCCAGCTGACGTCTTTTCGGGTACAGGGAGTCCGGGTTATGGTTAATCATCTCCCCGACAATATCGATAAAGGCCTGTGCATCCACCGTCTGTGTGGCGATACTGGCCCCCTGTAACGACGCCCGGATGATTTTCACCAGGTTTTCCATTTCCAGAATGTCAGCCCGGCTTTTTTTCTTCGAGGGAGAACAGTACGAGATAAATACCCGGTAATGGCGCAGGGTCAGGGGCAGATTCATCCCCTCCGGCAGCGGAAACTGTGTCGCTGCCGCTTTCATATAATAGGCCCGGGTAATGGCGTTAAACCGTTCAGCCTGTTCACCTGACCAGGAGAACTCACGCAGCCCGTACTCAATCCTGTCACCAACCAGCTGACTGGACATCAGATGGATACACAACGGAATACCGCGCGGCAGTTTGGTGCGCAGCATGTGATCGAGTGCCTCCACAATGGACTTATTCGCCCCATTGATGGGAATGGCTTCCAGCATAAAGCCCATCGTGGTGTCATTCATGAACAGACCGGATTCCTGGTTGTAATCACGGTACGGCAGCAGACGGCTGAACTGCGGGAAGCTCATTTCGCCCAGAACTTCATTGGCCTTTGCGGATTCGTCAGGCAGTTTCAGTGCTGTGACGAGGGAGTTAACCGCCTGAGTGACGGCCTCAAGTGGGTTATTACTCATATGAGTATTCCTTAGTGCGTTTAAAAAAGGAAAATATCAGTCTGTGGCCGTGGATATATCACGCAGTGCCATTCCTGAAACCACAGCACAAATAAGAGATGGAGGCTTTTAACAGGAAACCAGGATTAACGTTCCTTTACTGAATGAGCATCATTTAATGCCTGAATTTGTTTTTCGCGAATCTTATTGCGCTCATTTTCTCTTACACGTTTCACCTCTGCCATTTCGTTTCTTTTTCTGCATTCTGATGCGATTTTATTTGCCTTACCAAGTGTTAAAGGTTCAGACTGATAATTAAGTGTCTCCTGAAATGCTTCTGCTGCACAGGGAGTTTCCTGTAAAATCTCTGTCAGTTGTTCTGGTGTTGCAGGTTGTTGCGCAAGGTAAACGATGTAAAAAGGAATACATACAATCATAGCCATAACGCCAACAAATATAAAAGCCAGAACAGATTTTAAATATATCGACTTCATTTCATTTTCCTTCGAAGCAGTAAGCACTCATTGCCCACCACCATTTAGTGTTTCCATCACGCTGTTCAAAGGTTCATTTGTTTTAACTTCAATACACTCCCCTGTATTTCCAAAGCCCCTGCCGCCATGTGCTTCGATTGTCCGAAGAACCTGCACGCATACGTCCGTATTTGGCATGGGTGTAATATTCCAGCTTCCGCCACCGTTAATATTTTTTATCAGCACAAGAAAAATAAAGGTATGCATTCTTTATTATCTCCGCTTGTATATTAATCACTGAATATCCCTTCAGTTAACTTATGAGGTCATAAAACACTGCAGATTCTCATTCGGATTTATTCCCTTCAGTAAACTTCCGAATAGTATCCTGTTCACGCTGACGGGTGGCAGACTCCTGCATTGCATCCACTTTCTCCTGCCAGAGACGCCGGATATCCTGTTCATCCCGACCAGTCAGTTTTTTACCGGACAACAAACGGTTAAGCAGTTCCTGTCTCACATCTGGTACGTCTTCAGTCAGACGCATAAGCCGGAGTAATTCCTGACGACTGAGTACCATGCGTGATTCCTCCGGTACGCTGTAATAATTAAAAATACGACTGAATACCCCACAACAGCAGGCAACGGACAGGCACAGGGATTTCAGATACAGGCCAGAAACACAGAATGTGGCAACACCACAAAGAATAGCTATAACTAAAAATCCCTTACCCAGTGCCATACACAAAGAACCCTGTTTTCTGGATATCCGCTCATGCTCATCCAGAATAAAATCTATTTTTTCATTTTCTGATTTATGCATAGTGTTTCCTCTGCCTTTCCTGATACGCCTGACATTCAACGCACAACGTCACACCGGGAAATATTTTCCGCCGGGCTTCCGGAATAGGATTTCCGCATGCTTCACAGAGATAAACAGGAATACCATGAACATTTATTTCCTGGCGTATCCGGTTTATTCCTGTCATGGTCAGTTGTTCTGTCACTGAATATGCTTCATCGGCTTCATCACTCACGGAATATTCCTCCCGACATGTTCTGACACGCTACCGCCCATCCCTTTTCACGCACAGGGCACTCGTTTTACAGGCGGATTTTGAATACAGAAAGCCCGCCGGCATTGCCGGCTGATATACAACTTCAGGGCCAGTTAATTAATACGTGGTTTTCCCCACGCAGACGGTTTAATAACAAAAAACACGCTGGATGGCTGATGATAAACATCCTGGTTATCAATATAAGGCGCTATCCATAATGCTGCCGTCTGCTCACCCGTTCTTAGCGGACGAGGAGGTGTTACCGGCGTAACTGAACTGACCGGAACAACCGTTTTCACTTCCCGGGCAGCGGTAAACAGCGGGCGTGGTGCCAGCAGTTTCTGCTCCGGATGTGCTGTCACCGCAGGTCTGCTGCCGGACGGAGTGGTCGCGGTGACGGTCTGCACCGGCATTGTCCGGAAGTTCCCTTCAGCCAGGCGCGGCAGTGATGCCGCAACCGGCTTTGCTTCTGAGGACTGCTCCAGTTTTTTGGCCTTCTCATTGGCCTGCTCCATCGTCATACAGGTATCGGATGTGGTGGCGTTACACTCAAATTCCGTATTTGTTCCTGCGCAGCCGGAAAGTAATAAGGTTCCCAGCAGAGGAATAAATAAAGAAATCTGTTTCATTGCCCTTCTCCTTTTTTATTACTCCCCACAACAGCAGAAATTAACTCTGCTGTCAGATTTGTTTTCCCTGCACAGGGATGTCCGGAGACCACTGTATTTCCCGGAGAAGAAAATAAGCTCATCGACATTCCCTTCTTCATCACACCGACAGCAGCCATATTAAAATTGTGCGGCAATGATTCAGAACTGAACACCTTCGGAGCAGGAAGAACTATTTTTGTGGTGCAGTTACTGAGAACAGCATGCATAAAATCATCTGATACGTTTTTATCCGGCACAACGCGGGCTGTAATAACATTAATATTACGCATGTTCATTTTTATCTCCGTTGCTTCTGTTTGTTCGGTCATCAGGGAAATAAACATGGCATTTCCTGATTTTTCCCGGCAGGGAAGCGTCTTCCGTATAAACGTCCTTCAGATATTCATCTGCGGTTACCACCCGGATACATTTCATTTTTCCGGGCAGCACCGGATATTTCCCGGTGCCTGCCGCAAACGACATATACATCAGTGCCAGCGTTGCCCAGAATGCGGTGACCAGTTGCATCAGTGACCGGTCAGTCTCCCTGACATAATCTGCAGCATCAGCCGCGCGGTAATGGCAGATATCCTGTATTTCTGATCTGCCTGAAGAATCAGAGGAAGAAAACCAGCATTCACTGACCGGGAACTGTCCGGCAGGTGCTGTTTGTCTTACGAAGTTAATCTCCTTAACCAGTAATTTCCCCGGCGTGGTGTTGTCCTTCCATAAAACAAACAGAGCCATCAGGGCCATTGTGGCCAGCGGCCAGATAACCACAAACCTGACGACCCACAGCAGCCAGCGAACGACAAACGCCACACGGAATGTCAGTGCATCACCCGCCATTTCCGCCCTCCTTGCCGGCATCCCCGCCCAGCGGGTTCTTGTCTCCGGACATAAACTGCTGCGGATTCAGATTGCCCAGCTGTTTCAGCATCTGGTCGGTGTTAAAACCGTTCAGGTGGCTTTCTGCCGAGGGAGGATTCGGCACCGGGCTTTCCGGGTTACCCTCTTCCGCTGTACTCTGTGACTGCTCCAGTGCCATTTCCTCCACGGTTTTCAGCTGGAAGCCGTCCTGGAACACCACGGTCACTTCGTTGCCCGCACCAATCGGTATCACCGGGTGATACTGTTCGGCACGTTTGATGTAGTAGTCACTGAGCGTCTGTGCGGCTTTCGATGCGCCGCCACCGATACCCATTTTCAGGACATCACCAGCCCCGTAAGCGGCTGTGGCACCCAGCCCGACAGCCGGTTGGGAGGCGCGCTCCATTCCCTGACCGATACCGTCAACAAATCCCGCGCCCCATGCCCAGCCGAGGATTTTGCCGTTACGCATCACCACTTCGCCCTTGATACCGTTTTTACCCCGGAAGCTGACATGCCCCTTAATCGGCATATCAATAGTTTTGCCGTCCTTCAGGCAACTGATATTGCGGGTGCGTACAATGGCACGTTCACTGGACACATCCCCCCAGGCTTCCAGCCCCACAAAACATCCCGTTGCGTCATACGTCTTGCTGTTCGGCATTTCCACCAGGCCGGTGATACGCAACTGCATCGGCACCGTGGATTCATTACCGGTGACTGAGGCATTGGCATCCGCCCCTTCAATCAGCATGGCTTTCGCAAAACTTCCTGACGGAATGTACGGCAGCGATGGTCCCTGTTTTCCCTCATTACGGGTAAACACCTTACGCTGTATCCGGTTAGGCACCGGCACAGACTGGTACGTCACCTGTGGTGGTGGCGTGACACCATTCCCGGGATAAAACGCCGTCGGCGGTGGAACAGCAACGCTGCCCTGCGGCGGGAAGGATACGGGGGTGTTTCCTGGCTGTGGTTCGCCTTCCGGGCCGGGCGGTGGGGCAGGCATCTGCGGTACAGGCTCACCGGTCGCCGTGACGGGATTAGCACCCAGGGCTTTTACCTGCTCTGCCAGGGCGGCATTGTCCTGTCCCAGCTTTTCAATACGACGCTGGTCATCACCGCGCTGTTTGTTCAGAACATCCAGCTCACGACGGATTTCCTCATACTGCTTCTGCATCTGCGCTGCCGTCACCTGCATCTCTGTGGTGGCATGCTGACGCACCTTGTCATCAAAGGTCGTATCCACCACACCGGTCATATCCGGCACAGGCTCCTGTTCAGCCACGGTTTCACCGTTACCGGACATGTCCACATCAGACAGATACAGTGCCCCACCAATCGCGGAGGCTGTACCGACAACCACAATCCCCAGCCACAGGTACTGCTTGCGTTTCACAATGGTATTGATACTGGCCATCAGTTGCCCTCCCCGTCACGGATGACATACACATCCATGCGCGCACCTGCCAGTAACTGGCTGGCAGGCTGGCTGAACATCACGGCACGGGTTCCCGGCTGCCAGAAATCACTTTCCCGGATATTCAGGGCAGACAGCGTTTTATTTTCCACGACAAAGCGGACCATCTTCAGGTGATTCCCCGTCCATACGGAATCTGCCACTGAAGACAGCCCCGCCGGGGCCTGCAGGGTTTCCTTTGTCACAGGAACCTGATACCAGCCTGCAGGTAATTTTCCGCCACGGACAGCCTGGCTGATGGTCACAAGCAGGGATTCGTAAGGCGTGGACGTTTCCCACGCTCCGGCTTCTTCTCCGGTTCCGCGCAGGTCACTGACCAGCTGAATGGTACGCCCCGCGCCTTCACGGGGAACAGCCTGAATGGAAAGGTTCAGACCACGCTCTGTTTCCAGAATGAACGTAAAGGGCTTTTTGTTGACGGTGGCCACCACCACACCGCCGGAGGCGGTCTGCTCATTATTGGTCAGGGCACCATCCAGACTGTTCACGGCGATAATCCGGTCACCGGGAACGGTAAACAGATTCGGGCTGGTATTGCTGATGGCAATACTGGCCTGACCACCGTTCACCATTGGCACCACAGTGGGGGCCAGCGTACCGTTTGCGGCCATCACGCTGCAGGAAAAAAACAGGCCGCCGAATATTATTGCCGTATTATTTTTTCTCATCGTCTGTTTCCCCGAAATTATCCAGCCAGGTCACCCCGTTTTCCCGCTTCAGAATAAGGATGTAATGTTTGATATCAGTAAAAGGTTCGGAGTTACCAATCCATGTTTTCCGAATTCCACGGATTTCCACACGACCATACTGAGGCCAGACACGGACACTGGTCTGGAAAAAAGCAGAATTCACGTTATCTTTTTTAATGAGTTTCGCTTCTTCAGCCAGAATAACTTTCATCTGGTTCTGTGCACCCGGGCGGATATATTGCAGAAGCGCCTGATGTGAAGCATCGACGATTTCCGGTGAGACATTCAGACGGAGGGCAATAAATGACAGCGCCATCTGCTGCAAATAAGAGGCATCGGCACTGTTCTGTGACACGGCAAAGGGCACATTAAATCCCATTGGGGTCACGGCAGTGCGTTGCTCATTCTGAAGACGGTAGTTATTCACCCCCTGAATGAGGTTAACAGAGAGGCTGAGAACAATAAGCACTGACATAAATATAAAGGCGATGGCCATTACACGACTGGTACTTAAACGGGCACCGTGTTCCATATAACAATCCTGGTATCAGTTCTATTTAATCCACTGCCGGAAACACGAATCGGGAACATTATGAAAAATACCGCGCAGCAGGGCTGTTGGCATATACCAGTAAATCAGGTCACGTAACCAGGAACTGCCCCGCCCTTTTTTCAGTTTTTTAATCCCGAAATAAACCAGAACCGCTGCACCAATACCGAACAGATATTTCGATGTTGTGATACCCCAGCCAACACAGATTGCTGCGGGGATCAGTTCATCCAGTGGCAGGCCAAACCAGCGGCTCTGGTTGGTCAGTGTTTCCGGGAAACGATATTTCTTAAGTTTATTCTCGTCTCCCGACATCGTTTTATTTCCTGTCAGAGGCCAACGACGCTCATACCCACAGCAATAAATACAGAGATGATGGCAAAGCCGACCAGGAACTTGACGTTTTTGGTCATCATGTACATGACCGCACCGACCAGCACCTCAGCCAGAACAACCCATTTAACGATACTGGAGTCCTTACCGAAGGTCGCCTTAACCGTATCGTTACCTTTAGCCATCAGGTCGCCTTTACCAGCAGCCATAGCTAACTCAGGGAACAACATCATCAGAACAGCAACCGGGATCACTGCACGAACCAGGCGAAGCATATTCAGACGAGTGAATTTAGAAAAAAACGATTTCTTTTCAACGGGCGCAGAAGCACCCTGAACACTTAAAACAGTATTCATAAGTTACCTCTATTGTGGATAGATTAATAAACCTAAAGATCTTTAATTATCGAATCAGTTTCCTCTGCTCCCTCCTTTATTGCATCCAGATTATAAAAGTCAGGAAAACGGTTCAGATGATCACGTAACCTGACTAGCACCTCATTAGTTTTTGTTCTCCCACTACGTTCCCGGGCACCTAAGAGCTTGTGATTAGTAGCATCGTCCAATACCAGTAAAACTTTATTGCCCGGAGCAGGCCTTATTATATTTCTGCTCAAGTCTCCTCCTCAGCCACTTAGATAATTAAATATAATTATACGAATCCATAAAAATAGAAACGAAAATAGAGTAAATTACATTAACAAAACAAGGTGACATAATGTCACCTTGTTTTTAACAAAAACGAAACATCAACTATTCAGCACATTTTAAAATAAAAAACAATTCATCAAAGAATAAACTATGCATCCTGCTTGTATGAAAAATCATTAACAAATCATGTTTTGAATGTATACCGAAAAACTTATACACTTCTGAAATTGCATTCCGGGAAGAACCATTAGTAATAGACAAAAGAGATGCTATCGATTCATGACAAAAACCAAATGAATAAAGAATAAAAACTTTCCATTGGATTTCCGTTGATTTGTTTTTAAATTCAAGCATTCTGTCATTTGTTATATTTGTACGTAATCCTCTACAATAATCCACTATCACATTAGAATTTTTGCAGAAAAAAAGCCATAAAACATTAACCACCTCCCCATATATTAATGGTATAAATTGTACCAGCCAGAGTTTATCACCTATAGCCACGCTCTGTATTTTATTCATGGACGAAGGCAAAGACATAGCATCCAGTTCTTCTCTTAAGAACGATGTAGCTACTTGTACAGGAAGGGAGTAAAACCACTCTTTGATATCAAGACTACCTATAAATTCTTTAGAGAATTTTTCATTGTAGCCGATAAAATCTCCATTAGTATTTCGAACACAAGCAGGGATTGAAAAAACATCGACAAAAAACTGTTTATCCAAATATATTTGACGTTCAGTATTAAGTTGTCTAGGATCCGTCGGATACATAGGAACCTCCTCTCAAAGGATTCTATGGACAGTCGATGCGGGGAGGTCGCTCTCCCTGCATCGGCGATTTTTAATATCTGTTTTAACGTGGCATTAACCACATAATTAATATAACCTTTATGTGGTTAATTGTCATCAAATTGAACCAGATCAAAATCCTGTTATTTGAAGTAAATCAACTTTTAATTCTTTTTTATTCCTCATCATTTTTTGGAAAAAATCGTTCCATCTCAGATGACACCTTCTCACGAATATCTTCAACCATATTGGCATATTCAAACTTTGGATTCCCGGAGACATGGGGACTTAGAGACTCAATACCCAAAATTTTCGCTACTGATGACTGTGTTTTTACAACACATTCAAGAAGAAGTTTATTAAACTCTGTCTGATTAAACGCAGACTCTTTACGCTCCATCTGAGCCTCATATACACGAAGCCCCAGTTCAAGAAGCATTGAAGCTGTTCCCGAAACACTTATATCTTTATCTCTTGCCCCCTCCTGACGACGCTGTTCAACTATCGCATTTACTTTATCATAGACATCATTACTGATATACAAAATTACTCTGGCCATAAGATAAAACCTTTCATTATTAAGCAATGAACTTTTCACTATAAATATGCATATAGTGTTTACAAGTAAGAAAGACACTCCTAGCAGCGCCTCTAGGATCATCCTATAAAAAAATGCGATCCGGCGCTAGGGGCGTCCCTAATATATATCAATGTTTTTCATGAAAATTGTCAGTACTGATCCTAATAAGAGTCGCTATAGGGTCGTAACAGGATCGCCAACGACTCTCTATTTAATAATTCAGAATTATTAAATATAAATAGCGTTTGTTAATTACATGATTTAAAACGTAAATCAGCAAAAACTTGTTTTTGCGTAGTGTGTGGTGCTTTTGGTGGTGAGAACCACCAACCTGTTGAGCCTTTTTGTGGAGTGGGTTAAATTATTTACGGATAAAGTCACCAGAGGTGGAAAAATGAAAAAATGGATGTTAGCAATCTGCCTGATGTTTATAAATGGGATCTGCGAAGCCGCCGATTGCTTTGATCTTGCAGGTCGGGATTACAAAATAGACCCGGATTTACTGAGAGCGATATCATGGAAAGAATCCCGTTACCGGGTTAATGCCATCGGTATTAATCCGGTAACGGGATATGGCAGCGGACTGATGCAGGTAGATTCCCAGCATTTTAACGAACTGGCCCGCTATGGAATTAAGCCGGAACATCTGACAACAGATCCCTGTATGAACATTTATACCGGTGCTTATTATCTGGCAATAGCCTTTAAAAAATGGGGCGTCTCCTGGGAGGCCGTTGGTGCATACAATGCCGGATTCAGGAAGACCGAACGCCAGAACCAGAGACGTCTTGCCTACGCATCAGAGGTTTACCGGATTTATACCTGGATAAAGAGCAGTAAAGGCATCCGGGTTCCGACCACGAAGAAATCACTTTCCCAAATTAACAGTGTGCAGAAAAATTAATATTGTATACATTGTCAAATACCGGTTATGCCGCGACAGCGGCATGGAAGGCCACACACAAAAATATCATATGAGTGATAATGCTGACTGGCCGAAGCCCCGCAAAGCGGGATCCCATCTTATATATATCCGGTAACTGCGCAGCCTCCTGCCAGACCATTTTTCGCGGGCACAATATTTACAGACTACCGAAAAGCCAGTTGATGAAATTGAGGCATATCAGACGACACAGCAATGCCGCAGGATGATAATATAAGTAAAGCCCCGAAAAATTTTTCGGGGCTTTACTTATATTATCATGACTTCCACTCCCTGAACTGTTCGGCAATCATCCATAATGCTTTGTTGATTCGGATATCACCGTCAATGCCTGTAATGGCTCTTGTTCTGGTATTTTTACCGGAGGCACTTCGCCCCGATAATCCACCTTTTATCATATTCTCCTGAACCCGCTGCCAGGTTGTCCAGAGATCGTTCTGTTTATCCTCCCAACGGCGGGGAGTAATTATTTGTTCTGGCGTCACTGGCGTTTTATTTTCATCTTCGTACCTGGCCATCAATGCAGCTCTGCCAAATAAATGTTGTTCGTCACTGTTAAGATGTATCTCTTTCATTGTCTCCATATTTTCAGTGACTTTATCAAAGACACCGAGCACTTCATACGCTCCCTCAATAACCTGCCCGACAATATCACCTTTATGTGGAACGCGGATTTCGCCAAAATTATTCCCACACACCAGGCCATTTGTGCAGACAAAACGAAAAATTCCTGGGATCATCTGATAACTGGATGAACCATCATGTGAATTAAGCAGGATAATTTCAGGAACTTCTTTCCCGTTAATATGCCCTTCCCTGCGAAGACGTAACATATGTTTACTGTATTCGCGGCGTCCCAAATCACGAACCCGACTCTGACAGGCAAAGAATGGCTGGAAACCTTCATCACGTAACTTATTGATGATATTGATGGTTGGGATATATGTATAACGCTCACTCCGGGATTCATGTTTATCACCAGAAAAGACAGATGGAACAAACTGCATTAATTCGTCATCCGTTAACGGGCGCTCACGGCGAATAGAATTATATCGACCAAAACGGGAAGCTAATCGCATAACAGTAACTCCTTTATGAAGGCATAAAATTAATAAAAGTTTTTTCGCTTAATATCATCCCCCCTCGGTTATCGTTAACAAAAAGACAACAATTCCGAGGGGAAGGACCATCAAATCAGGTCAGTTCGGGACTGACCAACCTGCCGAGTGAAAAGCAGTAACAGCGCGATCAACTCATCAGCGTTTTTTCTGACAAGAGGAGTATGATTCTCCAGGCTATCCAGTAAGTCATGCAGCTCATTATTGACCTGGTGGAGCACCTTAAAGAGTGCACCAGAATCCCGGCAGCTCTGATATGCAAGATTTGCCTGAACAGCACGATTCTGCATGATCCCGATTTGTGCGATTGCGTCTTTCTGCTGATCGCCTGTTGGCTGATAAGTGGTGTTAAAAGAAAATGCGCTCATAATTCCTCCTGTATCTGATGTTTTCAGCCCCCATCATCTGTTGAGTTTCGGGAGCCGCGGTTTTGACGTTTTGCGGGGACCTGCCTTTTGTTCCCTCCGGTATTCACCATCACCTGTTTGAGAACCTTCGCCGCAAGGGGCATCACTGCCACGGCCTGACGCACCTGTCCTGGGCAGAACGCAAAATTTTTTACCGGGTTTTGGGTAAAAAATTTTGTGGGCTGTTCATTTACCCTGGACAGTCAGTGCGGCAGGTTGTGGCTGTCTATGCCCCCGGCGACAGGGGCTTAAACAGGTGAATGGCACCGGACAGAACAACGGGCAGGGACCCGCCGCAACGACGTGAAGCGCGGTTTGCGAAACGGCGTTGCTCCTTACATCCCGGCGTCTTTTGCCGGGATGCCGGGAGCGCAGGCCACGGCGCGACAAGGGTGGCGCGACCGTTCCGGTCGCTGCAAACCCGGGTTTTTGCGTCAGGGATGGAAGCCCGCCAGGGCGGAGACAGCTTCGCTGGCTCCGTTCACGACAGCCCGCCCCGCCAGGGGGACGCCCGGAAAAGGCATAAGCAGGAGAACAACAAAACAGACAATAATCAGGGCAGCAGTAATCAGAGTCAGAGCAGTAATCAGAGTCAGAGCAGGAGGAAAAAGAGAATAATCAAAGGGAAGGTGATGTGATTTCTGGTAAGTCATAAACAGAGAAGGCGGGGGAAAAGAACGGGCGCCGCAGGCGCACGTTCATCCCCGTTCCCGGAGGGAAACGGCCTTCCTGGCAGTCTGGTTGTTCATGCCCGTACAATGCCAGCAAGGAGAAAGGGGCCACCGGCGAACCAGCAGCCCCTTTATAAAGGCGCTTCAGTGCAGTCAGACCAGCATCAGCCCTGAAAAGGCGGGCCTGCGCCCGCCTCCAGGTTGCTACTTACCGGATTCGTAAGCCATGAAAGCCGCCACCTCCCTGTGTCCGTCTCTGTAACGAATCTCGCACAGCGATTTTCGTGTCAGATAAGTGAATATCAACAGTGTGAGACACACGATCAACACACACCAGACAAGGGAACTTCGTGGTAGTTTCATGGCCTTCTTCTCCTTGCGCAAAGCGCGGTAAGAGGCTATCCTGATGTGGACTAGACATAGGGATGCCTCGTGGTGGTTAATGAAAATTAACTTACTACGGGGCTATCTTCTTTCTGCCACACAACACGGTAACAAACCACCTTCACGTCATGAGGCAGAAAGCCTCAAGCGCCGGGCACATCATAGCCCATATACCTGCACGCTGACCACACTCACTTTTCCTGAAAATAACCCGCTCATTCAGGCTGTTTACGGGTAATCTGTGTGATTGTTGCCGCATCACGCCGCCTCCCGGAGTTTGTTCGGCACCATCCACCGCTCCATCTCACGGACAGCGTGACCGGCCTCTCTTGCTGCAAGACTGGCTTCCGCAATAACCTGCCAGAACGGCATATCCTGCCACTGCCAGCGTTCCATTCCGGCCAGTGACGGAAAACGCTCACCCCACTGCCAGAACAGGGTTTCCAGGTCATGCTCTGCCACCCGGTCACTCCAGCGTGCATGCCAGCTTCCGACTGTTTCCGGCGAATGGAATGCCAGTTCGATTTCAGCCTGAGCGACCAGCGCCTGGTACGCACGGGCTTTCTGCTCTGCCTCCCTCGCCTGCTGGCGGCTGTACTTTTGCATGACCAGTGCGGATTTGTGGCGACTGCGCTCCCTGACACGGAACCGCACCGACGGGAACAGCCGCTCTGCTGCATCGCCGGGAAGGGGAAGAAGGCAGACCTCGCCCTGAGTTTCAATCAGCACATCGACGGCATACAGCCACTGAGAACGGTTGCCGCGCAGTTCTTCTGCGGTCAGGGACGGCATGAAAAATCGCAGGTCAGACAGCGATATCCTGCGGCTTCCGTTCAGACAGCGGAAAAACGCCCCCGCATACGGATATTCCGCCAGCGTGTTTCCCTGGTGGCGGCGTTTTTCTGTCTCCGCCACCGCCCGCCATGCGGCCTGTTGCTCTGCGCTGAGGGGAACCAGTGCCTGTGAACGTGCGCTCATGCCTGACCTCCTTCCGCCATCAGGATATGGATGATGTCACTGACGCTGTACCCCTGCGCGTCCAGTGACGCCGCCAGTGCCAGTGAATGGCTGACGGCTTCCGGTGCAAACCGCCGCTGTACCTGAACCACCGCAAACGGCTCACCACCGGCATTCACCAGAACCAGCACCCAGACCTGAGAGACATCGCCCGGTGAACATAACGCCAGGTGAAAACGTTCGTGGGCAGGCGTGAAACGGACCTGGACGGGGAAAAAGCCGCCGAACTCGCTGCCATACTCGCCGTTCATCGTCCAGTTATCCGGCGCATCCAGCTCCCGCATCACGGCATGTGTGAGTTCACGACGTTCATCACTTCCGGCAGCCCGGATATCTTCATATTCCTGTGCGCTCATGGTCTGTAATACATTCAGGGTCAGTTCAGTTTTCATCACGGTATCTCCCTTGCTGCCGCCCCGTCTCCGGCAGGGCGGCGTGATAAATGGTTTATGACTGGCGGTCAGGCGGCTTCTGCCTGGTCGTCACGGTACTCCGTGGTTTCCGTCTCTGCCTGTGGACGTGGTGTACACATCCAGCCAGGCACCCAGCGGTTGTCTTTCATGTGGAACTCTGCATGTTCAGCGGCATCGCCTTTCTTCATTTTCTCCGCGTCCCGCGCAGCACCGGACAGTCCGGCATCATTCAGGGCATCGATAATCTGCGGCTTTTGCAGGTGTCCGAAGAAGTTTGCTTTCGTCGGCTGCCACCAGTCGCGCATGTGGAATCCGATAGCGCTCTCCAGCGAGTCCAGCGGACTGCGTGACGTGTGACCATGCTCGCGGGTCTGAACGCCGTGGATGCTGCACGCGGTGCAGAAACTGAGCAGGGATAACAGTACCTCCTGGCTGAGTGACAGGAATGTCGTCATATCCCGTGACCATCCCTCCGGTAACAGGGCTGCAAGACGGGCTTTTTCTGCCATCAGCGCCAGGAATGCGGCACCGTCCTTCCCCGATGGCGCATCGCTGGTCAGCGAATAATGTTTACATTCCAGGCTGATTTGTGCTGGTTTACTGTACGCTCCGCTGCCAAACACATTCAGGCAGAGCGCTGATGAATCCCCTAATGATTTTGGTAAAAATCATTAGGGGATTCATCAGGGCAGAGCGTCCATGCCAGCAGTGCCAGAGATTTGTCCGGTTGCTGCATCAGTGCTGCCTGGACTGCCAGCGTGCGTTCGGAAGACATTTTCGTCAGCAGTGGCAGACTGATTTCCTCCACGGGCGCTTTCTCCTGCACCTGTTCCGTGCGGTCAGCGTCGTCAGCCGCATCATCCTCGCTGCGCAACTGCACACCACGCTGGACACACACGTTGCCATAACGCCAGGACACCACCACACCGCTTCCGGCACGCATCTCCGGCGTCCACGCCCTGACCTTCGCCATGCAGCGCATCAGCTTCATTTCTGCTTCCAGCAGGTCAGATTCCTCACACTGGTTTTCCAGCGCGTCGTAACGCGTCATCAGTTCGTTCAGACGTTCTTCTTCCGCCTCCGTCAGCACCGCTTCCGGCTCCGGCAGACAGCGGTATGTTCCGGCATCCTCACGGCACTCACCGACAGGCTCCATGCGTCCGGCGCACCATCCCCAGCCTTCGGCTTCCCGAAGGTGTTCAGCAACAGCCTGGAGTTTTTCCAGCAGGGCGGCATCGAGCGCCACGCAGTCCACATAGCCACCCTCGTCGTCGCTGAACAGGTCAGTGCGCAGTTCATCTGGCGAGAAGGCATCAGCCCCCACGAAGCGGAATTTACTGTTCCCTGCCACCGCCACTTCACTTTCGGTCACCAGACGACGAATGGTCTGTACTTCCGGTTTACCGCCCCATCCCGACTGACAGGCGGCTTCAAACACCTGCACCTGACGCGCGGTGTCGTTCTCCAGCGCCAGCGCCTGACAGTGCTCGGTGGTGATGAGGTCTTCTGCCAGCGCATCGAGGATGACAGGCGCAAGGTCAGCCAGTTTCAGCATTCGCTGAACGTGGCGGGGTGAATAGCCCAGCAAATCACCGATTTGTGCAGGTGTTTTGCCTTCCTGCGCCATTGCACAGAATCCGGCAATCTGTTCGGCTGGGTGCATATCCCGACGATGACCGTTCTCGGTCATCGATGCGGCCGTCGCCAGTTCCTGCGAAATAATTTTCACGCGGACAGGCCAGTCAGCCGGAATGATGCCACGCTCTGCCAGCATGTTGAGTGCTGCCAGTCGGCGACCACCTGCGGCGACACCGTGGCGGTCACCTGGCAGGGCATGAACAACCAGATTCTGCAGCAGGCCGACCCCCTTAATGGAATCAGCCAGTTCGCTGACGGACTCCGCAGAATACGGCACCGTGCGCACATTCAGTGGTGACTTAATCAGCGAGGCCAGCGGCACGCTCACTTCCTCCGTCTGCGCCAGCAGGGCAGACAGGACAGTTTCCTGCGTTTTTGCAGGTTTACGGCTTGCTTTACGGGTAGATTTTGGTTCAGACTTTGTTACTGACATGACTATCCCCTTATTGTGTAGTTAATGTCTGCCGGACGTGATCCCCGTCCGGCACCTCTCTTACTTAAGGATCCCGAAATCACGGATGACATGGTTCATCCAGTACCCGGCACCGTCCTCAAAATTCCAGGTACGCCAGACCATTGTTCCGTTATTACGGACAACCAGGCGAAACTGTTCGCCGTGGTCATCCTCGATAAAGACGTTCCGGTACTGTGCGGCAACGGCTTCGGCCTGTTTGCGGGTAAAAGGACCGTCAGGCAGTCCCTGAAGTATTCTGAAATATTCGCTCATCCTCATATCTCCGGTGATGCCCCGCGCAGGACGGGGCGGTTATCACAGTCAGGCCAGTCAGAACGGGATATCGTCTGAAAACCCGTAATCCTCCCCCTCCGGTGGTTGCGGCTGAGGCTCCGGCTGCGCAGCCTTACGTCCACGGCCTTTCGTTTTCGCGCTCCCTTTTTTCGTCGCGTCAGCACTCTGTGACTGACCATTCTGCTGAGGCTGCGGTTGCACCTGAGCGTTCTGCTGTGGTGCACTCCCCAGCATCTGCATGGTGCCCGTGGTTTTAACAAGGATTTCGGTGACGTAACGGGTAATACCGTTATCTTCCCAGCTACGGGTGCGAAGCTGGCCTTCAATGTAGACCTGCGCCCCCTTACGCAGATATTCACCTGCCACTTCCGCGAGCTTGCCGAACAGCACCACGCGGTGCCATTCCGTCTGCTCCTTCATTTCCCCCGTCTGTTTGTCGCGCCAGGTTTCTGACGTGGCCACCTGCAGGTTTGCCACTGCGCCCCCGTTGGGGATGTAACGGACTTCCGGATCTTTTCCCAGACGACCGACAAGAATGACCTTGTTAATGCCACGAACTGCCATGATGTGTCTCCTTCTGTTGATGTTTTCAGCCCCCATCATCTGTTGAGTTTCGGGAGCCGCGGTTTTGACGTTTTGCGGGGACCTGCCTTTTGTTCCCTCCGGTATTCACCATCACCTGTTTGAGAACCTTCGCCGCAAGGGGCATCACTGCCACGGCCTGACGCACCTGTCCTGGGCAGAACGCAAAATTTTTTACCGGGTTTTGGGTAAAAAATTTTGTGGGCTGTTCATTTACCCTGGACAGTCAGTGCGGCAGGTTGTGGCTGTCTATGCCCCCGGCGACAGGGGCTTAAACAGGTGAATGGCACCGGACAGAACAACGGGCAGGGACCCGCCGCAACGACGTGAAGCGCGGTTTGCGAAACGGCGTTGCTCCTTACATCCCGGCGTCTTTTGCCGGGATGCCGGGAGCGCAGGCCACGGCGCGACAAGGGTGGCGCGACCGTTCCGGTCGCTGCAAACCCGGGTTTTTGCGTCAGGGATGGAAGCCCGCCAGGGCGGAGACAGCTTCGCTGGCTCCGTTCACGACAGCCCGCCCCGCCAGGGGGACGCCCGGAAAAGGCATAAGCAGGAGAACAACAAAACAGACAATAATCAGGGCAGTAGAAAAAAGAAGAACAGTAGCAGTAGCAGTAGCAGTAGCAGTAGCAGTAGCAGTAGCAGTAGCAGGAACAACAACATCATCAGTAACAGACAAATGACAGGTCTGAAAAGACAGAAGCCCCCATCAGAACGTCCGCGTAATGAAAGGGGCGGCGCGTGAGCGCGGCCCCTTTCAGCGCCACCGGCGCGCGGTTTTTTCCCGGCGCGGACAGACGGGCATTTATCCTCCCGCCAGCCCTGTGTCATCAGGCACGCAAACGAATAATCATCGTCGGGACATCGGTATAAGCAAACGTGCCGCGCGGCAGCTCCTCGCGGACGTCAGAAAACGGTAACAGCTTCTCCTGCTGGCGTGGCCCGTTGAGACAGACGGCAACCAGAACGCCCCCCGGACGCAACAGGGAAAAAGCCCGCAGGATATGCCGGATATCCTGCCCGTGACTGAACGGCGGATTCATAATGATCCGGCTGTAATACTGCACCGACTGCCATTCCATGAAGTCGCCACACTGTACCCTGACACCGTTAAAATTTTCCCGCAGATACCGGACCAGCCCGCTGTTAATCTCCACCGCATCACACATGGCCTCCGGCGCGGTATCCCGAATCGCCCGCAGTATGGCCCCGGTGCCGGCAGAGGGTTCCAGAATGTGATCACGGTTGCTGATTTCCGCCAGCGTCACCAGGCGATCACAGATCGGGGCAGGACTCACAAAAAGCTGAGATTCAGCCCGGATTTCAGCAACCGGCGCGGCGTTATCCAGCCTTGCGCGCATCAGCCGGATACGTTCTCTTAACTGACTGTGCATATCATTATCTCCGTCATCCCCCGGGGATTTCCCGGGGGGATATACCTTATTTCTGTGGGATTTCCGTGATTTTCATGTCGGTGATATACACATTCACCAGACGGAAATTATTGTCCATTGTGCGGCGGTAGCGGTATGCCCCGTGGTCTTCTGCTTCTTCCACACTGCGCACGGCCTTACAGTCCCGGGGCAGGGCGGCCCACTGCGCCTTTGTCATTTCCCGGAAACCTTCCCCCGGATAGTTGACTACCGGCGGACGCTTCGCGGCCTGACTGGCGACGGCAGCCTCTTCTGCCGATGGTGCTTTGTAGTCCGTGATGCGATCGGGCGTCACTTTCATCGTGCCGCTGTACCCGAGAAAACTGTAATTTGGCGTTGTGACTGAACTCACCGCCCCGTTGCTTTTGTTCACGCGGATGATAGTCAGCCACTCGCCCCGGCTGAAAACCTGTCCGCCCGGCTCAAAATCCTGTGTCCGGGTAACCACGCCGCCGCTTTCGTCCAGCATGGCACGCTCATAGATCAGGCGGTTCTGATAGTGGTTAACCCAGCGTTGCTGATGCTGAATCTGCCGTTCATGACAGCGGATCGCAATTTCGCGGGCCTGCTCCGTGGTGATGATGTCATCATCCAGGGCCGACCATAACGACCGGCTCCCTTCATACTGGCTTTTTTCTGCCGGGCGCGGATACGTATCCAGCGGGAAACAGGCGCTGATATGGTCATGACTGCTGATGAGTTTTGCCATATTCAGATCCAGCGATTCAGCCCGCCACATCGTCAGATATTTCTGCGACTGTGCGATGGTCTTTTCAGCCTTGCGCAAATCAGCTTCGATTTTTTTGATACGACGCCAGCGAACGTCCGGGCGTTCTTTATACTTCGCGTGAAGCAGTGCCGACCGCGCCCGTTCTTCCCAGTATTCCGCACGTTCAAAGAGCATCACGGCACGTTTCATGCCGTTTTCAATACGCTGCGCATCACGACGGGCGCGGCGTTCGCTGTGATGCCCCACAAGAATGGGCTGACCGGGCGGGATCATCGCGGCCAGTCTTTCCACTTCATCAAGTGCCTGTGCGGATTCACTGGCCCGCTTTCCGCTGTATCCGGTAAACCGCTCCGCCCGTGCTTCCTGACGTTCAGCGAGCGTGCTGTCTTCATCCTCAATCTCTCCGGCAAGTGAGAGGAGCACGTCTTCCCGGCCCGGTGTCCAGGCTGGCGCGACAAACAGCGCCTGTCTGGGTGCCCAGCGGAAACCGGCATCATGCACTTTTTTATACGTCTCCGGGTCAAGACGTGACGCGGCATACAGGCGCAGTTTGTTGTCATCCGGTGAGTAGGTCGCGCGGTACATCTGCACAGGGCTGGCGGCTTCCGGGGCGGTCATGGTGATTGCAGCTAATGTCATAAAATGTTCTCCTTCCGTCTGTTGCCGCCCCTCGCGGGGCGGCTCACCTCATCAGTTAAAAGCGCGTTTCAGTTCGAGTGTGCGGAGCACCTGCCCGAAAGCCGTATTTTTCATGGCGGGGATGTGTACACCACGTCCCCGGTGAAAACTCCGGGCAATGTGTCGCCCGAAGGCTTTCAGCACGGGGTCAATTTCCGGCGCGGGGATGTCTTCGCGTCTGAAACGGGGATGACGGCGGGGCTTTACAGCCGCTGCGGAAGGTGAAACAATACTTACCGTCATAAATGAAACTCCTTATGACTGTTGAATGGAACCGCAGAAACTGCTCGAACAGTTTTTGCGGTGTGGATTAAGCAGGTCCTCCCCGGCCTGCTTTTTTCATATCTGCGTCTGACGTTCTCCGGTGTTTTCCTCCTTCTGTTCCTGCGTTCTCATTACCTGCCAGCCGGATGACTGACAGAACAAATAAATGCGTATTGCCGGAGCCTGAAATAAATCCTGATTTTTAAAGAACATCACCCGTTGAGTTTCGGGAGCCGCGGTTTTGACGTTTCGCGGGAACCTGCTGCTGTATTCCCTGTGGTATGAACTTCACCCGTTTGAGAACCTTCGCCGCAAGGGGCATCACTGCCACGGCCTGACGCACCTGTCCTGGGCAGAACGCAAAATTTTTTACCGGTTTTTGGGTAAAAAATTTTGTGGGCTGTTCATTTACCCTGGACAGTCAGTGCGGCAGGTTGTGGCTGTCTATGCCCCCGGCGACAGGGACTCATACGGGTGTGTGGCACCCGGCAGGCAATGAGCAGGGGCCCGCCGCAACGACGGAGAGCGCGTGCGCGAAACGGCGTTGCCCCTTACATCCCGGCGGCCTTTTGCCGGGATGCCGGGAGCGCAGGCCACGGCGCGACAGAGGCGGCGCGACCGGAACGGTCGCTGCAAGCCAGGGGTTTTCACGCATCGGACCGTAGCGGCAGCCCGAAACCGCGCCAGCGGGTTCGGCGGAGACTGGCAGGTGCGCCAGCAGCTGCCTGTCGGAGTCGGGCCTGACGACCGGATGCCGCCAGGCAGCCGGGAGCCGAAGGTGCGCGTGCGACAGGAAGTCGCTTAACGTATTGTTTTACATTGATAAAACCAGCTATCCCATTAGCTGTAGCCTACCGGGACAGGCGCTGCCGGCAACGGCGGGGTCTGAAGCTCCCGGGACAACGAGAGCCGGGCGTCAGCCCGGGTAAAGCCCCGTGAGGGGCTTTACCTTGCTGCAAGCATCATGTGGCAGGAGAGCAAGGCTGGTCAGAAGGGTTAACACATGTGAACTGTTGATAAACACCGTTATCGGCAACAGGCCAAAGATGCTGACAGGCCTGAACCAAAAGGTACGGGGTCCGGTTGCTACCTCGCGCACAGGGAGCACATGGGCGCAGAGACCCCCGGTGAAGAGACAGAACCCGCCCTGACCCTCTGTATGTTAAGCGGAACCTGGTAAACCCGTATCGCTGCCTTACAGGCAGGTGAACCGTAAGGAACACTGTAGGCGGTGCGGGCAGAGGAGGACGGAAAAAGCAAATGCCCGGTTGTAATGACCGGGATACGGGGCAGGTTCCCCGACGCGAAAGCGGGCAGACTTCCGTCTGGTCTTTAATTGCATGAAAAGCTGTAAAGCAGTCAAAAGGATATCAGCGAGATGAATACACACATCAGTGTGTCCACGATACCCCACCCGACAGGCTGGCACACCATAGACTGGAAAGCATGCCATGCCCGGGTGCGAAAGCTACAGTTACGGATTGCAAAGGCAACCCGACAGCAACAATGGCGGCAGGTCAGAGAACTACAGCGCATCCTCACCCGCTCATTCTCCGGCAAAGCCGTGGCTGTCAGGCGTGTAACTGAAAATACCGGTAAAAGGACACCCGGTATTGACGGAAAAATATGGCACACACCGAAGGAGAAATGGGAAGGAATATGCAGCCTGAATCTGTGTGGTTACAGGCCACAGCCACTACGGCGAATACATATCCCAAAATCAAACGGCAAAACGCGACCGCTGGGCATACCCACAATGAGGGACCGGGCCATGCAGGCACTGTGGCTGCTGGCTCTGGAACCCGTATCCGAGACCACTGCTGACCATAACAGCTATGGTTTCAGACCAATGCGCAGCACGCATGACGCCATTGAGTCCATTTTTCTGCGGATGAGCCAGAAAGTATCGCCCAAATGGATACTGGAGGGCGATATTAAAGGGTGTTTCGATAACATCAGCCATGACTGGCTGCTTTCCCATATTCCGATGGACAGGAGACTGCTTAAAAAATGGTTGAAAGCAGGTTACATGGAAAGAGGCGTGTTTAACCATACGAACAGCGGGACACCGCAGGGAGGCATCATATCCCCTGTTCTCGCCAACATGGCTCTGGACGGACTGGAGAAGGAACTGATGCAAACGTTCAGGAAAAGTGGTTATCACAGTGCAAAGCACCAGGTGAATTATGTGAGATATGCTGATGATTTCATCTGTTCAGGCAGCTCCCGTGAATTGCTGGAAAATGAGGTCAGACCACTGATTGCAGCTTTCATGCGCGAACGAGGGCTGGAACTGTCGGAAGAAAAAACCGCGATTACACATATAGATAAAGGCTTCGACTTTTTAGGGCAGAACGTCAGGAAGTACAACGGTAAAATGCTGATTAAACCGTCGAAGAAAAACCTGAAGAACTTCCTCTGTAAAGTCAGAGAAATAATTAAACGCAATCCGACGCTCCCGGCATGGAAACTGATAGGCCAGCTAAACCCGGTAATCCGGGGATGGGCTACCTATCACCGACACGTCGTGGCGAAAGAAACATTTAATTATGTCGACACCCAAATCTGGCGAGCTATATGGCGATGGTGTGTAAGAAGGCACCCCCGAAAAGGATTGCGGTGGATCGCCGGACGATACTTCTCCTTTGAAGGCAGGCGCTGGATCTTTAAAGCCATAACCCCGGAAGGGAAAATTCTGACTCTCTTCCGGGCAATGGAAACACCGATAAAGCGCCATATAAAAATCAAAGGCGAAGCAACACCATACACCCCCGGAATGGAAATCTACTTTGAACGTCGTCTGGATCTAATCTGGAAAGGCAAATCAAAGAAGATGAAGACAGTAGTTCAACTCTGGAAGAGGCAGGGGAAACACTGTCCGCAGTGCGGACAACCCATAACCAACCAGACCGGATGGAATATACATCACCGGATCAGGAAAGTTATGGGCGGCAGTGACGAACTGACCAATCTCGAGTTGTTACATCCGAACTGCCACCGACAGTTACACAGCAGGGAAGCCGGTGCTCACCGAAAGCACTTATAAAGGCTTGAGCGGAGTGCGGGGAAACTCGCACGCTCCGTTCTTAGGGGGCGGCGGCGCAGCAATGTGCCGCTGCTACCCGACCCGGCAGACAGAACAACACTGCAGTAGTCAGAATCAGAGCAGCAGATAAAGGAACAACAACATCAGGAACAGTTCCATAACATAAGAAAGAAACACTCCTGAGTCAGACACATCACAGACGGGAAGGGTAACGGGCGACGCGCCAGCGTGGCCCGCTTCCCTTCCGGCAGGCGTCAGCCTGCCAGGGGTTTTCGCGCGGACTGACAGGCGGCCTCCACCGCCTGCCCCTGTATCACCTGTTTCTGCTACCCTGTAAGATGTAGTGACCGCCCAGGAAAACCGCCTGCTGATTCACCACAAAATCGCAGATTTCATCAACAATCTGCGCGGTGGTGAGCGGTTTCTGCCCCATTTCACGACGCCGCGCATTAATCACGGCCCTGTAATTACGCAGAATTCCGCGGGTTTCTGTGCTGATATTCATGACATCGTCTCCCCGTCCAGCGCCTGTAACACAACGTCCATTGCTTCGCGTTCCTCCCTGACGAATGCGTCACCGTCGCCCCCGTTCTCACTCCCGACGGCATACAGGCGCTTCATTTCACTGCCTGCCAGCGCCATCACTTTTTCCAGCATCACCGCCGGGACTGTCACCTGACGGCTGGCGCGCTTTTCTTCCATCAGTTCACGAACAACGCCGTGAACAACGCTGACATCCGCACCATGCTCAAAGGCATCGTCCAGTCGCTGCATGACGGTTTCCAGCTCATCGTCTGACAGGTTCCAGTCCTGGGCTATGTGACGCACATCCCCTCGGGTCAGCACCACGGCAAAAACGCATTCACTGTCCGGCACGTCTGTATCCAGTACATCGCGGATGATTTCTTTAACAGTACAGTACATGTTCTCGTCTCCTTTACAGGGGCGGCATTGCCGCCCCGTCCGTTAATCAGTCCAGTGCTGCGTAAATCGCGTTGCATTCAGGGTGAAATTCGATGTGACGCCACAACTGCGCATCGCGCATCCGGTAAAGCTGGGTCAGTCCTGCATCCCCGCTGTCGTGGTACAGCCACAACTGGCGGTTAATCACAAGGGAGGTAAGGATGATGCCTGCGGCATCAGCACTCACGGTACGGTCAAACCAGTTTGCACCGTTCACCATGTGGAAACGGTCGCCATCCGGCATCATGTAACCGCCACCGTCCGGCAGGCGGATGAAGTGCCAGAAGCCTCCCTGATACTCCGGCATCATTTTTTTCGCCAGCGCGTACACATACGCCTCGGCATACAGAAAATCGTTGCCAAACAGGTAAGGCAGAAAGGAGAGACGGTCGCACTCTTCAACATTCAGAGTGACAGGTTTCGCATATTGCATGATGTTTTCCTCCGTTATTCACATATTCCGCGACACCGGGCGGTGCCGTGCCTCCATAAAAGCCGGGCGATAAGGCGGGGATGCACAGGGCGCAAGGGAAGCCGCAGCCTGACGCACACGGCTGGCGGGAGTTGGAGGGTGAGACCGCGAAATCTGAGCGGGTGAACGACCGGAAAATCACGGCAGACGGGAAGGAGGGACCGGGTGACCGCAGCGGCGAAGCGTACCCTTGCATCCCTGCCAGCCCGACTAAGATGGAGGCACGGCACAGCCCGCACACGACACAGCGGCCACATAACTGAAAACCCACAAGGCCATGCCCCGCATGGCCGGGTAAAGCGGAGCCGGCGGCGACTTCCTTAGTCCCTGATTTTTGCCAGGGCATCCGCCATGCTGCGGATTTCTACCCGGGCTTCCCGGACCACCTCCCGCAGAACACCACGGTCAAACCAGCGGCGGGGCGGTTCATCCGGTATACGCAGCACATCGCAGGCCAGCCCACTGGACAGGATATGCTCAATACAATCGCTGACCAGGTACATTTCCACCGACGAAAAACGTGCTCCCCGGTTCACGATGGCATCGAGCACCACGGGCAGGTTTTCGTCATCTTCATCGAGCCAGCAGGGGTGATCGCTTTCCTTCACAACCAGACGAAAGCGGCGCGTCTGGCGGGTCAGCAACGTCTGACCGGTGGTGGTCAGCGCCGCCCGGATACGCCGCGCATCGTCTGCCACCTGGTAACAGATGCTTCGTATTGCATCGCGCACCGCCGCAAGTACAGCCCTGATTTCGTCTTCTGCCAGCCACTCACCGGCATACGGGAAAGACACCTGCGTTCCGTCTGCCGGAAGTACCGGCAGCGACTGCCACTGACTGCCGGACAGAACAAGTTCCGCCCCGGTTCCGGTCAGTTTCTGAATGGCAGAGGCCAGGTGCGGCGGCAGTACGCCGCCGTGACGGTTGATAAGTAACGTCGCCAGCCGGGGCGCATCCAGCCGCACGTAAATGCTGATCCAGCCCGGATGGTTCGGATTTCGCTGGTCAACATCCGTCTCTTCCGGCCAGCCCTGCGCCAGCAGCAGGTTACGGGCGTGGCGACAAATCAGTGCATTCAGCGTTTCGTTCATGATTCATGGTCTCCCTGAATCGCCGCCCGCAGGCGGCGATAACATCAGTCGTTTTCGCGTGTGTTGTTTTTCAGCAGGGCGCGGGCCTGATTAACCACCGCCTGTCGGCGGGTGACGCATTCCGGGACGACGAGGCCGTTATCACGGGCGGCCCACTCACGTTTCCACAGTGCCTGTTCAGCGGTCTGAATCAGGGACGCCAGCAGTTCAGCAGGGACGGTCACCTGGCGGTTTTCGCTCACGTTGCTGATAATCTCCATCACCGCGGCGGAAGAAATACCGGATTCAGTCCTCTGGTCTTCCGGGATGTCCTCCATGCGCGCCAGGACGGCCCTGATTTCATGATCGGTCAGAGAAATTTCCATACCGTCAGCCAGTGCCTGAATCTCTTCCGGAGACCAGATAACCAGCATCAGCGGCGTGTCTCCCGGATACTTTGCTTCCAGCTCCCGGCAGAGCGTTTCGCATGTTCCGTACATTTCGTCTCCCCCTTAATCTTTGAAGCACGCATCCAGTTCAAGAATTTCGGTATATGCCTCCATGAACAGGCGATTGGCGCGATACAGCGTCTGGCGTGCCAGGCGTTCGACGAGCACATCGGAATCAAAGCGACAGCGATGCTCCATATCGTTCAGCCTGGCCCGAAGGTCACACATGGCATTGGCCACCTCCGCCACTTCAGCACGAAGGTTTTCGTGTCCGGCATAGTTCATTTACGCAGCCTCCGGTTCAAACCAGTTATCATTCGCGGCCCCCTGCTGCATGGCCCGTTGCACGGTGGCCAGTCGTTGCTGTCCGGCACGGTGATACTGTTCAAGCAGCTCGATACCGATATACCGGCGTCCGGACTGAAGGGCAGCCACACAGGTTGAGCCGCTGCCAGCAAACGGGTCTAGCACAATTGCGTTCGGGTGTGTGAAGCTCTCAATCAGCGGTTGCAGGCTGGTAACAGGCTTTTCCGTCGGGTGATGGCGGTTGCCCGAATATTTCCAGCCCAGCACGTCGGGTAATGGCTTCGGAGGCAGCGCCGGACGGCCTTTTGCCAGGATATAGGCGCATTCGTGACGGTACGCGACATACGCAGATTTGGATGTGTAGCTTTTGGTGAACACAAGGTGCCCTACAACGCTGAATCCGGCGCGTTTCCAGGCTGCCATAAAGCGGTCAATACGGTTCCAGCCATAGAAACTCACCATCAGCGCATCTTTTTTTAGTACGCGGTACATCTCATTACTGGCAGGTTGCAGCCAGTCATCGTTAACGTCACCGGCAATGGTGCGCCCGGAACGGTCACGAAAACCAACGAGATATGGTGGGTCGGTTAAGATGAAATCAATGGCGTTATCAGGAATCGTGGCCATAACACGCACGCAGTCACCCAGGATAAAACGGGACATAACAGCACTCCTCCTCTTACAGAGGGCACCGGGAGGGCGCCCCTGTGGCGCCCGTTCTCCGCTGCCTGTGGGCTGTTCACCGCGTCCGGTAACGGGTCAGGCCGACCGTGGAATACCGCAGCCGTCGTCTTTCTGACGGCGAGGATATGCCGCGAAAGCGGCTTGAAGGGCATTCATCAGAAAAGGGCGACAGGCTGGCGTACACTGTCACCGACGCCAGCCAGGAGCGGTAAAAGCGCCCGTCCCGTGCCCGGCCGGACGCGGGACACTGACCACAGGCAGCGTTCCTGCCGCGCCGCGTCAGCCGGCGCAGTAAAAAGAGAAGCACAGCGACATCTTTTGTTACCCGCCAAATAAAACCCAAAAACAACCCAAAACACACCATAATAAACCCAAAAACAATACAAACAATCATTGACTGATAGTCAAAATGGGGTAAACTTGACAAACGACCCCATTTAAAACCCAAAACAACCCCAAAAGCACACCACAAAAACACCATAAGGAGTTTTATAAATGTTGGTATTCATTGATGACGGTTCAACAAACATCAAACTACAGTGGCAGGAAAACGACGGAACAATTAAACAGCACATTAGCCCGAACAGCTTCAAACGCGAGTGGGCAGTCTCTTTTGGTGATAAAAAGGTCTTTAACTACACACTGAACGGCGAACAGTATTCATTTGATCCAATCAGCCCGGATGCTGTAGTCACAACCAATATCGCATGGCAATACAGCGACGTTAATGTCGTTGCAGTGCATCACGCCTTACTGACCAGTGGTCTGCCGGTAAGCGAAGTGGATATTGTTTGCACACTTCCTCTGACAGAGTATTACGACAGAAATAACCAACCCAATACGGAAAATATTGAGCGTAAGAAAGCAAACTTCCGGAAAAAAATTACATTAAATGGCGGGGATACATTCACAATAAAAGATGTAAAAGTCATGCCTGAATCTATACCGGCAGGTTATGAAGTTCTACAAGAACTGGATGAGTTAGATTCTTTATTAATTATAGATCTCGGGGGCACCACATTAGATATTTCTCAGGTAATGGGGAAATTATCGGGGATCAGTAAAATATACGGAGACTCATCTCTTGGTGTCTCTCTGGTTACATCTGCAGTAAAAGATGCCCTTTCTCTTGCGAGAACAAAAGGAAGTAGCTATCTTGCTGACGATATAATCATTCACAGAAAAGATAATAACTATCTGAAGCAACGAATTAATGATGAGAACAAAATATCAATAGTCACCGAAGCAATGAATGAAGCACTTCGTAAACTTGAGCAACGTGTATTAAATACGCTCAATGAATTTTCTGGTTATACTCATGTTATGGTTATAGGCGGTGGCGCAGAATTAATATGCGATGCAGTAAAAAAACACACACAGATTCGTGATGAACGTTTTTTTAAAACCAATAACTCTCAATATGATTTAGTTAACGGTATGTATCTCATAGGTAATTAATGATGGACAAGCGCAGAACCATTGCCTTTAAGCTAAATCCAGATGTAAATCAAACAGATAAAATTGTTTGTGAGACACTGGACAGTATCCCGCAAGGGGAACGCAGCCGCCTTAACCGGGCTGCACTGACGGCAGGTCTGGCCTTATACAGACAAGATCCCAGGGCCCCTTTCCTTTTATGTGAACTGCTGACGAAAGAAACCACATTTTCAGATATCGTAAATATATTGAGATCGCTATTTCCAAAAGAGATGGCCGATTTTAATTCTTCAATAGTCACTCAATCCTCTTCACAACAAGAGCAAAAAAGTGATGAAGAGACCAAAAAAAATGCGATGAAGCTAATAAATTAATTCAATTATTATTGAGTTCCCTTTATCCACTATCAGGCTGGATAAAGGGAACTTAATCAAGTTATTTTATTGGCAATTATTACATAAAATAAATACAGCGTCGTTATTATGAAATTATTTCACGGCACTTATACCAATAATCAAACTTGGTGAGTTCGCAATGTCTGGCAATAACGTTTTTGATGGGTTGTTTGCCAGCCCAGAGCGCGATATTGCCGCCAGTCACGGAAACACCGTATTCATATACCATGTTGATGATGATAAAATAGCTAAATCCAGCGATCTTGATGCTCGTTTTCAAGAGGTTTATGCCTTCTTACATAACGAACTGGATACTGCTGACGTAGAGGAAATAGCTGATCGCGTCATGTGGGATAACAATTCAGATATCGAAGATTTCGCAGATATTCTCTCGCCACGCCTCGGCAGCGATATTAATGGAGCATACTCATGGGAATTGCAACGCCTGCGTGGTCGTGTAGCCGCTTATCTTGGATTTGATGCCATAGAAATGAACGATGAATACGGCACAAGTTACCTCATTGTGAATCCACAAATTAAAGATGAATAAAATGAATTCCCGCATTAGAGGGACCAGATATTCTCCAGTACCTCCTGTCCTGCAAGGCTATACGGTCTGTCAGCAATGAAAATTGCTGTACGCGGTTGAAGAATTTACCCGCAGCCGGGCCGTGAGGGCCGCTTACGAACGTGTATGACAGAGTTACATTTATACAATGTCCTGCAGGGAACGGACATCGGCATTTTGCGGCACTGCGCTGACCGGAAGTTGCCCTAAAATGTAAACCGCGGCCCGGTCCGGTAACGGTCATCTGCAGCCAGCATTCTTTCAGCCAGAGAAAAATCGTTTTCACCGCAGAACACGTACTGTTCAGCATACTCCACCTGCAGCGCGTTATAATGCATCACATTTTCTGCAGAAAGTGGCATAAGAAGATAGTCCGTATGCCTGTTGACATGCTCGAGCATTTCAAACGGGCGCATGTGACGCGGGATTAGATCCGGCGCTCTGGCAATAAGATGAAGGAGATGCTGCTTTTCACGAACTTTCTGTTCACGGATGGAAGGGCAATACATGGCCAGCATCAGCGTCGATGACAGGGGCAGATAGATTTGTATGCCGGGCACGGCTAGGCCGATATTACCGTACACACCGAAGTCATTGCGGTTCTCCAGTACCACCGGATTGTCTGACACATAGAACGGATGTTCTGGCCTGGTTTCCAGGAGGTACCAGTCCTTACTTAGCAGGTGTTTAATATGCGACACCTGCTGGACAAGCTGCCGCAGAAAAATGTCTCTGGTATCGCCCCCGGGCGATAAACCCAGAGTTTCTCCTGCCTGCTCCTCAGTCACGCCCATTGCCGCCAGCTTATCAGTCAGCACCGAAATCATGCCTGAGATACGTTCCAGCTCACCGAAGGTACGTGCGCGCTGCACGGCAACAAACACGGCCAGCTTGTAGCGGTCATCTTCAGTCAGCCGGCGAATGTCCTTATGCTCCAGTAGGCCGGCAATGACCGGTGCCGCGTCATGTTCGTAAATCCCCAACAACGGTTCAAGACTGAATCGTTGAGGGTGATTATCGAAGTTGTAGAACGTATTCCGGACGGTGGCGTCATCCGGCGTGGTGGCATAAGCACGCCCGGCAGCCTTATCAAAGGCGTGTAAACGCTGGCGTTTTCCCTTTACCGGCTTGCTGAAGTGCTTCAGTAAAAAACGGGGGACTGTGTGCTGCCTGACAACGTCGGTCCGCAGGTTTAATGGTTCGGTCATGGAAATTATCATCCTTGATGGACTGGTACTGTAGATTCACCGTGGACCAGCGAATCTATTATGTGGTGAGCAGAACATTAACACATCAATGTAACGCCGTAATCATTGAGTCTTTGCCGGGGACGCTTGACATCTCCGAAAGAATTATATCGTGAGTCTTAAGGGGAATCTCTTGCTTCCGGTTATACATTTAACCGGATCTAGCTATAAGACTGTTACATCTATTGGGATTAGGTCAGGACAGATAGCCTGAAAGCTTTTATAGTGAGGGACTTCAGAAATACCCTAGAAAAGGAACTGTTATGGTAGGTTCGCGCTGGTATAAATTTGATTTTCATAACCATACTCCGGCTTCGCATGATTACAAAATTCCTGACATCAGCCCCAGAGAGTGGCTTCTGGCTTATATGAAACAGCATGTCGATTGTGTTGTAATCAGCGATCATAACAGCGGAGCCTGGGTCGACGTGTTGAAGGGTGAGCTGGAGAATATGTCCCGGGACGCCAGCACCGGCGACCTGCCGGAATTTCGGCCACTGACACTCTTTCCGGGGGTTGAACTGACAGCGACCGGTAACGTACATATTCTGGCTGTGCTGCACACGCACAGTACAAGTGCCGATGTGGAAAGGCTTCTGGCCCAGTGCAATAATAATAGCCCCATTCCGAGTGAAGTCCCTAACCATCAGCTCGTTCTTCAACTGGGCCCCGCCGGCATCATCAGTAATATCCGCCGTAATCCGAAGGCTGTTTGTATTCTTGCGCACATTGATGCAGCCAAAGGTGTCTTAAGTCTGACTAATCAGGCAGAGCTCACCGCAGCCTTTCAGGAAAGTCCCCATGCCGTTGAGATTCGACACCGGGTGGAGGATATCACCGACGGAACCCGCCGGCGGCTGATTGATAATTTACCGTGGCTACGGGGCTCTGATGCGCACCATCCTGAACAAGCCGGCATGCGAACCTGCTGGCTGAAAATGTCATCCCCTGATTTTGACGGACTCAGGCATGCACTGCTCGATCCGGAAAACTGTGTGCTGTTTGATCAGCTCCCTCCGGAGGAACCTGCGTCATATTTGCGCAGCCTGAAATTCAGAACCCGCCACTGCCATCCTGTGGGTCAGGATTCGGCCTCGGTGGAATTCAGCCCGTTCTATAACGCTGTAATCGGCTCAAGAGGCAGCGGGAAGTCCACGCTCATTGAAAGCATTCGTCTTGCAATGCGCAAAACAGAAGGTCTCACTGCGACCCAGGGGAGTAAGCTGGACCAGTTCATTCGGACGGGGATGGAAGCGGATTCCTTCATCGAATGTATTTTCCACAAAGAAGGCACAGATTTCCGGCTCAGTTGGCGACCAGACAGTAAGCATGAATTACATATCTTCAGTGACGGAGAATGGATGCCTGACAGTCACTGGTCGGCTGACCGTTTTCCACTCTCGATTTACAGCCAGAAAATGCTCTATGAGCTGGCTTCGGATACTGGTGCATTCCTGCGCGTCTGTGATGAGAGCCCGGTGGTTAACAAACGGGCCTGGAAAGAGCGCTGGGATCAGCTGGAAAGGGAATATCTGAATGAACAAATCACGTTGCGGGGCCTGCGTGCCAGACAGGGAAGTGCGGATTCGCTGCGGGGGGAATTATCGGATGCTGAACGTGCCGTCAGTCAGCTGCAGTCAAGCGCCTATTATCCGGTTTGCAGACAGCTGGCCCTCGCCAGAAACGAGCTGTCCGCAGCAACCTTACCCCTGGAGCACTTTGAGCGGCGTATTGCAGCCATTCAGGCTCTGGCAGAAGAACCGCTGCAGAGATCCGATATCCCGCCGGAACCTTCCGGTCTGCTGATGGCATTTATGGCGCGCCTGTCATCTGTGCAACAGCAGTATGACCAGCGGCTCAATACTCTCCTGGCAGAATATGCTGCAGAGCTCGCGGGTATCAGGAGAGAGCAATCTTTTATTGCCCTCCGAACAGCAGTGAGTGACCAGGAAACAAATGTAGAAAGTGAAGCTGTTTCCCTGCGGGCCAGAGGGCTTAATCCCGATGTTCTCAACGAACTGATGGCACGCTGTGAGTCACTGAAAAATGAGCTGAGAAATTACGACGGTCTTGATGGGGCGATCTCTGCCTCTGTTGCACGGTCTGAGCAGTTGCTGGCTGAAATGCGTGCCCACAGAATGGCATTGACAGATAACCGGAAGGCGTTTCTCTCCTCCCTGTCGCTCAGCGCTCTGGAAATCAAAATTCTTCCCCTCTGCGCCCCTTATGAAGATGTTATATCTGGTTACCAGACGGTTACCGGCATCAGTAATTTTGCCGAACGTATCTACGATAACAGTGACGGGAGCGGATTACTGAGCGACTTTATCAGTGAACGTCCGTTCAGCCCGTTGCCTGCCGCAACAGAGAAAAAATACAGGGCGCTGGACGAGCTGAAAGCGCTGCATCACAGCATCCGGCTGGATAATTCAGAGGCTGGGGCGGGGCTTCATGGTTCTTTCCGGAATCGTCTCAGGAGTCTGAATGACCAGCAGCTGGATGCCCTGCAATGCTGGTATCCTGATGACGGCATCCACATACGTTACCAGACCCCCGGGGGGCAGATGGAAGACATTGCCTTTGCTTCTCCGGGGCAAAAGGGAGCGAGTATGCTGCAGTTCCTCTTATCCTATGGCACCGATCCTCTACTACTGGATCAACCGGAGGATGACCTGGACTGCCTGATGCTGAGCATGAGCGTGATCCCTGCCATCATGTCGAACAAGAAACGCCGGCAGCTGATTATCGTGTCGCACTCTGCCCCTATAGTGGTTAACGGCGATGCAGAATATGTTATCAGTATGCAGCACGATCGCACAGGCCTGTATCCAGGACTCTGCGGTGCACTGCAGGAAGCTCCGATGAAGGCACTGATATGCCGTCAAATGGAGGGGGGAGAAAAAGCGTTTCGTTCGCGCTATGAGCGTATTCTTAGCTGAAGAACGGAACCGTCCTTAAGGCGGCCACGACCGGAGAGTGGGCCTGGCGGCTGAATGCCTGGATAAAAGACGCAAATGTCAGACTGATGGCCTCTGCGTCTTTGTCAGCGCCAGTGATATAAGACGGTAATGGGGATGCGGACGATTTCCTGGACTCTCAGGAGATGAAACATGTTTACTGAAAAACAAAAAATCCGCGCCATTGAGCTTTTTTGTCGGGATAAAACGGAAAGCCGCTGGCCAGCCAGCTGTTGTTTACTCGTCACGCGACAGGCAAGCCTGTTCAAAAAACAGGCTTGCCGTACAATAATTCTCTATATCCAAACTGACCCCTTATAGAGAGCCTGACAGAGGCTGCCATGATATGGGCACATCAAGAATGACAATCCACACTCGTGTTGTTCTATCTGCTCAACCAGCAAGATATCATTGCGATGACTGTCCATCAGTAAGCGTCCCGGTTCCGGGCGGTCTAGTTTTGTGCCACTGATGTTCTCCCCGCAGTGGTTTCTAACCATAGTATCTGTGGTAACTTTCACGTGCTTTTTCAAAAAGTTGGCATAGTACTTTACTGTTTTTTTGAGTCCAACTTTTTAATACATCCAGATGAATATAGAAAGATGTCTCATCACCTGTTGCTATCAGTACTGAAAAATTTCTCAAGGAGATTGAACATGTGAATAATACATGTCTGAATAAAATATTTTCTTCTGAATTTGCTTTATGACAAAACGCTATGACAGAACCTGGTAAAAATGTAATATTTCGCATTGTATGATTCAGATCAGATAATAATAAACTCGAAATCGGATAAATGCCGGAGTTTTCTATATATCCCCTTCCATGCAATTCAAAATCATATGGTATATATTTATCTTTAGTTTCCATATATTCAACAGAGACTATTTTTGAAGGTGGGATGACCCCATTAAAGATATACCAGGTATCTTCTTTTGTGTTACCTTTTCGCATAATTTTACTTATCTGCTCATCGGTCATCCCCCTTGCCCCCTCAACCCCCATTGCACCTACGTACTTAACATAAGCTTTAGGTTGTCCAAGGTCACGCATTAGCTTTTTATATGAGCAAAATCCAGGCTGCTTTTTTATCCATTCAGTATCTATTTTTAACCTTATTAACTTTTTATTATGTGTTCCATTTATAGACGTAGACTCAGATATATTACCGACTCTTCGCATAAATGATTTTTCTGATTCACTTAATTTTTCAGTACCGTTACATAATCCGTGACCATATGGTAATGGAGATGTCGTTAACCATACTTTATTATACAAAATTGTTCCATCATACAACGTTAGATATCCTTCTCTCAGGCCTTCAGATGCAAGTATGGAATGCAACATAGGAATTGCTGTAAAGTGATATAAATCCATAAATAACCCTATTCTGTCTATTTATATTCATTTTAGGGGAGCCCGCAGAATTCGGAAAAAATCGTACGCTAAGGTTTTCCGGGCATCCGTAAGGGCCGAAACTTCCCGTCTTCCAGTCTGCGGCTCTGCCGCCAGACGTAATCGCCGGTTAGGTTGATGTGCTCCCAGCCCAGCGGCGACAGGAATTGCAGCAGCTCGCCGTCCACCGGCTTGCCGGCCTCGACCAACCCCTGGGTGGCGCGTTCCAGGTACACCGTGTTCCACAGCACGATAGCCGCCGTCACCAGGTTGAGGCCGCTGGCCCGGTAGCGCTGCTGCTCGAAGCTCCGATCCCTGATTTCCCCAAGGCGGTTGAAGAACACCGCCCTGGCCAGCGAGTTGCGCGCCTCACCTTTGTTCAGGCCGGCATGCACGCGGCGGCGCAGTTCAACACTTTGCAGCCAGTCCAGGATGAACAGCGTGCGCTCGATCCGGCCCAGCTCGCGCAGGGCCACGGCCAGTCCGTTCTGGCGCGGGTAGCTGCCGAGCTTGCGCAGCATCAGCGAGGCGGTGACGGTGCCCTGCTTGATCGAGCTGGCCAGGCGCAGGATGTCGTCCCAGTGGGCACGCACGTGCTTGATGTTCAGGGTGCCGCCGATCAGCGGGCGCAACGTCGGGTAGGCTTGCACGCCCTGCGGCACGTACAGCTTGGTTTCGCCGAGGTCGCGGATGCGCGGCGCGAAGCGGAAGCCTAGCAGGTGCATCAGGGCAAAGACGTGATCGGTGAAGCCGGCCGTGTCGGTGTAGTGCTCCTCGATCCGCAGGTCGGACTCGTGGTACAGCAGGCCGTCGAGCACATAGGTGGAATCGCGGACGCCGACATTCACCACGCGGGTGCTGAACGGCGCGTACTGGTCGGAGATATGGGTATAGAACAGCCGTCCCGGCTCGCTACCGTACTTCGGGTTGACGTGCCCGGTGCTCTCGCCCCGGCCACCCGCGCGGAAGCGCTGGCCATCGGAGGATGAGGTCGTGCCGTCGCCCCAGTGGGCGGCAAAGGCGTGGCGATACTGGTGGTTGACCAGCTCGGCCAAGGCCGCCGAATAGGTTTCGTCGCGGATGTGCCAGGCTTGCAGCCAGGACAGCTTGGCGTAGGTCAGGCCGGGGCTCGACTCGGCCATCTTGGTCAGCCCGAGGTTGATCGCATCACCGAGGATTGCGGACAGCAGCAACGTCCTGTCTTTGGCCTCGGCCCCGTCCTTCAAGTGGGTGAAGTGGCGGCTGAAGCCCGTCCAGTCGTCCACGTCCATCAGCAGTTCGGTGATCTTGATGCGCGGCAGTAACTGGCTGGTTTGGTCGATCAGCGCCTGCGCCCGATCCGGCACCGCCGCATCCAGCGGGGTGATTTTCAGCCCTGACTCGGTGAGGATGGCATCGGGCAGCTCGTTGTCCTTGGCCAGGCGGGTGACGGTGGCCAACTGCTCGTCCAGCAGCTGCAAACGCTCTTCCAGGTACTGGTCGCTGTTCGGGTTGATCGCCAGGGGCAGGGCCTGCTCGCGCTTGAGTGCGGCGAACTTCTCGGCCGGCAGCAGGTAGTCGTCGAAGTGGCACTGTTGCAAATAGTCGGTGGTGATAAACTTATCATCCCCTTTTGCTGATGGAGCTGCACATGAACCCATTCAAAGGCCGGCATTTTCAGCGTGACATCATTCTGTGGGCCGTACGCTGGTACTGCAAATACGGCATCAGTTACCGTGAGCTGCAGGAGATGCTGGCTGAACGCGGAGTGAATGTCGATCACTCCACGATTTACCGCTGGGTTCAGCGTTATGCGCCTGAAATGGAAAAACGGCTGCGCTGGTACTGGCGTAACCCTTCCGATCTTTGCCCGTGGCACATGGATGAAACCTACGTGAAGGTCAATGGCCGCTGGGCGTATCTGTACCGGGCCGTCGACAGCCGGGGCCGCACTGTCGATTTTTATCTCTCCTCCCGTCGTAACAGCAAAGCTGCATACCGGTTTCTGGGTAAAATCCTCAACAACGTGAAGAAGTGGCAGATCCCGCGATTCATCAACACGGATAAAGCGCCCGCCTATGGTCGCGCGCTTGCTCTGCTCAAACGCGAAGGCCGGTGCCCGTCTGACGTTGAACACCGACAGATTAAGTACCGGAACAACGTGATTGAATGCGATCATGGCAAACTGAAACGGATAATCGGCGCCACGCTGGGATTTAAATCCATGAAGACGGCTTACGCCACCATCAAAGGTATTGAGGTGATGCGTGCACTACGCAAAGGCCAGGCCTCAGCATTTTATTATGGTGATCCCCTGGGCGAAATGCGCCTGGTAAGCAGAGTTTTTGAAATGTAAGGCCTTTGAATAAGACAAAAGGCTGCCTCATCGCTAACTTTGCAACAGTGCCCTGCGGAGCAAGGCCGTCGCGAACGAGTGGCGGAGGGTGTGCGGTGTGGCGGGCTTCGTGATGCCTGCTTGTTCTACGGCACGTTTGAAGGCGCGCTGAAAGGTCTGGTCATACATGTGATGGCGACGCACGACACCGCTCCGTGGATCGGTCGAATGCGTGTGCTGCGCAAAAACCCAGAACCACGGCCAGGAATGCCCGGCGCGCGGATACTTCCGCTCAAGGGCGTCGGGAAGCGCAACGCCGCTGCGGCCCTCGGCCTGGTCCTTCAGCCACCATGCCCGTGCACGCGACAGCTGCTCGCGCAGGCTGGGTGCCAAGCTCTCGGGTAACATCAAGGCCCGATCCTTGGAGCCCTTGCCCTCCCGCACGATGATCGTGCCGTGATCGAAATCCAGATCCTTGACCCGCAGTTGCAAACCCTCACTGATCCGCATGCCCGTTCCATACAGAAGCTGGGCGAACAAACGATGCTCGCCTTCCAGAAAACCGAGGATGCGAACCACTTCATCCGGGGTCAGCACCACCGGCAAGCGCCGCGACGGCCGAGGTCTTCCGATCTCCTGAAGCCAGGGCAGATCCGTGCACAGCACCTTGCCGTAGAAGAACAGCAAGGCCGCCAATGCCTGACGATGCGTGGAGACCGAAACCTTGCGCTCGTTCGCCAGCCAGGACAGAAATGCCTCGACTTCGCTGCTGCCCAAGGTTGCCGGGTGACGCACACCGTGGAAACGGATGAAGGCACGAACCCAGTGGACATAAGCCTGTTCGGTTGGTAAGCTGTAATGCAAGTAGCGTATGCGCTCACGCAACTGGTCCAGAACCTTGACCGAACGCAGCGGTGGTAACGGCGCAGTGGCGGTTTTCATGGCTTGTTATGACTGTTTTTTTGTACAGTCTATGCCTCGGGCATCCAAGCAGCAAGCGCGTTACGCCGTGGGTCGATGTTTGATGTTATGGAGCAGCAACGATGTTACGCAGCAGGGCAGTCGCCCTAAAACAAAGTTAGCCATATGAACTCGGAATCAGTACGCATTTATCTCGTTGCTGCGATGGGAGCCAATCGGGTTATTGGCAATGGTCCTAATATCCCCTGGAAAATTCCGGGTGAGCAGAAGATTTTTCGCAGACTCACTGAGGGAAAAGTCGTTGTCATGGGGCGAAAGACCTTTGAGTCTATCGGCAAGCCTCTACCGAACCGTCACACATTGGTAATCTCACGCCAAGCTAACTACCGCGCCACTGGCTGCGTAGTTGTTTCAACGCTGTCGCACGCTATCGCTTTGGCATCCGAACTCGGCAATGAACTCTACGTCGCGGGCGGAGCTGAGATATACACTCTGGCACTACCTCACGCCCACGGCGTGTTTCTATCTGAGGTACATCAAACCTTCGAGGGTGACGCCTTCTTCCCAATGCTCAACGAAACAGAATTCGAGCTTGTCTCAACCGAAACCATTCAAGCTGTAATTCCGTACACCCACTCCGTTTATGCGCGTCGAAACGGCTAACCATTCCGTCAACGGGACGCCAAAATGCTGCGCATTTTGGTTCCCTCCGCTGCGCTCCGGCTCTCGTTACGTCCAACGTTAGCACCACTTAAACCCAGCTTTATTTAGCTCATGTTTATTCAAACGGCATTTAGCTTTTCAGGCGTTATTCAGTGCCTGTTTTGCCTTTTTTCCGGGCTTCGCCTGCATGGGCTGCGCAGGTTTTCAGTCTTTTTGGCCTCTAGCCCTTGCGTAGCAAGCGCAAGCAGCTATCGTTTTTGCAGTGCTGTGCCGCCTCGGTGGCGCAGCGTTTTTTCACGGTTAGCGCCCGTCGCCAAATTCAAGTTATCCGTTTTGGCTTCTGGTTCTAACATTTCGGTCAAGCCGACCCGCATTCTGCGGTCGGCTTACCTCGCCCGTTAGACATCATGAGGGAAGCGGTGACCATCGAAATTTCGAACCAACTATCAGAGGTGCTAAGCGTCATTGAGCGCCATCTGGAATCAACGTTGCTGGCCGTGCATTTGTACGGCTCCGCAGTGGATGGCGGCCTGAAGCCATACAGCGATATTGATTTGTTGGTTACTGTGGCCGTAAAGCTTGATGAAACGACGCGGCGAGCATTGCTCAATGATCTTATGGAGGCTTCGGCTTTCCCTGGCGAGAGCGAGACGCTCCGCGCTATAGAAGTCACCCTTGTCGTGCATGACGACATCATCCCGTGGCGTTATCCGGCTAAGCGCGAGCTGCAATTTGGAGAATGGCAGCGCAATGACATTCTTGCGGGTATCTTCGAGCCAGCCATGATCGACATTGATCTAGCTATCCTGCTTACAAAAGCAAGAGAACATAGCGTTGCCTTGGTAGGTCCGGCAGCGGAGGAATTCTTTGACCCGGTTCCTGAACAGGATCTATTCGAGGCGCTGAGGGAAACCTTGAAGCTATGGAACTCGCAGCCCGACTGGGCCGGCGATGAGCGAAATGTAGTGCTTACGTTGTCCCGCATTTGGTACAGCGCAATAACCGGCAAAATCGCGCCGAAGGATGTCGCTGCCGACTGGGCAATAAAACGCCTACCTGCCCAGTATCAGCCCGTCTTACTTGAAGCTAAGCAAGCTTATCTGGGACAAAAAGAAGATCACTTGGCCTCACGCGCAGATCACTTGGAAGAATTTATTCGCTTTGTGAAAGGCGAGATCATCAAGTCAGTTGGTAAATGATGTCTAATCGGGTAGCCGGAGGTCTCTAACCTCCAGCCCCCACACCACCCATCATGCGGGTCCGCAATGGGCGGTTCATCTCCCGTAATGAATATTGATCCAAATATCCCTCAATGACACTAAACCTTGTGAAGCTAAGTAGTTATTGCCTAGCGCAATGTTAATACCTTTTGTTTTTGAGCTTCTACAAGGGCCTTTACTGGTGATACCACAGGCTATGGCGAGTCGTTCGCTAACACCCAATTTCATTAAACTGCGTACTTTGGTGCGAGGTTTACGCCATTGCCGCCAGTAGCACATTCTTATCCTACGTCGGATCCAATGATCTAAATCCACCGTTAGCTGATAAGCGTTGGCTATCAGGTAGTAGTGTCCCCAGCCGCGCAAATACTGCGTGAGTTTATGAATTTGTAGGGTCATTGAGATCCCCCAGTTGCGGTTAGTGAGTTCCCTGACATTTGCTTTGAATTTCTTTAGCGCCTGTTCGTGGATCTGCACTTGACCGTAACGGAATGTGAACCCGAGAAATTTTGAGCCTGATACTGGACCCACTCGACTTTTCGATTCGTTCACTTTGAGCTTTAATCGCTTAGTGATGAACGCAGTAATTTCCCGCTGGATTATTAATCCTTCGCTTTTCGTTTTTACTAAAATGATTATGTCATCAGCGTAACGTGCAAACTTAAGGTGTTTGTAGGTTAGCTTCTTATCTAATTCATCGAGTAAGATGTTGGAAAGCAAAGGGGATAATGGCCCACCTTGAGGGACTCCTTTGGTTGACTCAAACCACAGACCTGTTTCGCGCTCTGCGATCCCCGCTCGTAAGTATTTACCGAGTAGGCGCATGAGTGCTTTGTCTTTGATTTTACGGCCAACACGATTCATCAGCATGTCATGGTCTACTTCATCAAAGAACTTAGACAAGTCGATATCAACCGCTGTTTTATAACCTTGTTTAACACAAGACTGAACATGGTTCACTGCTTGACTGGCTCTTTTATGAGGGCGATAACCATAACTATGTGGTGAAAATTGAGGCTCAAAGTAAGGGCTGATCACTTGAGCAATGGCTTGTTGGATCACTCTGTCGATAACAGCAGGGATCCCAAGCATTCGCTCACCGCCATCAGGTTTAGGTATCATCACGCGTTTGACTGGCAAGGGTTGATAACTGCCGTTAAGTAATTGTTGTTTAATACCCAGCCAATGTAACTTAGCGAAGTCATTAAATTCCTCAATACTCATATTATCAATACCCGCAGCCCCTTTATTGCGCTTAACATGTTGCCATGCTGCGCTAATATTGTGGTTGCTTAGTACCTTTGCCATAAGGTCATGATCTATTTGGTTATATTCATTCGAGGTATTATTCACAGTCGAACGCTGTTCATCACTATCACAACACGGTGATCTATGTGAATTCAAGTTCATTTGTAGTGTCTCCTCTGGTTAAGATGTTCAGGCCTTCACCGTGTCCCCTCCATTACGATGGGCGTTTGGCTACTATGCCGTCTGCTGACTTCTGATAAATCACTCTAGCGATTACTCGATAAAGCGCGTCTAAAACTAACGCTTGTTTACTGCTATTTCGCTCGCTGTAGGTCGCAGCAACCAAAGCGCCAAGGGTTGAACAACCAGTCCCTAACTGGTAATCTCCAAGCGTTAGCGCGGATGCGTGTTTATCAGATCTCCCCGAATAAGATGCATCGACTTTCTCTGCACAACTGCATCATTTACGGTGGCCGTTAGATCACATGACTTCGCTATCTTGTGCTAGCTCGTCTCCAGCCTACGCCTCATATGATGTTTTTGTTCATCAGCTCACAGATTTGCTAGCGGCTTCCTTCAGACTATCTCTCGCGATTTAGCCCTTGCCATTCGCTAGTAGTTATCGTTTAATAACAGTATGTTATTTAAACGGTGATCTTCCTACAGAGGACTTTCACCTCATAAGTCAATGCCCATGTCGGGCGTACACAATTCGTTCAAGCCGACCGCGCTACGCGCGGCGGCTTAACTCCGGCGTTAGATGCACTAAGCACATAATTGCTCACAGCCAAACTATCAGGTCAAGTCTGCTTTTATTATTTTTAAGCGTGCATAATAAGCCCTACACAAATTGGGAGATATATCATGAAAGGCTGGCTTTTTCTTGTTATCGCAATAGTTGGCGAAGTAATCGCAACATCCGCATTAAAATCTAGCGAGGGCTTTACTAAGCTTGCCCCTTCCGCCGTTGTCATAATCGGTTATGGCATCGCATTTTATTTTCTTTCTCTGGTTCTGAAATCCATCCCTGTCGGTGTTGCTTATGCAGTCTGGTCGGGACTCGGCGTCGTCATAATTACAGCCATTGCCTGGTTGCTTCATGGGCAAAAGCTTGATGCGTGGGGCTTTGTAGGTATGGGGCTCATAATTGCTGCCTTTTTGCTCGCCCGATCCCCATCGTGGAAGTCGCTGCGGAGGCCGACGCCATGGTGACGGTGTTCGGCATTCTGAATCTCACCGAGGACTCCTTCTTCGATGAGAGCCGGCGGCTAGACCCCGCCGGCGCTGTCACCGCGGCGATCGAAATGCTGCGAGTCGGATCAGACGTCGTGGATGTCGGACCGGCCGCCAGCCATCCGGACGCGAGGCCTGTATCGCCGGCCGATGAGATCAGACGTATTGCGCCGCTCTTAGACGCCCTGTCCGATCAGATGCACCGTGTTTCAATCGACAGCTTCCAACCGGAAACCCAGCGCTATGCGCTCAAGCGCGGCGTGGGCTACCTGAACGATATCCAAGGATTTCCTGACCCTGCGCTCTATCCCGATATTGCTGAGGCGGACTGCAGGCTGGTGGTTATGCACTCAGCGCAGCGGGATGGCATCGCCACCCGCACCGGTCACCTTCGACCCGAAGACGCGCTCGACGAGATTGTGCGGTTCTTCGAGGCGCGGGTTTCCGCCTTGCGACGGAGCGGGGTCGCTGCCGACCGGCTCATCCTCGATCCGGGGATGGGATTTTTCTTGAGCCCCGCACCGGAAACATCGCTGCACGTGCTGTCGAACCTTCAAAAGCTGAAGTCGGCGTTGGGGCTTCCGCTATTGGTCTCGGTGTCGCGGAAATCCTTCTTGGGCGCCACCGTTGGCCTTCCTGTAAAGGATCTGGGTCCAGCGAGCCTTGCGGCGGAACTTCACGCGATCGGCAATGGCGCTGACTACGTCCGCACCCACGCGCCTGGAGATCTGCGAAGCGCAATCACCTTCTCGGAAACCCTCGCGAAATTTCGCAGTCGCGACGCCAGAGACCGAGGGTTAGATCATGCCTAGCATTCACCTTCCGGCCGCCCGCTAAATATCTCCTTTTGGGTTGTTAATAAAACATCCAATAAGTTGACTGTGCGTGAAAAAGAAAGTTTTGTGTGATGGCGTTGAAGATCGCACCGTTAAGCTCTTATGTGGGATGGTGCAGAGCTCGACGACTACCGATAAAACGCAACCGCCGCAAACAGACAAGAAAAAGCCCCAACTGATAACAGTTGGGGCTTCAGTATTGTGATTGGTGGAGCAATAGCACCCTGAACCCAAAACCTTCTCGCTCAACCGGTAGTGGCTGATAACAACTCGTGAGGGCTATTGCGGGTTAAGCATTTAGCGATGTCTAGGGCCAGACTGGACGTCTGAACGCAAGCCGCTGATACTGTACATAACCACAGTATCAGCGGAGGATACCCATGTCGCTGGCAAGGAACGCCACGGCGAGTCAATCGCCCACTCAAACAAACGGTTACGAACGCCACCAACCCGACCAGACGCTGCTCTACCAGCTGGTTGAGCAGCACTACCCAGCCTTCAAAGCCTCACTCGAAGCCCAAGGTCAACACCTGCCTCGCTACATCCAACAAGAATTCAACGACCTCCTCCAATGTGGCCGTCTGGAGTATGGTTTCATGCGGGTTCGCTGCGAGGATTGTCATCACGAGCGTCTGGTCGCCTTCAGCTGTAAACGACGCGGCTTTTGCCCTAGCTGCGGTGCCCGCCGGATGGCCGAGAGTGCGGCGCTGCTGATAGACGAAGTCTTCCCCAAGGAGCCCATTCGCCAGTGGGTGCTCAGCTTTCCTTTCCAGCTACGCTTTTTGCTGGCTCGCCATCCCCAGCTGATGGGCCAGGTCTTGAGTATCGTCTATCGTACACTCTCAACTCATCTGATCAAAAAAGCCGGTTACACCAAAGCCTCTGCACAAACTGGCTCAGTGACTCTTATCCAACGCTTTGGCTCCGCGCTAAATCTCAATGTCCACTACCACATGCTGTTTCTCGATGGTGTCTATGCCGAAGATGACTATGGCAAGCAACGCTTCCATCGTGTCAAGGCACCCACTTACGATGAGCTGAATACGCTCGCTCACACCCTCAGCCATCGCATCGCTCGCTGCATGGAAAAGCGTGGGATTTTGGAGCGTGATGCCGAGAATACGTGGTTGACACTGGAAGAGGGCGAAGACGATACGCTGACTCAATTACATGGTGCTTCGGTTACGTATCGCATTGCCGTCGGCCCCCAGCAAGGGCGCAAAGTCTTCACCCTGCAAACCTTGCCAGGGCGTGAGGATAAAGCCGACTCAAGCAGTCGAGTAGCCAACCATGCTGGTTTCTCGCTACACGCCGGTGTGATGGCCGAAGCGCATCAGCGGGATAAGCTTGAGCGCTTGTGTCGCTACATTAGTCGGCCAGCGGTTTCAGAAAAACGTCTGGCATTAACCGCCAATGGGCAGGTGCGTTACGAGCTCAAAACTCCGTACCGCAATGGCACCACCCATGTGATCTTCGAGCCGCTGGACTTCATCGCCAAACTCGCTGCGTTGGTACCTAAGCCGCGAGTCAACCTCACACGCTTCCACGGCGTCTTTGCACCGAACAGCAAACACCGAGTTCAAGTAACACCCGCCAAGCGGGGCAAGAAGCCCGACAAATCGGAAGGTCTCGATACTAACTGGCGTGACAAGAGTCCTGCAGAGCGCCACCGCGCCATGACCTGGATGCAACGCCTCAAGCGAGTCTTCAATATTGATATTGAAGTCTGCGAACACTGCGGCGGTCACGTCAAAGTGATTGCCAGCATCGAAGATCCGAAGGTCATTGAGCAGATTCTCAAGCATCTGAAACAGAAAACAGCCAAGGCGAATGCCGCCAAGCAGCGTGAGCTGCCACCAGAACGAGCGCCGCCACTGACTCCCAGCCTGTTCGATCCATCACAGAGTCGTCTCTTTGACTGACGACCCCAAATCCAACACTGCTCAACACTGCCAACTTTTAAACGGGGCGGTGGGGCAGTTTGTATCTCTCGAGCTATCAGGCTAGAGATTTTACCGCCAAATCGAACCTTATTAGAGCGGTTTAGGCTGGACCGGCAGTTAAAATTGGGGCTTGAGCGGTAAACGAGTGAGGGAATTTCAGGTAAGATACTTCGGATGAGGAGCAAAAAGGTGGTTTATACTTCCTATACCCGCTCGCGGTCGAAGCCGCGTCCGGCCTGCCCGAATACCTGCAATGGCTGGCCGCCGAGAGCCGACCGGTAAACTGAGCCAATGACCGCATCCACGATCCGCCTGCGCCGCTGGCTGGCCGGGCTCGCCCTGCTGCTTGCGCTGCCCGCGACCTCGGCCGTCGCCCAGGACTTCGAACTGCCGCCGGTCGACGAGGTCTTCGTCCTGTCCGCGCAGGCCACCGCGCCGGACCGCATCGAGGTGCGCTGGCGGATCGCCGACGGCTATTACCTGTACCGGCACCGCACCTCGGTCAAGGCCGATGCCGCCTTCACCGGCGCGACCATGGCGCTGCCGAAGGGCAAGGCCTACCGCGACGAATTCTTCGGCGACGTCGAAACCTACCGCAAGGAATTGCTCGGCACCCTCACCGGCACGCCCGCGGCCGGCGCGAGCGCGACCACCCTGACCGTGAAGTACCAGGGCTGCGCCGATGCCGGCGTGTGCTACCCGCCGCAGACCCGCACCCTGAAGGTCGCGTTGCCGGGCGAAGCGGGCGCTGGCGGCTTCGGCTGTAAGGCGCGCGGGCTGCATGATTATGTCGTCAAGAACGGCTCTGCCGATCATCCCAACGCCGAGGTGAAATTCGCACTGGGTGATGTGGTCAACACCATGATCGGCTGCACTAATGGTGAAACGATCATGCTGTGCCACGACACCTCGCTGCCGCGCCCCTATTCTCTCGGCTTTCGGGTGCAAGGCACCGAGGGGCTGTGGATGGACGTCAACAAGTCGATCTATCTGGAGGGCAAGAGCCCACAGCCGCACCGCTGGGAGCCTGCCGAGGGCTGGTTTGCGAAATACGATCACCCGCTATGGAAACGCTACGCCGATCTGGCGGCAGGGGCCGGGCATGGCGGGATGGACTGGTTCGTGATCCACGCTTTTGTCGAGGCGCTGAAGGCCAAGGCCCCGATGCCAATCGACATTTACGACGCGCTGGCCTGGAGCGCGATCACGCCTCTGTCGGAACAATCGATTGCTGAGGGCAATCGCACGTTAGATTTTCCCGACTTCACCCGAGGGCAGTGGCGCACCCGCAAGCCGATCTTTGCGCTGAACGACGCCTATTGATCGACGCGATTTAGGCCAAGCGCACCGCAAAGGCGAAATTGGTAATCTTGTCGGTATCCTTGACGCCCGGCGCGCTTTCGACGCCGCTGGAGGTATCGACCAGCGGCGCTCCGGTGCGCGCAATCGCCTCGGCAACATTCGTCGGATTTAGCCCGCCTGCCAGCCCCCACGGCAAGGCACCGCGATATCCGGCCAGCAGCGACCAGTCGAACGCCAACCCCATGCCGCCGGGCAGCGCGCCTTTGGGGGTCTTGGCGTCGAACAAGATCAAGTCCGCCGCCCCGGCATAGGCTGCGGCGCGTGCGACATCGCTGGCGCTGGCGACGGGCAGCGCCTTCCACACCGGCTTGCCAAACCGCGCGCGCAACTGGGCCACGCGTTCGGGCGATTCCGAACCGTGCAGCTGCAGCGCGTTCAGCTTGGCTGCCACCAGTGCGTCGGCGATGACAGCATCATCCGCATCGACGAACAAACCGACCATGGCGATCTGGCCAGCTGCGCGCGATGTCAAAGCGCCCGCGACATTCGACGTAACCGCACGGGGCGACGCTGGATAGAACACCAACCCGGCATAGTCCGCCCGCGCCGCGATGGTCGCATCGAGCGCCTCGGGTGTGCTGATCCCGCAAATCTTGATTTTCGCGGGCATGCGGTCAGTCGGGGTTCTGGATCAGCCGCACCAGCGTGCAGTCGGGATCGATCAGGTAGCCGATCCTCAGGCCGCTCGCCTCCAGTTGCGGAGCTTTGAAGCGCGGCCAGCCGGTGCTTTTTTCCTCGGCTCCCGCCGCGTTCACCAATGCCACCATGGCATCGAGATCATCCAACCGCAGGCAACAGCCGAACGAGCTCGTAGCTGGGTCGAGGTCAGGATAGGGGAAGAATTCGAGCTGCAAACCGCCGCGCTGCAGGATCATCCAGCCGCGATCCTTCCAACTCGTCGCAAAGCCCAGCTTCGCATAAAACGCCTCTGTCACATCGAAATCGCGCGATGGCAGATTGGGGGTGACGTGGTCAGCCATGGCTCAGCGCAGCTTGTCGGCCATGCGGGCCGTATGAGTGATTGCGGCGCGGCTATCGGGGGCGGAATGGCTCATCACGATCATGCTGGCCTTGGGGAACGCCGCACCAAACGCGCGCGCTGACGCGGCGTAGTGCTCAGTGTCGGCATCACCGAGATTGCCGAGCGACTTGGCCTTGCTGTCCTTGATCAGGCAGCCACCAAAAGCGATGTCGGTGCCGTCGATCCCAACGGTGATATTGTCACTGGTGTGGCCGGGGCCGGGGTAAAATACCTTGAGCGGGCCAAAGTTGGGCGCGGTTGCTGGTTCGACCCAGCCATTGGCGGCGAAAGTCAGGCTGTGTTGCGCCGCAACCAGCCCCTCTTGCGGGGCAAGCTGGTTCGACAACGCATTGGCATAAGTCGCAATCCCCGCCGCATGCAGCGCGTCCATACCGCCCATCTTGTCCTGATGCGCGTGAGTCACCACCGCCAGCGCGACCGGCAGGTTGATCTCCTGCTTGATCCAGTTGAGGATCTGGGCGGTCTGGTCATCGGTCCAGGCGGTATCGACCAACAGCACGCGGCCGCCATCCCTGACGATCAAACCGTTGGAAGCGACTGCCCCGAAACCCGGCATGTCGAGATAGGAAGTGTGCTGCCAGACATTCGGTGCGAGCTGGCGGAAAACCAGATCGCCAAACCGTTGGTCGCCAGTTTCCATTTGCTGGCCAATCGTCGGGCGGATTTCACCGGGCATGCACCCGCTCAGCATCAATGCAGCGGCTAATGCGGTGCTCAGCTTCGCGACCGGGTGCATAATATTGGGCAATTCCATCAAGTTTTCCTTTTATTCAGCATTAAAAACCCCGCAAATGCGAGGCCTAGTAAATAGATGATCTTAATTTGGTTCACTGTAGCAAAAATATGGGGCGAATTCAAACATGAGGTGCGACAGTTTCAAAAGCCATATGATAATCAACAAGCTGAGCAAATTTCTCTAATGGTGTAAGCCAATCTAACGCCTTTCTAGGACGAGTATTCAGTGACATGGCAACTTGATTTAAATAATGCTGATCTGCCTGATTTAAATCAATCCCTTTAGGTAAATATTGCCTAATTAAACCATTCATATTTTCGCATGTGCCTTTTTGCCAGGGTGAATGTGGGTCACAGAAATATACATCTATGCCTAAATCTTCTTCGAGTATTTTATGTTGAGCACTTTTCTTTCACCCAATGGGTGAAAGCTGAATTTCGAAGGAATGCATATTTATCAAGGCTTTGATTATGCTTTTTGAAGTACTGACGTAGAATCTAGGTATGAGTAAACGGCACTGTTGCAAATAGTCGGTGGTGATAAACTTATCATCCCCTTTTGCTGATGGAGCTGCACATGAACCCATTCAAAGGCCGGCATTTTCAGCGTGACATCATTCTGTGGGCCGTACGCTGGTACTGCAAATACGGCATCAGTTACCGTGAGCTGCAGGAGATGCTGGCTGAACGCGGAGTGAATGTCGATCACTCCACGATTTACCGCTGGGTTCAGCGTTATGCGCCTGAAATGGAAAAACGGCTGCGCTGGTACTGGCGTAACCCTTCCGATCTTTGCCCGTGGCACATGGATGAAACCTACGTGAAGGTCAATGGCCGCTGGGCGTATCTGTACCGGGCCGTCGACAGCCGGGGCCGCACTGTCGATTTTTATCTCTCCTCCCGTCGTAACAGCAAAGCTGCATACCGGTTTCTGGGTAAAATCCTCAACAACGTGAAGAAGTGGCAGATCCCGCGATTCATCAACACGGATAAAGCGCCCGCCTATGGTCGCGCGCTTGCTCTGCTCAAACGCGAAGGCCGGTGCCCGTCTGACGTTGAACACCGACAGATTAAGTACCGGAACAACGTGATTGAATGCGATCATGGCAAACTGAAACGGATAATCGGCGCCACGCTGGGATTTAAATCCATGAAGACGGCTTACGCCACCATCAAAGGTATTGAGGTGATGCGTGCACTACGCAAAGGCCAGGCCTCAGCATTTTATTATGGTGATCCCCTGGGCGAAATGCGCCTGGTAAGCAGAGTTTTTGAAATGTAAGGCCTTTGAATAAGACAAAAGGCTGCCTCATCGCTAACTTTGCAACAGTGCCCATTGCCGCGGCGCGGGCACAACAAAAAGCCCGGCATCGCTGCCGGGCTCCGGCCCCGTCCTTGGGGCCTTGATGTCGGGTCGTTGCCGGGATCGGACCGCGCTGGCGCGGTCCGGTTCCCTGACGACCGGGCCAACCGGATCAGAAATCCATGCCGCCCATGCCGCCCATACCGCCAGCACCCGGCATGGCCGGCTCTTCCTTCTTCGGCACTTCGGCCACGACCACTTCGGTCGTGATCGCAAGGCCGGCGACGGAAGCGGCGTGCTGCAGGGCCGAGCGGGTCACCTTGGTCGGGTCCAGGATGCCCATGGCGATCATGTCGCCGAACTCGCCGGTGGCGGCGTTGTAGCCGTAGCTGCCTTCGCCGGCCTTGACGTTGGCCACGATCACGCTCGGTTCTTCACCGGCGTTGGCCACGATGGCGCGCAGCGGGGCTTCCAGCGCACGGCGGGTGATGGCGATGCCCAGGTTCTGGTCTTCGTTGATGCCCTGCCAGGGCAGATCCGTGCACAGCACCTTGCCGGCCGGCAGCCCTTTTTAAGCGGGTACATATGCGTGATACGATCAAGGTGCTCCTGCTGCTGGGCGCATCCTTTGCGCTGGTTGCGTTGGAGAAAACCCTGGGCGAAAGGGCGCTATTTTCCGGATTGCTGGCGGTGATGGGGATGGGCGTCACCCTTTTAAAAACCAACGCCCCGGTTGCAAAGCGTATATCCGGCAAATTTTCAAAGCTTTGGGTGGCGGCAGAAATCTGGCTGTTTGTGCTGGTGGGTGCAACGGTCAACATCCGTTACCTTTTCTCCGCCGGGCTAAGCGGCATGCTGCTGATCACAGCTGCGCTGCTGTTTCGCATGCTGGGCGTGTGGATGAGTACGCTGGGTACAGACCTATCCCGGAAGGAGCGCCTGTTCTGCATGATTGCCTATCTGCCCAAGGCAACGGTGCAGGCTGCAATCGGCGCTATTCCGCTGGCGATGGGGCTTGGCAGTGGGGAAACCATACTTGCGGTGGCGGTTCTTGCCATTATACTTACAGCGCCGCTGGGGGCGTTGGGCATCGAGCTGAGCTATAAAAGGCTGCTTCAAAAACAGCAGTCGTAGTGTGCTTGTTCGATAGAACAAAAGAGGAACGAAAAATATTTTTCGTTCCTCTTTTTTAGATGATTTGCCTTCTGATTGGCTTATCCATTCTTTTTTATCAAGTATATAAGTTCTGTTCCGATGGTCTTTTTATCCTCAATCTCAAACTCGGCGGGCAAGCCGCCCTCGAACCATGCGGCGTAGTTCGCCTCCATGCCTTTTCCACGCCCGCCTAAACTACGCGTGGGAAAGCTGACAGCCATGCGCGGGGTATTGAGGGATTGTAAAAGTGCCATGGCAGAACCGGCCTGCTCCCGCTCCAGCAGGGGCAAAAGCTTAAAAATCAGCGCCAGGTCGCCGGCTTCGGCGGGCGGCGCACACAGCACATCCTGCAGGGCAAAGGTAAAATCCCAATCTTTTTCCCTAGCAAAGGGGGTGATGACATCCCCCAATCCCTGGTGGATATCACAGCCCCACACGGATGCAATGCCGCGCTCGTATAGCGCCAAGGGGTTAAGACCGCAGGCGATATCCAGCACGCGGCGGGGAGTTTCGGCTGAAAAGATAAAATCGTACAGGGTATCCAGCTCGGCCAGTCGCTCCTTGGTGGAGGCATGCAGCGACAATGCCTTTTTTACATCGCCCGCAGAAAGCGCGGCGGCAGCAGCCTTGAGCGATTCCGGGGTGACATATGCCCCGCAAATTCCATGCAGCCGGGTGCGTGCAGCCTCTACGGTCTGTTTGGGGGATTTATGCCGCCCCCATTCCTCAGTCAGGATGCGCCGCACGGTATCCGGGCAAAGGGCGCGGTATTTTTTTGAGGCCAGGATGGAGGTGAGGGCATCGTTGATGTTCATCGGTGTCTCCTAAATCGTTTTCGGGGTCTGACGCTCAGTGGAACGAAAACTCACGTTAAGGGATTTTGGTCATGAGATTATCAAAAAGGATCTTCACCTAGATCCTTTTAAATTAAAAATGAAGTTTTAAATCAATCTAAAGTATATATGAGTAAACTTGGTCTGACAGTTACCAATGCTTAATCAGTGAGGCACCTATCTCAGCGATCTGTCTATTTCGTTCATCCATAGTTGCCTGACTCCCCGTCGTGTAGATAACTACGATACGGGAGGGCTTACCATCTGGCCCCAGTGCTGCAATGATACCGCGAGACCCACGCTCACCGGCTCCAGATTTATCAGCAATAAACCAGCCAGCCGGAAGGGCCGAGCGCAGAAGTGGTCCTGCAACTTTATCCGCCTCCATCCAGTCTATTAATTGTTGCCGGGAAGCTAGAGTAAGTAGTTCGCCAGTTAATAGTTTGCGCAACGTTGTTGCCATTGCTGCAGGCATCGTGGTGTCACGCTCGTCGTTTGGTATGGCTTCATTCAGCTCCGGTTCCCAACGATCAAGGCGAGTTACATGATCCCCCATGTTGTGCAAAAAAGCGGTTAGCTCCTTCGGTCCTCCGATCGTTGTCAGAAGTAAGTTGGCAGCAGTGTTATCACTCATGGTTATGGCAGCACTGCATAATTCTCTTACTGTCATGCCATCCGTAAGATGCTTTTCTGTGACTGGTGAGTACTCAACCAAGTCATTCTGAGAATAGTGTATGCGGCGACCGAGTTGCTCTTGCCCGGCGTCAACACGGGATAATACCGCACCACATAGCAGAACTTTAAAAGTGCTCATCATTGGAAAACGTTCTTCGGGGCGAAAACTCTCAAGGATCTTACCGCTGTTGAGATCCAGTTCGATGTAACCCACTCGTGCACCCAACTGATCTTCAGCATCTTTTACTTTCACCAGCGTTTCTGGGTGAGCAAAAACAGGAAGGCAAAATGCCGCAAAAAAGGGAATAAGGGCGACACGAAAATGTTGAATACTCATACTCTTCCTTTTTCAATATTATTGAAGCATTTACCAGGGTTATTGTCTCATGAGCGGATACATATTTGAATGTATTTAGAAAAATAAACAAATAGGGGTTCCGCGCACATTTCCCCGAAAAGTGCCACCTGACGTCTAAGAAACCATTATTATCATGACATTAACCTATAAAAATAGGCGTATCACGAGGCCCTTTCGTCTTCAAGAATTTTATAAACCGTGGAGCGGGCAATACTGAGCTGATGAGCAATTTCCGTTGCACCAGTGCCCTTCTGATGAAGCGTCAGCACGACGTTCCTGTCCACGGTACGCCTGCGGCCAAATTTGATTCCTTTCAGCTTTGCTTCCTGTCGGCCCTCATTCGTGCGTTCTAGGATCCTCCGGCGTTCAGCCTGTGCCACAGCCGACAGGATGGTGACCACCATTTGCCCCATATCACCGTCGGTACTGATCCCGTCATCAATGAACCGGACTGCCACGCCCTGAGCGTCAAATTCCTTTATCAGTTGGATCATATCGGCAGTGTCGCGGCCAAGACGGTCGAGCTTCTTAACCAGAATGACATCACCTTCCTCCACCTTCATCCTCAGCAAATCCAGCCCTTCCCGGTCTGTTGAACTGCCGGATGCCTTATCGGTAAATATACGGTTTGCTTTCACACCTGCGTCTTTGAGTGCTCTGACCTGAAGATCAAGAGACTGCTGACTGGTTGAGACCCGAGCGTAACCAAAAAGTCGCATAAAAATGTACCTTAAATCGAATATCGGACAACTCATGTCTATTATTACAAATTTACGATTTAATAGACATATTAATGTAACAGTTTTACGATGTCCGATAATTTATAACATTTCGTACGGTTGGAAAAATGTTACTAAATGCCCGTCAGGCAGGGAGGCCGATATGCCCGTTGACTTTCTGACCACTGAGCAGACTGAAAGCTATGGCAGATTCACCGGTGAACCGGATGAGCTTCAGCTGGCTCTGTTGCAAAAATCGTGAAGCTTGAGCATGCTTGGCGGAGATTGGACGGACGGAACGATGACGGATTTCAAGTGGCGCCATTTCCAGGGTGATGTGATCCTGTGGGCGGTGCGCTGGTATTGTCGCTATCCGATCAGCTATCGCGACCTTGAGGAAATGCTGGCGGAACGCGGCATTTCGGTCGACCATACGACGATCTATCGCTGGGTCCAGTGCTACGCCCCGGAGATGGAGAAGCGGCTGCGCTGGTTCTGGCGGCGTGGCTTTGATCCGAGCTGGCGCCTGGATGAAACCTACGTCAAGGTGCGGGGCAAGTGGACCTACCTGTACCGGGCAGTCGACAAGCGGGGCGACACGATCGATTTCTACCTGTCGCCGACCCGCAGCGCCAAGGCAGCGAAGCGGTTCCTGGGCAAGGCCCTGCGAGGCCTGAAGCACTGGGAAAAGCCTGCCACGCTCAATACCGACAAAGCGCCGAGCTATGGTGCAGCGATCACCGAATTGAAGCGCGAAGGAAAGCTGGACCGGGAGACGGCCCACCGGCAGGTGAAGTATCTCAATAACGTGATCGAGGCCGATCACGGAAAGCTCAAGATACTGATCAAGCCGGTGCGCGGTTTCAAATCGATCCCCACGGCCTATGCCACGATCAAGGGATTCGAAGTCATGCGAGCCCTGCGCAAAGGACAGGCTCGCCCCTGGTGCCTGCAGCCCGGCATCAGGGGCGAGGTGCGCCTTGTGGAGAGAGCTTTTGGCATTGGGCCCTCGGCGCTGACGGAGGCCATGGGCATGCTCAACCACCATTTCGCAGCAGCCGCCTGATCGGCGCAGAGCGACAGCCTACCTCTGACTGCCGCCAATCTTTGCAACAGAGCCCGCCGTGCTAGTCTGCTCGGTGATGGTGGAGTGAAGCCAACCCGCAATCGGGTTATGAATCTGCATCGCGATTCGCAATCAGCTGTCTCTTGAGCATGTCGAACTCCTGCGATGTTATCTCGCCGTGCTCGTGCTGCTACACCAACTTGTCCAACTCATCCGCCACACCGCTCCCCACCACCTGCGATGGCCAGGTTGTTTGCTGGGCGCATTGGCGGAGTATCGTCTCGACCCGGGACACCCACACCGGCACAACCTTACGGGAGTGATTCACTGTCAAAGAATCGGCCCGGTGCTCTGACGCAAGTATCGGGATGGTCACCATTTGTAAGCCGTAGACCTGAGTGGTGATCAAGACTTCGATACCACCGACCGTACCGGTACTAATCGACGACGGTCGTGTTCGTCGCCTGCCGCAGGGACTCTGCACACCTCCGTTTACGCATGTGCCTGGAGGAGTTGGAAATCGTCGTGTTCGGGAAACATTAAACACAGGATGGCAGCGATCTGAGCCAGCACATGATCAGCTAGCTCACCATCCGGATCGACGGCCCACTGCATCGTCGCGCCAGCGATGACCGAGTGCAGGAGCAACTCAGCTGCCGCAGGAGCACCTGGGGGCAGTCGCTTGCGGATCCCCTCCACCACCGCGCGGTTCCGCTGGATCGCAAGCGTGCGTAGCTCCGGCACCTGGAGCTCGTACCAGGAGATGAGATAGTTCACCGAGAAGTCGTTGCGAGTGTTCATGCTCCGAACGAGCACCTGCAAAAATTCCCAGAGCCCTTGCGGCCCTGCGCCTATCGGTATCGCATTCAGGTAATGCCGCACCTGCTCGACGCCGCGCTCCATCATCCTCACCAGCAGCGTATCGCGGTTGGTGAAGCGCTGGATTAACGCTGCGCGGGAGAGCCCCACCTCCTTTGCTACTCCGCTGAGCGTGAACTCTATGGGACCGCAACGCTTCAGCACTACGGTGGCGGCCTCGAGTACCTCGTCATCGGACTTGAGCTTGGGGCGGGGCATCAGTGTTCACCTTCTGTATGGGTTGGGGCGGAGGCTGTGGCTGCCGCCGCCATTGTAGCAAATTGAAGACGGAGCGAGAGTAGAGCCACGAGCCCCGCAAACACGGCCGATACAACGAGGCCAGGGAGCGGACCAGCAAGGTCGACAAACGCGCCGGCCGCAAGCATAACCATGGGCGAGGCTGACAGCATCACCGCCGAGACCGTGCCGAGTACCCGGCCGAGAAGTTCTGGCGGCGTGCGGTTGTAGATGGCAGCGTTGAGAATGGGAGAGACTGAGCCGGTCAGCAGTCCCACGAGCGCGCCCAACAACATCAGCACCGGCACGCCTGGCAACTGTGAAAGCAGAAGCGAGCCCACCGCAGAGCCACAAAATGCCACCGCCAGCCAGTTCTGCGCTGATATCCGGGCGCCGACCGACGCATGAATGGCAATGCCAAGGAGACCACCAGCCCCCATCATTGAGGAGAACAGCCCGAGCTCTGCTACTTGGCGTCCTGCATCTACAAACAGCGCAGGCATGATGACGCTGCCGTTGGCGCCAACGATGCCCACGAAGATCATCACTATACCAAAGAGAGGGCGCAGCAGGGGTTCGCTCCAGAGAAAAGCGACGCCGGCGCGCATGGAGAGAGTCGCCGTCGTGGTCATCGTCCGAGCGGCACGCGCGGGAAGCACCCACGCGCCGAGCAGACCTGCAAGGACGGAGCAGAACGCCGTCAGCCCGAGCGTTGGCGCAGCGCCAAGCAGGCCGATTGCGGCCCCCCCAAGGGCCGGGCCACCTAGAATCGCGACGTTCCCGATCACCGCTTTCAGTGACGAGACGCGCTCAACGGAGAGCCCGGCGACGTGGCCGAGTTTGGGCAGCTCACTGTCCTGCGCGGCCATACCGGGTGCGTCGAACGCGGCACCGAGCACCACGCAAGCGATCAGCCCAGTGTTCGAGAGGGCGCCAACGGCATCGAGCAGTGGGATGCTCGCCATGGCCACGCCGCCCACCACACCCGAGATCAATGCGACGGGCGCGCGCCCGAACCGATCGACGAGGCCACCACCAACCCACGCGCCGATGATGGTCGCGATGACGCTGCTAGCGGCCGTGGCGCCCGCCCAGGCCGCGCTCTTTGTATGAGACAGGACGAACCATGGAAGCGCGAGGGCCGCCACCGCGTTGCCGATCCGGAAGAGAAAGGTCGCCGCGAACAGCGTCGCGAGCGGGCTATATCGACGTTCGCTCATTCCGCTGCTTCCGCTGCGGCGAGCTGCGCCTTCGCCGCAGCGAGGTACTCTTCGTTACCCGAGTCGAGGGCGAAGAGTGCGTAGGTGACCGCCCCGAACGCAAGGCGCTCCGCGATGTGGTGGGCGAGCCGCGGCCACACCCGGCCACCGGCCGCTTCATACGTGAGGAGGAGCTTCGCGAGCCCCTCTTCACCAAAGACCATAAGGTGCGCGGCCATGTCGATGGCAGGGTCATCAACGCGGGCCTCGCTCCAGTCGATCATCCCGCTGACGCGCTCCGTGTTGTCGATGAGCACATGGCCCACGTAGAGATCGCCATGCACCACCACGGAGAAATCTGGCCACGACGAATCGTCGTCGAGCCAGCGCTGCCACCGGTGGAGGCGCTTGTCGTTCACCACGAACTCGCGTCGGACGCGGTCAACGTCGTCGGCCACCTTCTGACGGGCCTGCGTCGGTGTACGGATGAGCATCCCCGCATCCACGGCGGCGGAAATGGGGACGGCATGCAGGGCGGCGAGCGCGGTCGCGAAGCTCTCCGCGAAGACCTCCGAGTCCTGCGGCACGACCCAGTCGGGCGTGGACGAACCAGGCTGGATGACCATCGCAGTCGAGTCTTCGAGCATGGGATAGGCAACGAGCTCGGCGTTGGCCACGCGCCAGTCCGGCACCGCGAACGGCAGGCGATTCTTGAGCATTGCCAGCACCCGCGCCTCTGGTTCGACCTTCGCGCTTACCTCGGCTCGGCGCGGGATGCGCAGCACCCACCGACGTCCATCGTCGACGGTGGCGATCACGATCCTATAGTCGAGCCCAAGCTCATTGACAGTCAGCGGGCCATGGAGCTTGAGCCCATGTCGGGCTGCAAGTGCGTACAGTTGGGAGGTATCGGCGGTCGTGACTACGGTCATGATTCACTCCTGAGGGCTTGACGGGTTTAGCCACCTAAATATAACAGTCACGTCGGTTATATTCAATCCGGCACTGTTGCAAAGTTAGCGATGAGGCAGCCTTTTGTCTTATTCAAAGGCCTTACATTTCAAAAACTCTGCTTACCAGGCGCATTTCGCCCAGGGGATCACCATAATAAAATGCTGAGGCCTGGCCTTTGCGTAGTGCACGCATCACCTCAATACCTTTGATGGTGGCGTAAGCCGTCTTCATGGATTTAAATCCCAGCGTGGCGCCGATTATCCGTTTCAGTTTGCCATGATCGCATTCAATCACGTTGTTCCGGTACTTAATCTGTCGGTGTTCAACGTCAGACGGGCACCGGCCTTCGCGTTTGAGCAGAGCAAGCGCGCGACCATAGGCGGGCGCTTTATCCGTGTTGATGAATCGCGGGATCTGCCACTTCTTCACGTTGTTGAGGATTTTACCCAGAAACCGGTATGCAGCTTTGCTGTTACGACGGGAGGAGAGATAAAAATCGACAGTGCGGCCCCGGCTGTCGACGGCCCGGTACAGATACGCCCAGCGGCCATTGACCTTCACGTAGGTTTCATCCATGTGCCACGGGCAAAGATCGGAAGGGTTACGCCAGTACCAGCGCAGCCGTTTTTCCATTTCAGGCGCATAACGCTGAACCCAGCGGTAAATCGTGGAGTGATCGACATTCACTCCGCGTTCAGCCAGCATCTCCTGCAGCTCACGGTAACTGATGCCGTATTTGCAGTACCAGCGTACGGCCCACAGAATGATGTCACGCTGAAAATGCCGGCCTTTGAATGGGTTCATGTGCAGCTCCATCAGCAAAAGGGGATGATAAGTTTATCACCACCGACTATTTGCAACAGTGCCAAATTTTGTATAATAGGAATTGAAGTTAAATTAGATGCTAAAAATTTGTAATTAAGAAGGAGGGATTCGTCATGTTGGTATTCCAAATGCGTTATCAAATGCGTTATGTAGATAAAACATCTACTGTTTTGAAACAGACTAAAAAAAGTGATTACGCAGATAAATAAATACGTTAGATTAATTCCTACCAGTGACTAATCTTATGACTTTTTAAACAGATAACTAAAATTACAAACAAATCGTTTAACTTCTGTATTTGTTTATAGATGTAATCACTTCAGGAGTAAATTACATGAACAAAAATATAAAATATTCTCAAAACTTTTTAACGAGTGAAAAAGTACTCAACCAAATAATAAAACAATTGAATTTAAAAGAAACCGATACCGTTTACGAAATTGGAACAGGTAAAGGGCATTTAACGACGAAACTGGCTAAAATAAGTAAACAGGTAACGTCTATTGAATTAGACAGTCATCTATTCAACTTATCGTCAGAAAAATTAAAACTGAATACTCGTGTCACTTTAATTCACCAAGATATTCTACAGTTTCAATTCCCTAACAAACAGAGGTATAAAATTGTTGGGAATATTCCTTACCATTTAAGCACACAAATTATTAAAAAAGTGGTTTTTGAAAGCCATGCGTCTGACATCTATCTGATTGTTGAAGAAGGATTCTACAAGCGTACCTTGGATATTCACCGAACACTAGGGTTGCTCTTGCACACTCAAGTCTCGATTCAGCAATTGCTTAAGCTGCCAGCGGAATGCTTTCATCCTAAACCAAGAGTAAACAGTGTCTTAATAAAACTTACCCGCCATACCACAGATGTTCCAGATAAATATTGGAAGCTATATACGTACTTTGTTTCAAAATGGGTCAATCGAGAATATCGTCAACTGTTTACTAAAAATCAGTTTCATCAAGCAATGAAACACGCCAAAGTAAACAATTTAAGTACCGTTACTTATGAGCAAGTATTGTCTATTTTTAATAGTTATCTATTATTTAACGGGAGGAAATAATTCTATGAGTCGCTTTTGTAAATTTGGAAAGTTACACGTTACTAAAGGGAATGTAGATAAATTATTAGGTATACTACTGACAGCTTCCAAGGAGCTAAAGAGGTCCCTAGACTAGCAAGAAGTACACAAGAAGCCTTAAAGATTATAGAAAAGCTTTTCCATGAAATGCTTAACATTATTTAATGTTAACATGTGGCTTTGTGGTAACTACCACGAGTGGTAACTTGTAACATGAAAAAAGTTACAAGTTACAAGTGGTTTATTTACGAACATAAAGGCTAGGAAAGCACTTGATAAGTATATCAAGTGCTTTTTTTCCGTTCGATTTTACTATCCAAGATACCGCTTGACGTACCTAATATTTTAGTGTGCTAAGGGCTTTGCTTTTTCTGGTTATAGTTCGTTCAAAAAAGACCGCAAGGGTAAATGCACGATCATAGATCGCCCTTGCAGCTTTTTAATCTCTCCACTTTTTTATAACCAAGCAAACCACCAAGCACACTGAAAAAATAATTAGGAACTAAAGCGAAGTGCGTATCTTGGATAAATCTTCACTCGATTTTAAAAGATTAAGCACCCAGCCAAAGCGCCTAAAAAAATAATTTTTTTAAAGAAAGGAAGTAATTTAAATGACTACAATTTTAAGCGACTACAATAAATCTATCCTAATTGAATTACTAAACACCAATCGCCAAATTATCGTCGTTCATGGCGACGATATTGATGATTATTACACAGATTCTTGCTATGACATTATCTTTATTGATTACTATGATGATGATGATTTCACTTATAACGGACAGGAAATATGGCGTGGCGATAGCATTTATCTTGTAAAAAGTTATCAAGATGAAATTCAAAACCGTATAGAAAAAGGACAAGAGCTGATATTTGTTAATAAAGAAAATGATATATCATTTTCAGAATCTATTTTAACTTATTACCATCTATTTGATTATGCTGGTAAAACGTTTGAAATAGACGGTCAAATCATTGATGAACAAACAAAAGTTTTTGCCGCACCCGAGCGCCGCTGCGCATGTCGCACGTGCTGGAAGGTGCCAGCCAGGAAGACCTGAACCTTTACCGCGCGGAAGTGGAGCGCGACCAGGCCTATGGCAACTGGCGCGATTTCTTCCTGAACAAGAAGGGCAGCGTCACATCCGTGAGCGGTGATGCCAACCTCGACCAGATCGCGGACGTGTCGTACCTGCTGGATACCTTCTTTGCCAAGGTCACCCGCACCGCGTTGCAGAACGCCGCCTCCATCGCGGGCCTGATGATCACCACCGAAGCCATGGTGGCCGAGGCCCCGAAGAAGGACGAGCCGGCGATGCCGCCGGGCGGCGGCATGGGTGGCATGGGCGGCATGGATTTCTGATGCGGTTGGCCCGGTCGTCAGGGAACCG
>NZ_JBLGWC010000004.1:0-48022 GCF_050031465.1 Enterobacter cloacae complex sp. 277I4
TCGGCAGCAATTCTCAGCCGACGCCAGACCATCGGACTGACTCCATGAACTGCTATTTTGATGACGTAGATCTTCATAGTCAGCAGGTATTGTTATGAAATGATGGTGGTTATTTTAACCCCTGTAGATGGCATCATTCGATGGCTGCCCCGAGGTTTTTCATGCTCTCCTGATTAAAGGTAACTTGTGCGCAGAAGGTCAGGTGTGTGGTGGTTAGTACAGACTAGTGAATGTTGTAACTAAACTATATTTTTATTAAAGGCCGGAGGTGGTGTTCCTCCGGCCTTAATTACGTTTCCGTGTTCATTAGTCGATGAACTGGCGGATCAGTTCCAGAATGGCAATCAGCGCGTTTGCAAGCGCCGCTACCGCCCTCAGAACGATGATTAACAGGTTAATCATCCGTTTTCTCCATAAATGGAGTAAAGACACCGTGGCTTGCTCTTACACTGCCTGTCACCACGGCTTCTCTTCGTCTTGTCAGTTGTAGAGAGTCTCACTCCTGCCAGAGCACAGATAACCAGCACCACCTGTATTACCTGTCAGGACTTTGAACCTGTTCATGCCGCATTTAGCGGAATGCAGGGAGAGACTCACCACAGAGCTAACCCTCTGATTATACGTTTATCTAGCGTTCAGGCAAACCGTTAACGCACAGTCACTGCCCGTCATATTGCATAATCAGGCTTCACGGATTATCATACTATTGTCAGTTGTAGAGAGTTTCCCTTCCGGGCTGAGTTACCAGCTCGCACCGGAACCGTAAAAAAGCCGACCTCACCAGTCGGTTTTTTTACGTCTGCGGTTTCCCGCTTCGTTTAAATCTATTTTAAATGAATAAATTGTTCTGCGGCAAACCCAACAACATAAGGACGTTAGGGTTGATGGTTGCCGAAATCGCGGTGCGTTACGTGAATTCTGAGGTTTTGCGAGGGGGATTGGGCGCGAGAATTTACGAGAGAGCGCCGGAACAATGCCGGGATCACAAACCATCACCCGTGAAAGAAATCTTCCGGCATTGCCCGGTCAGGTAGTATGACATTCATTGTCAACGGCCATCAATTTATAAGCTGCTTTGCACTTCATAAAAGATCACCACCAGGGCTGCTAAAACAGTACCGATAGCCAGCACGTTAAAAAGTACGTCCTTCATCTTTACGAACGACATACTGATTTGCGTCCTTTCCCTTTTGTCAGCCTTCTCTATCATCCAGCGTTGGTATGAATCACTGTTACTTTTTCTGTCCATGTTCCCCCCAATTCATCAATGAGCACCAGGCGGCCACCAGGCTTCTTGCCAACAAAGTAACGGCCTCGCGGCAGACGTTCGCCAGTCTTCAGCCGTTCGATCCAGTCCTGAAATGCAGGGCGCGGTTTATAGCTGTAGCGGCCAAAATCAGCTAAAGACTGCGTGACCATGACTGTTTGGCAGCCATGCTTTCTCATATCACGAAACGTATTTTCCAGTGCAGCCAGTGTATTCATTTGCACGTTCTCTCTGCTTTTCCCATGAGGATATTAACGACACTCAAAACTAACACCGTTGGCATGATCACGGCAGCATAGCCGACAGCAACGGCCTGATATATGGTCAATGAGTAGTCGGGCTGTTTATACAATACGACTGAAAAAATGCTCCCCAAACAAGCAAGCAGAGTTAAAAACAAGTAATCGACAAATCTGTTTTTATAGATAACCCATGCAACGATGCAGGGATATGACACCAGGCACAGGATAATCGCATTTGTGGTATGCACGTTTCGCTCCTTGTTATTTAAGGGTTGTCAGCCAGATCAAACAGATTGTTCAGGCTGGAACGGAATTGTTTTACCGATGATACCAGCTCCTGACTTCGCGCTTTTTCCTGCGCCAGTTCACGCCGTAGCTGCGCCATCTCGTCTCTGTTACGCTGAAGCTCAAGGATAGCCGTCATAAAGGTTTTGCTGGCTGATGCCTGTCCGGTCGCTTCCTGCGCCTTTTTAATGGCCTGATCTTCGTCGTCATTCGTTCTGATTGTGTAATGCCCCATGATACCCCTCTTTTGCTGTCATTTTTGCGCTGCCGGCGCGAACCCGGGAAGAAACTTTGCTGGCAAAAAACACTGACCAACAGCTGTGACCGGGAAAATTTGCTGGCAATTAATTTTCGATGAAAGCCAGCTCGCAATCGCCGCATTCAATATTCAGTCCGGCTTTGCCCCACACGGCAGCGCCACACCCGCGACACTGATATTTAACTTTATTTCGTTTTGGCTTGTCCTCAAATGCTGCAACTGACAAATCATTGTCATTGCTCCCGGCCATATCATCTGAATGGCTCCCGTTCTGCGGTGACACTGACGGCAGCAGAGCCATAGAAAGCACCGCTTCTATATCAATCCCGGCCTCAGCATTTTGATGCGCCAGAGCAAGCGTTTCGCGCCATTGCTCTATTACGGCGGTCATATCTTTTTGTTGTTCGACCTGGACAGGGAAGCGATCAAACCAGCTCAAAGCAAATTGCCCCTGGAACAGTTCCAGTGTGACGCGCTGGAAGCGGCCACCAGGGATCGGATAGTCATTAATCTTCTGGCCGACTTTCGCACCACCAGGTCTCCCGGTGGAGGAGGGCATAAGTCCGATACTTTCCATTTTTGCCGCCCACTGCGCATTGTGGTACGTCTTACGCGACGGGTTGCCGTAGTGGTACTGCCACATATGGCACTGCTCATGAACCAGCGTTTGCATGACTTCAATAAGCGGGTACACCGGGAAGTATTCAGGATTGAGGGCGATTTCATCAATCATCCTGCCGCTGCCGTCAGCAGCAACAAAGCGCCTGTAACTGAAATAGCCCATTGTGTTCTTGCCGCGCTGGAACGTAATCAGACAGTCAGGGAGTTCGCCGTCAAAAAGGCGCTGGTTATAGAAATCAAACGCCTGTTGTAGCTCGCTGTAAGCGCGTTCCGTGGCTCTTGTCATGCTGAAGTTCGCTTAGCGGCGTTCCGATATTCCTGTAACTCTGCAACAATAGCAGGGAACACATCAGCGCAACGCTGTGCCAGCTTAACCGCCTTTGAACAAACGCCCATACCATGTGCTCTTTTGAGCGCCTCCAACAAATCTGCCAGTTCCTCGTCAGTGATTTTTTCAGTCATCTATTAAGCTTCTCCATTATCTGTATCGTACGATACAGATAATATAAACCACACCTTTGCTAGCGGCAATCTTTTTTGCTGGCAATTTCAAGCCCAAGGCGGGTATCGAGTGAGTAAGATTGCTGGCAAAAATCAACGGCCAAACCGGCTGCAGGAAACTGGTTTGCTGGCAAGCGTGATTTACTGCTGGGCTTGATACCTTGCCATTGAATGACGCTTGTTTTAGTGTCAAAAGAACAACCAGCGCGAGAAGAATAAAGGAAGCAAAAGCAATGGATATCAAACCTAACTCAGTGATCCACCTGGAGCCAGGCGATACATTACCCGGCCATACCAATCTGAAACCCGTACCTGATAAGTATCTCGATGAGTTAAAGGCACTCATAAATAAACTCAATACTCAATCAGGTAATATTTACCTCAAGTTAAAACAGATGTACGCCTTTTTGGATCGTTTTAACAAAGAATTTGTGAGCACGTTTACCTCCTGTCAAAAGGGGTGCTCTTCGTGCTGTAAAATCGATGTTCATTTAACCGCGCTTGAGGCAACACATATTGCACAAGCAAGTAAACTCACTGCCAGAGACAACCCGCTTACGACCGGGCATGAGTCAAAATGTCCGTTTTTGTCTGAGAAGGGAACATGCTCAATCTACAATTACCGCCCGCTGTTATGCAGGACATATCATGTACTCACTCCGCCGGAAATGTGTAACGACCCGGATGCACAAGTCATGCAGTATGGTTCTCAAAGTGCGAACATGGGAAATCACATCTACAAAACAATAGCTGAGTGGATCTATTTTCAGACGTATCACTGCACTGGTAAGTTAGAAACCAAAGATATCAGAGACTACTTCCCTTATCCCCGCGAAGATATCCAAAGATTTCTTCACCATAACCCCCCGCGCCCTTTTTGCTAAAAAAAAGCCTCCGACGCAGTGTCAGAGGCTTGTTAGATTACTGTTCGTCACCAACAGAGCTGGAAGCGTCTTTTTTGATGAGAAACTCATCAAGAGAACGGCCAGCTTTTAATGCTTCGTCGATTGGTTTTGGTGTCCGGCCACGGCCAGACCAGTATTTCGTTTCGCCGTTTTCGTCAAACTGATATTTAGGCGGCGCTTTTGGCAACGTCTTTTTCCGTGTTTTTGGCGCATCTTCGGACAGGCCAAGCAGTTCTTCCGGTGAAAAACCTTCTCCGGCGATCAGCTGGAGCAGCTCCTGGCGCTTTCTTTCGCGTTCTGCGCGTTCTGCTGCCTCACGCTCTGCTTCTTCACGGCGTTCTTCGATCACGGCATTAAGCTTTTCCTGCATTTCCAGCAGTTGTTCAAAGCTGGTTTCTCGCGCAAAAACACGAACAGAGCGAATATTCAGGAGTAGCTTTCGTGTTGCATCAAATGTTTCATTTTCACTCATCGCGTTAATCCTTATTTTTTACTGAACTGAAACCCAAGTTTACCCGTAGCTTTATCCTGCAAAACAATTGCAGCGTCAAACTTTTTCCCGGTTTTATTACTGGTAAAGCCTTTAATCTCTCCGGTTTTACCTTTTTTGATTAATGTTTCAACCTGATTTTGTGTCAGTTTTTTTCCTGACACTTCAGACCAGATTTTAAACTCGCACCCGGAACAGAAAAAGCCTTTAGGCCGGATAATAATTTCTTTACTACATGAAGGGCAGGGGGCTTCGAGCCGGGACATGGAACCTTCTGATCTGGATTTTGCTTCCATATCCGGCTTGCCGTCTTTGTCCGGGAATGTTGTCTTGCATTCAGGATAGCAGGAGCATCCCCAGAAAAAGCCATTTTGCCCCTTACGTTTACGCAGGAAACCGTTGTTACAGACCGGGCAGGACGTGGCATTTGAAGAAATCGAAATTCCGTTCCTGTCCAGCTCGTCGATTAACCCCTGGACATACTCATCATTTTCCTTAATAAACTCCTCAACCGTCAGCTCTCCGGCTTTGATCTGAGACTGCTTTTCAGCCCACAGAGCGGAGATATCCGGTTTAGTGATTTCAGGAGGCAGTGCAGCGCAAAACTCCTGGCCTTGTTTTGTGGTTTTCCATACCAGCTCCGAATACCCCTTTTCTTTTTCGATGGAGATAAGCCCGGTATTTGCCGCCAGTTTCTCAAGAATGCCCGCGCGAGTGGCTTCCGTTCCGATACTGCCACGATCACTGCTGCCCTCGTCTTTCGCTTCCAGCGCCTTTCTGAGAGCCGGATCATCAATGAATTTTGCTGCACTCGTCATGGCGGCCAGTAAGGTTGACTCTGTGAAATAGCGAGGTGGTGTAGTCTTTTTCTTGTCCACGTCTGCCGATTCACACAGGCCGCTGTCATTAAATTTCAGCAATGAAAGATCAAAACCATCCGTTCCGGCATCTTCGGTTTCGTCCTCATCATCACTATCCTTACCTAGCGCCTCCCAGCCCTTTTGTACCAGAACGCTCTGTGTGGCCGTAAAAGTATCCCCCTTAATATCAAAGTGGATTTTCGTCTTGTTGCGGATCGCATCCGGGTAGAACAGCCCGATAAAGTAGACGGACACCAGGTTATAAACGTTCCGCTCTTTTTCATTAAGCTGAATACCGGCTCCGCTTTTTGTCGTCGGGATGATGGCGTGGTGCGCCTCAATCTTGCTGGCATTAAAGGCTTTGTGCTTCTGGCCTTTATCCATATCTGCGATCGCAGACGCCAGTTCGGGTACGGTGGCCGCTATCGCGGCAGCAATATCTCCGGCCTGGTAGTAATGCTCATCTGAAAGATAGCGATTGTCAGAACGTGGATAGGTCAGAAGCTTGTGAGTTTCATACAACCCCTGCATCACATCGAGCGTATCTTTTGCAGAATAACCAAATCGCTTTGCGCATAGCTGCTGTAGCGTGGAAAGGTTAAGCGGCAACGGTGGTTTCGTGTTTTCCGGCTTTGTCGTCGCGATAGTAACAATAGCGTCCTTACCCGTAACCCGCCCGGCAATATGCTCGGCCTGAGCTTCGGAAATCAGGCGTTTTTTCTCGTCTATCTGATCGTCGTCTGTTGTCTGATATTTCGCCTTAATCTGATGCCCGTTCATCGACAGACTGGCAAATACATCGTAATAAAAGCTTTCTGTGTGGTTCTGGTTCGCCAGCGTGCGCATGTTCACCAGGCCAAGAACAGCACTTTGTACCCGACCAACGTTCAGAACGCCGTCATAGCCCTTCTCACGGCCTTTTAATGTACATCCCCGCGTCATGTTATAGCCAAAACCCTGATCACACAGGGAACGCGCCAGGGCGCTTAACGTCATACCGCGAAATTTATCGTTAGGCTGTAAATTAGCCAGCGATTTTTGCACTGGCGCAAGGTTGAGGTCGGCAACAAGCAGCCGCTGGACGGGTTTCTTGTTTCCGGCATAACCTAAAATCTCATCGACCAGCAAACATCCTTCATCATCGGGGTCGCCAGAATGAACGATACTGTCGGCTTTATCGATAAGAGACAAAATGATGCGGGTCTGTACTTCGGATTCTGGCTTGATTTTATACTGAGGCGGGTAAACCGATTTAATCGGTAAATCACCAAAGCTCCACCTGGAATATTTTTCGTCATAATCCTCCGGGTCGTAAAGCTCCAGCATATGACCATAACACCAGGTAACGACATCAGAGCCATGTTCAAAGTAGCCGTTTTTCTTTTCCGTATTTGGGTTACCACCCAGCCCTTCAAAAATCGCTTTTGCTAAAGAGGGTTTTTCTGCAATAAAAAGTCTCATAATTAGCCCTTAGTCAAATCAATAGTGCTTTCAAAAGATGGCAGTCGCTCAAAAAGAGAATGTTGCGTATTTAGTCGCTCTGACTGAATAGTATGCAGTAACAGACTTTCCTCTCTGCTCTTAAGAAAATCACCCCATTCATACTCAATCCACACATCATGGGTATTTTCTCCTGGCTGATTGAGAAATGACTCCATCTTTGGCTGAATTTTCACCGGAGCAAGATTTTCATAAGCTGAATGAACCCGACGATCCCATGAATCAAAACCGCCATTTAACATTATATCGTGTGAGACCATATCAAAATCGTTATCTTCGATGTAGGTTGTCACACGATGATTGATCATACCCATATTTTCTATATTCCACTGGTAATCAGTGGTAAACCACTTAAGATGCTTATCAGTCTTTAGTAAAAGTCCATTTATGGCTTTTCTGCCTTTCCTCATACCAACCCAGATATTTTTATTCGGGTAGGGTCTTCCCGTTGACAGTGCATCACCTTCGATTATGAAATCAAGTTCAGGAATGGTTATTGATTCAAGATGGCATTTATTTGCCATCAGATGAAACAATCTTGGAACAAGGTGCAGGTACATGATTACTCTCCAACATCAGAGTTGTGGGTTCCTGGGAAACTAATAAGAAACTCATCCGTTCTTCCTTTACCATGATTGAAGAGAGGTTTTAAAGCATTCTCCCTACCGAATTCAGCAACGAATGATTCAACATCACGAATAAAACATGACATGTACTGATAACTGTCAGTCTGGAACAACTCCTGTAAATCTTCTCCATGCATAACCGCATACTGGCAAAGACGGTCATACAAATTTTGTAAGGATCGATAATCAGAATCAGGAACGACTATATCAACTTCTGCCGCGCTTTCTGTCATAAGAGAAGAAACAAAAATATCTGCACTGACGCGAACTTCCCTTACACTCACTCTGTTATTAAAACGTTCTTTTTCGATTTCGTTAAACATGATAGTTTTCACCACTTATGACTACGTACATATGCCATACAGAGCTGTAACGGAAGATTATGTTTAACCGACATGAACTCTGCACATTGTTCATCATCAAAAACTCGCATGCCATCAGATATTCTAATAAAATGAGGGTTTTCCTTTCTTTCTTTTTCCAGTGTGTTTATATCGAACAACCCACTGGATGTTATATCCACTAAATCCATGTAATGCCATTGAGCCGTTTCTAATTCATCAAGAGTCCTTGCCTGATCTTTCATTTTAGAAAGCAATCTTTCCAGTTCACGCAAAGCCTTTTCTTTATTCATCATTCCCTCGCTCAATCATCATCATAAGTTACAGAGAAAATTTCCTCCATCAACCAAAAATCAATAACGGATTTATCTTTTTCAGCGAGGTGTTTGTATGTCTTTGAATACTTGCGCGCCATTTTCAAAAGATCAGGACTGTTAGCAATAAATTCCTTTTCGTGAAGATTGATTTCACGGAGGACTTTTAAGTATTCGGTATTAGGATGATAAAAGGCATTTTCTCCTAACTCTGCTTCCTCTTGTTTAATCCAGTCACCCAGATTAACGCTAAACTGTTCTGTTTTATCAGGAAGCCAGTCATTCGAATTTAGCTCAATCGGGACTAACGGCTCTGCTCTTTTGTGACATACAAGACAAACATGAATATTTTTATCTTTATCAAAACGCATAGCCTTGCATTTGCCGCAATCACACCATCCATCTAATTGCTCTGGACATTTCATAATGAAAACCCTCTTATTTTTTATGCCGCCATTCCCACGGGGGAACAGGTTGATTATCAGCCCACAGGCCGCGCTTCTGTGTCTGTGCTTCCCGTTGCAGAGCCGGTAATGAGTTATCGGTGTTGTACCTGTCATAAACCCATGCAGCCCCTTTTAGCACTTGCTGGCGGTTAGCCTCAGTGCCGTTCGCTGTTATCACTCGTCCCAGGATTCGCCCGTAGCGATCTGTTTGTGTATAAGAGACGGTAACGGATTGTCCTGCAAGAATGGCTTTAAGTTGATTAGTTGACCAGCGTCCAAAGGGTTGTTTCTTTTCCGGGGCATCGATATTCAGGAGACGAACCCTGACAGGTTGTTGCTCCTGCAATACTTCAATGGTGTCACCATCAAGTACACGAATAACCTTCCCCTGAATCTGAGCAGCACACAATGTAGCTGGCAACAGGGCAACAGCAAAGGAAAGAGCATTAAGAAAATGTCTCATTGCTTTCTTCCCTCCCATATTGATGAGAGTCGTTTAAAAATGGATAAAACGACAATTAAAGCCACTGCGATAACAGCCAGTGAAGGAAGTACATAGCTGTATAACTCAACCATGAAATTAATAAACTCCATGAGCGATTGCGGCTTTAAGGAAGCATCCCACAAAGCGATAACAACACGATAAAGCCCATAGACAATTGCCGGAAACCAGACCATAAACAACAAGATTTCAGTAAAAACAGAAGCGACCGCTTTGGCACTATCGATAATTTCAATTCCGGCGATCCGTACACTTCTTGCATCAGGTGCATTAATAATTTTCATCCTTCCCCCCTGTAAAAAATGTTCGCAAGTTCCAGTATCACCCCTGAAACTTGCGTATTCACATCAGAATTAAACCATAACAGACTTAAAAGTTTTTCAATCGACCAAAGCTTGAAATAATTTTGTTTACTGTACCTGCATCAGCCGAAGGACATTCATTTAGCTTTTTCTTCCTGGCATCTGCCGTGTGATTGGGTAAAAAACCATGTTTATTTTTTTTCCTGATTGACATAAAACTTTTATACATCGGGTCACACTCTGCCGGACTACTTCCGTCAAGTTTTCCGGCAAGGCATAACACCATTGCACATGGATCGTTCGGGTCGGCCTTTTCCTCAGCATGAGCAGTTCCGGCAGCGAACGCACAAAGCAGCACTGCCGTTGTTACGGTCTTTTTCATATACACCTCATGGATAACGGGCAACTAACGCCCTGCGGTTGTTCAACCCCGGCTCAATAAAATTGCAGAAATTTTATTAATCCGGCGTTATCGGGATAAATAAACACTGGTAGTCCGGCAAGAAAGACAGTTCATTTTATAACGATACTGTATGACACCGTTTGCACCATTCGCCCTCAACCAGTTTTTAGCTGTGAAAAAGTCTTTTCCATTACTGGTTTCAACAATCACTGAATCAGAATGTGCAACAGAATAAAAAACAGCATCATCATAAAGGCGGTTTTCAGGTCTGAAATCATGGATAACCTTAACCCACGATGAATTAACCTTATCTGATTTAATGACTGAATATGTCGGTTGCCAGTCCATTAATTGTGCATTCACCGTTTCGGGATTCTGTTTCCAGTCAACCTGTGGCGGTTCCGGTGGAGAGGAACAGGCAGAGAGAAAAAGGACACTGACCATTAACATTTTTTTCATAGTAAAACCTCTGACTCCAGCTCACCGACGGAGAGCATTTTTTCTTTAGAAGGATATTTAAGCCCTTTAACACCCAATACTTTTTTAGTCTTATTCAGGGAGGCGGTTAACTCGGTAAGTTTAGGGCTTACCATCATCAGCCTGTCCATAAAATACGGGTCGAGGAAGTAGAGAGCTTTCTCTGCTTTAACCGGGTTTTCACCTTTAAGAATGATAAATTCTTCTTTAAAATCCAGCGTTCCCAGCTCCTGCGGGAGCACAAGGGCGCGCTGCGCCTCACTTTCTGAACTACTTTTCGACGTCGAGCGTCCGCTTGTCTTACTTGATCCCGTCGATTTAGTGGTGATATAGCCCAGCTTTTCCGAAATCTTTTTAGCGTCATCTTCTTCACTGACAGCATAGATAATCCGGCAGGGATGCGCACTCATCAGCGTTTTGGCACCTTCAACACCATAGATTTCATTAAGCTGACTGATATTCTGATAAATCGTCAGAAGTTTGAGTTTAAACCCGGCAATATAACCCGAACCTTTTTTAATGATTGGCATGTAACCAATAGACGGAAACTCATCCAGGAACATCAGACAGTCATGTTTCAGGGTCGGGTCAAAGTCAGGGTTTTCACGTAACGTGACTTCCACAACGAAATTAAAGAACAGGTTGAGGAAGTCATAGGCCAGTGACATATCTTCAGCATTAACGCCAACATAAACAGTGATATCTTCCCGGCGCAACTGGCGAAGGTCAAAATCATTTCCGTCTGTGCATTTACGGACAGTCGGAAGATAAAACAGACTCATTTTCTTACGAAACGAACCATCAATACTCGAACGTTGTTCATCCTCTGTTTCGTGATACTCCCTGATTTTGGTCAGTGCATCGCGCAGATGATACAGTGCGTTTTCATCAAGTCCTTTCGTTCCCTCCAGGTCTTCTCGCTTACTGAGTATCAGTTCCCGGTCAATGTTGCTGTACAAATCGACTACAGAACCAATTGAGAAAACAGGTTTAAGCCCGAACTCACCAAGCCAGGAAGGGTCGTAGTTAATAAAGAAATGAAGCAGTTTTGCCAGCCCCGTCCAGTACTGCCCCGCGAGGTTATTAAAGTGAGCTTCCGCTCCGGTCAGACCGTAAGACGGGAACAGGATCTCAATCAGCTTCAGCAGGTCTTTAGCCCCGCTCTCTGCTTTTAAATCAATATAGAAAAGCGGGTTAAACTGATGCGTTTTACTGTTGAAAGGGTCAAGAAGATAGACTTTATTACCCAGCAGTTTTTCACGTACCTTACTGGTGATTTTCCACAGTTCCTGTTTTGGATCTAATGCAATCAGGGAATGTTTCCTGACCAGCAGGTTTGGAATACCGATTGCAGCCCCTTTACCTGCTCGGGTTCCTGCGCCAAGTGATACAAAATCTGGTGCGGTATACCACAGGTATTTACCTTTATACGCCCCGACCAGAATATCAGTATCGTTTTCTTTCTCCCATTTCAGAAGCTTCGATTTCCTTAAATCATTATCACTGGCAAACTTCGCGTCACCATAAAGAGCAACATCCGTTTTATTCAGTTGCCAGATTATAAAAACAGGCACAAAGAGAGATGAAACCATACCTGATAAAAGAGAGGGGATAGCGGTTAATCTGATATCTGTCCGTATATTACTCTCTGTTATTATCCGCCACAGCAACATGGAATCAAAATTCTTCCATATATAAAGCGGCGTTTTTCCGTTCAGGAAGTAAACAGCAACTGAGCCAGTATAATACGTCACAAGACACATAACCAGACCAATAAAAGCCCACTGGCCTTTATCGGGTAGTTTTAGAGACATAATCACTCCTTCAGCTTTTCAAAGTATTCCTGAAAATGAATATCACGATAGTAAATACCCGATGCAAATCGGCGATCCTCTTCATCAATGTACTTAATACTCATAATCACATCGACGTTGCTTAACACCCTCCGCAATATAATGTTGTAGGGTAAATTCTGACATTCAGGGTTCATATAACACCGCTGAACCAGCCCAAGCACAGCATCTTCAGGAGTGCTCTCATGGACGGTTGTAAGGTTCCCTGCATGGCCTGAACTTGAGCCTTTGAGAAAATCCCAGGCTTCCGCACCGCGAACCTCAGTCATGAGGATTCTGTCCGGGTTCATACGAAAACCAGAACGTAAAAGAGAAGCGGAGCTGACAGTGCTACTTTCCCCTTCTGACGGGTAATACAATTTCACATGATTTTTGTGAAACCTGAACTTTGCTTCATCTGTATCTTCGATTGAAATACATCGTAAATGATGGGGTATGTACTGAAGACAGGCATTTGCAAAGGTTGTTTTACCCGCCCCCGTTCCTGCACAAAAGACCATCGTTTTACCCTTAACCAGACATTCAGGGACAAATCGTTCAAAACAATTATCTTTAAACATTAAAGATAATTCATCTTCTTTATCCCTGAATTCAACACCTTGATTTAGCCTTGAGTAAAACCCCTGTTTAACAAAGGTATCATGGTCGATAAACACACTGGACGGCTTACGAATTGTAATAGACACCGTTTCCCGTTCCGTTGCCGGGGGAATGACTATTTGTACACGCTCCCCTCCGGGGAGCGTAACAGAACGTAAGGGATATTCTGGTGTAACCGACCCACCATCATGATAATCAGAAATCGCTCCTGCAAATGACATACAATCTTTAAAATCCATTTTTAATTCATGCTGCTGCCATTTCCCACTCACTTTAACAAAAAGTTCATCAGGCCGATTTACCGCGATTTCAGTTAAACCATCAACTTCATTAAGCCAGTGGTGGAAGTATTCATCTATTATTTCGTAAACAATATGTCTGTTCTCTGCATCCTTCATAATCCACCTTTTCTTTTAAGATCTTCAATAAAACGCATGACTTCTTCGTAATTAAATCGGTGCGTTTTGAATTGTTTCAGTGGTTTGGGGAAAGGAACGCCATTTATTGGTATGCCCTTACGAATATGATGGTATATTTCGCTTTCCCTTATTCCTGACAGCATTGAAAACTCTTTGATATCCAGCGTTATCAAATTACCTCCGGGAACCCACCATTTTTAATTTGTAGATGCTGGAGAAATCCAGATCCTGACCAACAATCAGAGTAATGATTTCCCCCTGGTTTTTATAAAGCGTTGGCGGGATATTCACACTGTTTGCAAACGCTTCGCGTGCTATATCAGCAAAAGCCTGGCGACTGTTAGCTGTATAATCGGTCTGATTGTCTTTATTACTTTTGGCTGCTCCGCTTGCCGCCTGTGCCACATCGGGGATCATGCCAACCATCATCGCGCCCATAAAGCGATCTGCAAAATGTGTGTCAATCCAGCCTGAAGCCCCGGCCTCACCCAGCGCTCCCGCCGCCTGCGTATCAATCAGCGGAATATCAATGAAAGGTTCCTTGCGTGTTCTCAGCTTCGTAGCAGCGATAAACACGGCTCCCTGACCATGATTGAACGTTCCCGTTTTATACATCAGATATGCGGCAGTTCCCTTTTCAATTAGTTTTACATTCCTGTTTGCACTGTATACGTCCTCATTAATCGTACAGACCAGCTTGCCAGCCAGATCAGAGATAAATCGTCTGTCCAGCGAGCACTTAATCGCGGTATTTTCAGGAATGAAAAGGTTAGGGTCATAAGGAACGCGTGTAATTTTTGAAAGCTGCGCGGGTTGCCCTGAGTTAACAGGCTGAACCTCGGCCTGTTTGTCACTGCCGTTCTCCTCGTTCCTTGTATTGCTGGCCGATGAAGAACTCCCACCGGAACCTGAGGAAGCAGAGCTGCTTCCTCCATAGGCCACATCCAGCGCACGACTGAAGTTCTGTTGTACTTTTTCCGTTGGCATTTCCGCTTTGTCGCTGCTTTCCTTCCGCTCATCCGTCTTAGCCGGTTCTGCCCTGGTGTTGAATGGATCAACATCATCGCTGAGACCTGTCGCGCGTTTTACTGAACCAGTAGATACCGCATTACTGGCTGGCTTTTCGTCACCGCTGGACATTGCACGGATAATCGACGGGATATAGTAGACCGACACCCCGGCGGCCAGCAGAAGAAATGCAGCGATAATAATCACCAGCCCCTTACGCGATTTTTTAAGCTTCTCGATACCCAGGCGTTTAACTGGTTGTCCTTCACTTTCTCCGTTATCCGTTTTATCGTTTTGCTCATTATCTTTCTGAAGTCTCTCCCGTAGTGCCTGTTCAATTTCTACTGCGGTCGGGATTTTATTTTCCTGTTCGCTCACTGGATCACCTCTTTCTCAACGTTCGGGGAAACGGTATCTCCTGCCGGAAGCCGGACTTTGCCAAAGCCCCGGTTTTCAACCCCAACAACCTGATTTCCCATACGCAATACAAAACGCTGGTCTACAGGAACACCAACAACGGTGAAACTGCCGCTGTTTTTGACTACCGGGTTAGTCAGCGTTTCCTGTTCGCCACTCATAACAAAGACGCTGGGGATTTTTTTCAGGGGGCTGAAGCCAAACCAGGTATAGCGGCCATCGTCATACGCATAATCCGGGCTGATTGACTGACTGCCGTCAGCTACCCGCTTCCAGTAATCCCAGTTCCGGGGGGACTTCGCGTTTTCAAGAGAACGGTTGATTGCCTGTTCTTCCTGCCGCTTGTTGAGAGCCTCAATCCGTTTCTTCTCGATTTCGGCCTGTTCCTTCCGGCGTTCCTGCGGGTACTGGTAATTAACAACAAAAGCGATCTTGTCCGGCTGCCGGAACGTTCGGGCGTTCAGCTCCATGCTGTAATTACGTTTTGTTGTGCGAACAAACAGGTTTGTTCGCCAGCGTTCCAGGTCGTTTTCAGGATCAAGAGCAACACTGACCACCTCTGAAGACTGGTTGCCACTGTCATCGGTACTGTTCTTCTGTACTGTCTGTTTGACGGGCTTTACTTCCAGATACACCAGGTTATCTTCTTTGTTCACTTCCCAGCCCTGGGGAAAGCCGGTTCTGGCACTGATTACCGTTTCATCCTCGTCAAATACCAGTGTGGTTGTATAGCCGACCGCACTGTTTATAACAGTCGTGTTTTGCGGGTTATAACTGACAATCTGATTACGGGGGTCGAAACGGCTGGCTGCTGGCGTAACGGCTGCATGGCAGACGTGCGACACCAACAGAAGCGCCACAATTAGCGCTCCTTTATTCATTTTCATAGTTTTCACCCTTTCACTTCTTTATCGCGTACATAGCTCGTTACAACGAATTTAAGCGGGTTATTATTTCGGTCACCCGATGCCATTTCGACCTGTGGTTCAATACGGTAGGTCAGTCTGACGTTCCAGTATTCATAATCATCCTGGCCTGTCGCGACATTTCGAATGGTTAATTTAAACCTGACATATGCCCCCATATCCTTATCATCGCGCCGTGATGACGGACTGATAATCACGGAGGGATTATCCTGAACGGATGCTGTTTTTTCCGCTTTATTATAAATAACCTTTGGTGACTGGTTGCTGTTGATTAAAGCGTTGTAATCCGTCGCAACATTCTCAGCGCTGTATAACAGAACATAATCATAATCATGCTGGAGACTGAAATAGTTATACCCTTCACGACGCTTCACATACTGAGTAATAAAGTATTTCGCCAGTGCTTCATTTTCAGAGAGGTTTTCTTTTTTAACGGAAGTCAGCCTTTCAGCAACACCAGTGACACCATTAATAAGATAAGCTTCGACAACCGTACTCTTTAACGGCAGCGCCCCATTCAGAGCCAGCAGAGACAATACACCTACGGCCATCCCTGCAATACCACCGAATTTATAAATGCGGTTCATTTTCTCCTGCATCAATACATTTTTCTCTTCAAAAGTAGTTGAAGAGTCCGTTACTTCTTTTTTCTTGTTAAAACCAGGCAGTTTTAATTCTGAAAGATTAAACCCCATTGCGCATTACCTCTGCTGAATTAACAGGTTCGCTTTTCCCGGACACCGGGGGTTGTTTATGTGACGCCTGGCATCCGACGAGGCAAAGCGTCACGATAGCCGTGATAAGTAGTTTCATATTGATATTACCTAAACAAAGGAATGAATATATAGTCAGATGCTTGAGATTATCGTAATCAAAAGAAGGATAATAAGAATACACAACCCTGTATTAAGAGCATCCATGTAAATTATCCTCCGTATTTCTTTTTCGCCATATCAATAGCAGCCTGTCGAAGTCTCTTGGCACCAATGTTAACTCCCTGTCCGGTCAGATTCCCCAGCTTGCCAGAAACACCAGGCGACTGGCTAAAACCATTATCCTGACGGCGAACACCTTTCCATGCTCCTATCCCTGCATTTTTACCCATGCCAAGCATATTGCGCCCCATACGGGAAGCACCGAACACGCCAGCACCAATCCCCATTGCGGCTGCCCCCTGCATCGCGCCTTCAACACCTACCCCTGCGAGCTGGGAAGCATAGGTTTTGGCTTGCCAGATAATCCAGGCCATGAATACTCCAGCGACTCCAGCTTGAGCACCTGCTGATATCAAATTCACGATATCAATGTTTGATAGTGAAACAGATAGAACACCATTCAGGAATGTCATCCCCGCTTTGATAGCCAATCCACCAAACAGGAATATGAAGCATGAGCTAAATATTAACTGAAGCCAGCTATTAAACATTTGCCGGAGAAAACCAAAAGACAAACTAACAATAAACAATGGTGCTGTAACAGTAAGTATTTTTAACGTCACCTCTGCTGCAAGATATACAATCGAAGTGACCAGCATCGCTAATATTCCACCTGCATAAGTTAATAAGGCAGCAATAGCACCGTCAGTTTTCACATAAGTTGATGTGTCTTTCGACATGAGGAACTTTGCAACCTGTATTATTTTTGCCCATAGTTGGTCTAACCATTTCCACGGATCACCACCTGCGAATGTTTCCTTTAGACCGTCTATTGCCTGAGTTGCACTATCTAACCACCCTCCCATATTTCTAACAAAAACGAGAATCAGCCAGAATCGACACAAGTTCCATATAAAATCCTGAACTGCCGACTTTTGCTTCCCAACTATTGTGGTATATGCATACCATAATATATAGATGGAAATCCCATATTTACCCAATTGATATGCTATTGAAGAGAAAGAATCAAGCTGACCAGCCAAAGACTGGTCAAGAACATCAATAATCACATCACGGGCTGATTCGAAGAAATCAGAATTAGCCATAAAGACTCCCGCTATTTTTTATCCTTAACAATCCCCTTAAACGCATCTTTAAAGGAAGGTTCAACGGCATGTAACTGTTTATATCTAAACAATCCCTCTTTAGCATTTCTACAATTATCACTATCACTGCCGGAAGCTTTACACTCTGCAACTTTTTTTTCGGCCTCTGCATGATGTTCCTGCCACCAATCGGCAGATTTAACATCCTCGCATCCCGATAAAAGTAATATAGCCCCAGCAATAACAGTAAATTTCACTATTTTCATAAAATCCCTCAATTCATCCGATAGTCATTCATAGAAAATGCTTCCTTAAATGAAGGTTCTTCCGCATTAAGCTGTTTCTCCTGATATGCGGCCTGTAACATTTTCTCCTTGTATTCTGCAAGATCGCGCTGCTTATCGCGATACATTTCATACTGAAATTTGAGCTTGTTAAATTTCAGGCTTGCCAGAGATACAGCGTTTGTCGCGTCCTGCGTGGCTTTCGTGTCCTGGGCGTTCTTCACCTGGTCGATAAGATCGGCCATCTCCTGATTATCTTCACGCAGTTTACTTTCCAGCTTATTGCCGTACTCGATCCCCGCCAGTTGGGACAGGAACGAGGCTTCACAGCCCCGCACAAGGTCACCTGTATAACCAAGTCCTTTACAGGTGTTTGTCACCTTATAATCGGCCAGCAGTGATCTGGCTTGATCAGACAGGGCGGCCTCCGGGTTCTTAATGTAATCATCAATGAAGGAGTTCCCCTGGTCGTAAATCTTCTCCAGCTCCTTACTGACAGATTGCGCAGACTGCACCAGTCCCTGAACATCACGAATGCCCGTTTTGGTCAGCAGCTCCTGCTTATAGGCATTGATCTGTTTCTGGTAGTGGCTCACCGTGTCCTGCCACTGTTTGAGACGTTCTGTCCAGCGCTGCGCTTCGACAGCCCATTCAGGGTTTGCATCAATGGCAACGGGAATACCAGCCTGAGCACCAGAAATAACCGTAACAGAGGCGATAAGTGCCGCAACGATATGCTTTTTCATAGGGATTCCTTAAATCAGGTTTGCACGTTCCAGATAGGTATCAAGCCATTCTTCCGGCTTCATACCCTCTTTCCAGATTTCATCGAACAGTTCAAGCTGGGGTTTCGATGCGCTGAGAACCGGTAGGTAATACGCCGCTTTCCCTAAATCCAGTCTTGCAAAAGCCGCAAAATCATCACTTTCCCCCTTCCTCTGTGGGTTTTTAACGACCAGGAACTGACGAGAGAGCGGGTCAATGGCTTTAATTTTGTCAAAATAAAGCTCTTTGACTTGCAGCTCGTCCACATACTCATTACGTTTCCCTTTGGGGTTCGCCAGATAAATATGTGTTGCGCATTGCTCACGAACGGCAGCCGCGATAGGTGATTTAATGAGTTCATCCGGCGATTGTGTCGCTACGACAAGCACCATATCCAGCTTACGAGCGGTTTTGAGTTTGTTATAAACAAAATCCCTGAACGCTTCGTTGTTAATCCATTGCCAGAACTCATCCATGTAGATAAGGAGTCGGCGGCCATCGGCCAGCATGGTGACACGGTAGATCAGGTAGAATGAAGCAACGCTGGAAAGTACCTTATTATCCAGGAACTCCGTTCCATCAATACCGAACACATCCAGATTATCCACATCAAACGTATCTTCAGGGTTATCGATCACCCAGCCAAATTCCTCTCCCTGAGTCCAGGGCTTCAGACGGGCTTTAAGCCCATGCCGCCGGGTTTCAGTATCATCAGGCTCCAGAATAAGTGGTCGCAACTTACTGATTGGATAAGAGCGATCTGACCTTTGCATAAGGCGCTCAACGGCATCAGAAATCAGGCGGTTCTGGTAGTCGTCAAGCGGCTCACTGTTTAGCGAACAAATTAACCTCACCAGGTCTTTCATAAAGGAAATATTACGTTTAGTGGGGGGCAAAGCCGCAGGGTTCCAGCCTGTCGGCTCTCCTTCTTTTACCCGATAGTAAGCACCTCCCATTGAACGTATACCGGGTTCCGCTGCCCGGTCTTTATCGAACCATACGGTAGTAAGTTTCTTGTGTTTCCTTTCAGGAGGGAAAGACTCCGGCGTACCGAACTGCTGGGCGGCAAAAGCCTTAGCCATCATCACTACCGTTTTACCCACGTTTGACGTACCAAGAATTTCGGTATGCCCCAGCGTGGGGTTTTTACCGAAGTAATTTTGATGCTCGGTAGTCATGTGATAGTTGAGGTGATAAATATCATTGCCTGATCCCCCCAGAGTTAACAGACAATTCCCCCAGGTATTCCCTTTCTCTTTGCCCGTAAAGAAGTTGTGGAAGCTTTCCATTTCGGCAAAGTTCAGACTGCTGATAGGGCTAAGGCGTGGCCGTAACGTATAGTTACCGGGTAGCTGAGCAAAATAAGCCGCGCCAAGACTCATAGTTGAGTAGGTGACGATAAGCCCCAAATCCTCCAGAGTAGTTGTCACGATATTGGTGTCTTTCACCAGGCGTTCTGGCGTGTCAGCGTAGACAATCAGGGTCTGGTGACTTTTACCGAAAGAAATGTAACCACTGGACACCATGTCGAGAGCAACTTTTAAATCAGTCAGTAAGGATTGAGCCGCATCATCCGTCATTTCCAGTTTGTCGATCTGATCATCCAGCGCCTTGATTGCCGACTGTTTGTCTATCGGCGTGAAAGAGGATGTCTGGACATACTCAACAGGGAGATACATCAGGGCGTCAAAAATTCCGGCATCCGTTTCCTGAAAGTAGTCCTTAATCTCGATGCAACGAAAGTACCGGGCATGGTCTGAAGCGGTGATTTGCCCTGCATCGTTACCAAAGAACACATCTTTACCACCCAGGTATGTATAAAACGGGCTATTGGTAACTCTGACTTTCTGCCAGCGGCCGGAAAGCAACTTCTGGAACAATGAGAGCTGGTCAGAGTAAACAACACCATTCTCTTCATATAACCCAAGACGGCGGGAATGGAACCGGGACAGATAGGTGCTCAGTCGTCCGCAGATTTCATTCATATCATTAATGGGTTCTTCGAAGATGTTTTTATTACCTTTTTTACGTGAAAAGAATTGGGTAACTTTATCTTCAGCACTGAACGGTTTATAACATACAGATATGTATAATTTGTTTTCAAAATACTCTGCTTCAGAAAGCGATCTGTAATAATCGTTCATCACCCTGTTAACAAATGGGATTTTACTTTTAAAAGTAGGCTGGACAGACTTTTTCCCCCTTATACGATGATCATAAAAAGTAACGGGCTTACCCTCAAAACTACGAATCAGCGTATTGAGCTGGTCAGTAAGTAATGTCAGATCAGCCTCATCAACACATTCAAAATAAGCCCCGTCAATCTGCCATGTCGCGATTAAATCATGATTTTTGGTAACAACGAGGTTTTCTGTAATATGTGATGAATACGGGATTAACTCTTCAAGAGAAGACTGGTCTTTAAGCTTCATAAAATTGTCCACTTTCGATATATCGACTGCGTCGTACGAACTCCCCGCATAATGGACGGCATTGAAACGCTTGTTTGCCAGAGGATTACCTTTGATCTGCATTCGCAGATAAAGCAGGTCAAAAAAGCGTTCATCTATCTTCGTAACTCGCTTGATGGCATACCAGCCAGGGAGGATGAGGGCATACATAGCCTCATGAATCCAGACACCAAGCAGAACGCAGATAACGCACATTCCAAGAAAGGGGTAGAGCGGAACGCCCAGCCCCCTAATCAAAGCGGGGCGTGTCAGCCCTTTAAAAACGGTACTCATTTTTACGCCCCCTTTTATTACATATTACGCTAACCAGTCAGGCAGATATGGCGCAACAATAAAGATGATAATCCCGATAATTAAAGGCGTAATCCACGCTGCATGCTGGCGTGAGAAGATAGCGATATAGCCAATTACCAGCGCAATGATGGTGATTGCTGGCTTACGGATATCCGTCAGAAAATCGATAATCTTCTGCAAGAAGCCAGTTGTTTTAGTGGATACATCATCAGCAAATGCGGGTTCTGCTACACAAAGCATCAATGCAGCCATAAATACAGAAAGAGTTAAATAACGTTTATTGAGTTTTAACATCGTTTGTTTCCTTTTCATCTAAAACAGTGCCACGCATGGCATATTGGGGATATACGGTAACTTCTTTAGGTTTGATACTCTGCGTTACATTCTCCTTTCTGATTGCATCTTTAACTGAAGGAACCACCCAGTTTTTATTGTTATCAGGCGGATTAAACCCTATACGCTGTATATAACTGGTGTTATTAAAATCTGATTCAGGTTTAGTTCCCGTTTCTGGATTGCCGGAATAATAGCAACTCAGACCACGTAAAATGTCGCCACCACGTTTATAACAATCCACCAAAATTTTCTCTGAAACCTTGAGGTTTTCGCAGGGGTCAAACATTTTCTCAGCGGTTGTATTGAAGTTTGCAAAATTCGTACTCGTTATTTGCATAAGACCGACTGAGTAACGATGATTTCGAGATTCAATTTGATTTACGATCTGGAGTGCAGCCTCCTTAGTTTTGGGAAAGTAGGACACTACGCCTTTGTCACCGGGCTTACGTTCAACCTTCGGTATTATCTCGGCAATAGCATATGGGTTAAAACCAGATTCAACCCTTGCAACTTCATGCGCAGTATCGGGATGAACGCTGGCCGCGCATTGCAAAGCAAGCGCCGCAAAAGCAGTAGTAGATAACATGATTTTCTCCCGGCCAGAACAGCGCGGAAAGTCTAGACTGAATGGTTAGTCATCGAAGTCGTCATCGTCTTCGTTTATCAGCTCCTCAATGGCCTGGCTGGAATATTTTTTAATGAGGTACTGGACAACACCAGAGCTTGAAATACGCCGCCCCCTGCGATAGCCAATCTCCAGAGCAATTTTATCCAGTTCCTCACGAGAAGCTGAGGGCAGGTAGAGTGTATTACGTTGGGGCTTGCGTCTCGTTGCGGTTTTTTTCCGGGTAGCAGTCATTTTTCTTCCGTTTCATTTTGTGGGTTAAGCTTCTCTCTGTGATGTAGTGGATGAAAGCCATACTTCTTTGCTGTGGATTATCCATGAGGAGAATTTCAGCAAATTCGTGTGGAATTGATTTCCTTAAAATATTTGCCTGAGCTGTTGTATGCGATTGTCTGCACAAAAGCTCCGCCATCACATCTTCTGGTACAGGTAAAGGCTCACCGCCAAATGAGATAAAGCGTTGTACGTAAGGGATAGCAGTTATTGTAGTGGAATGAACCTCTTCAAAATCTGCCTGGATAAAAAGATAACCGGGGAAAAGCGGCAAACGTCTTTCTCGATATGAAATTATCTTATCCGGGCGACGATATCTTTCTGTCTCCATAGGGCAGAAGTAAGAAAAGTTCAGGCGTTCGAGATGAGCAAAAACTGCTGCAAATCTCGTAGTGGTGAATTGCAAAGCATACCATTCCATAGTTTTTTCCTTTCAGGCGCTCTCTCGACTCGGATGACCCCGAAGCAGAGAAAAAAAACAAAAGGACAAATTTACATCTCATAAAAACTTTATCAGCTACATGTGCTGCGTTCAACCACACAAGCAGATCTTTAGATCGCATTTACGACATATTTCATTTTGTTTGTGCTGGTTTTTTGGTTATATCCAGATTTAAACACCATTTGATAACAAAAAAGCAGATCGATTGATCGCCTTGCGTTGATTTTATAGTCAAGTTAACTAAATTTTTTAACGCTAGTTACTTTTTACAAAAACTCTGCTAACAAGATAAATAAATCGATCTTAATCAATAAGTTACCGGAGAGTATGAATTATCCTAAACGAATGCCGATTTTCACTTTCTGTTCGCTTTGAATCATCGACTGTTTTATTTGCGAGAAATTTCTCATCTGGAGCTGCTGTTTCTTAATCATCTCCGCACTGTTCAGCACCAGCTCTTTACTGGATGAAGTGGTTCTGTCTATGCCTTTAATCCCCAGGTTCTCTAACTGCCACTCATTCCTGTGGGCAGTCTTCCAGCCATGCTGTACACCGTTCTTATCAAGTGCAGGGATTTTTACCTCCTTTTGTCCTAACTTTTTCAGCTTAACGAGATCACCTTTCTTAACGTTCTCACGAGTGGTTAACTCACCAAAATCAGCCCCCCAATATGTTTTCTCAACGCCCTTGTTCAGTGTCTTAAGCTTTATGAAATGCTGCTTTGGTTTGGTTTTATCGTTCTGATAATGGTCGTATCCAACATCAATGACCTCATAAACGCCTTTCTGTCTTTTTGGCGCTGTTTTGTGAGCATCTTTAATAGACTGGTTAAGTCCATGCTGTTGCTTATGAGTGGCTTTAACGTCATAGCCCTTCAGCTTCAGCTCTTCACAAAAACCTGTACGAATTTCCCGTAAATCTTTTTTCCTGATATCAGCTCGTTTACCGTCGTTATCACGAATACGAAAAACGACATGTACGTGTGGATGTTCTTTTTTGTCGTTATGATAGCCAAGCACAAAGCGATGGTTTGGGTACTTCTTGTGCATCGTTTTCCTGACAGATTCAAGCAGATCTTCAGGTTTTACTTTTGCTGATACAGGCGGTGAAAAAACAATATTTTGGGTTACTTTTTTATTTTCCTTACCTTTATCATCGAAAACATTTTGAGGGTCGTTAGCACGATCTATCATGTGCTCTTTAGCCTCCTGAATCTCATCACCTTTCCATACCTGACCGCTTTCACTCATCACTGGCAGCTCTGACTCCCGGCTCATATAGTCAATACTGTTTCGAACTCCCTGCCGGGTAATTGCACCTCCTGAGATTTTGACAACAACCTCCTTACTGGCACCCTTGCGGTTGATACGTTCCTGAACGTTGCGTTGATAATTATTACCACCATTTTTAACTTTATGGGCGAAAGCAGACTTGCGGCCAGCTTCAGAGGACTTACGCTTTACCCTGAATTCCTTGTCAACATAAACGCCCATGATTACACCTCAACCTTGTTAGAAACAGTTCGCCCTTTGCATAACATAATGTAGTTTTCAAACTCACTTTTGAGACTCATTATCTCTGTACTCAACCGCTCAGCGTCCTGATAGAACCCATCTTTATCAAGTACCCTGGCATTATCATTAACGATAATATAATGAAAGTTCCGCCCGATTTTATCTATTGCATTACGGCAACGATTCATCACCAGAAGTTCCTGATCGAAGAAATCAAGTTCATTTTCAAGTGTCGTCTGGATTCGGTAACGACATTCTCTGGATAAATTCCAGCCATGACGGTGAGCCGCTTTCTCGATTAAAGTTCTTTGTTTCCCTGTCAAATACATTGTGGTTTTGATAAAATCATCATTGTCTTTTGAAACATTAACATCTTCATTTTTAACCTTGCTTTTCAGTAAAGCACTGGCAAGCAGCTTCATTCCTTTTGCCACGGTTAAACCCGGTTCATCTGGATAAAGTGTTTTAAGACAATCAAGTAGATCATCATGTTGGCTTTCTTCAATCCTGAATTGAACTTTTTTCATAAATTTCTCCAACAAGAACCGACTGTAGGTCACCGGGCAAACGTTGCGGAATGGCGTCAGGTACGTCATTTTGCGGCGTTTGCCCTATCCTGCTTCGCAGTAAACTACCTCCACACTCAAATTGTGCTTCAGCGTCCATCGAAATGCAAAGAATGAAAGGCTATCATGGCTGTGATCTGGTACGTCTGCGACCGGAGACAACGGATTTGCGGCTAGCTTGGGTGGAAATAAATTCGCTGCGCGAATGGCCTGGCAGGAGGCGCGAGCGCTGTTTTGCGGAATATACAAAAAAGCACCTCCCGTAAACGGGAGGGCTTCGGCGATTCAGGAACGGGAATTTTATTCTGCCTCTGGAGTGTCGCCTTCCATGCCCTGACGGGCATCATGGAGCCAGCGACGAAAGTTACTCATTCTTTCCCGGTTTGCCCGGCTGGGACTTTTACCCCTGTTACCGCTTAGTATACTCCAGACTCTTAACCCGGCCTCGTTAGTCCAGTGCAATACAATTTCCCCTTTGCTGTTAAATCCCAGCGAAAACCGGACAGCCCCCCGCCTCTGTTCTGCACTGATAAAATCTAAAAATTCCTGTTTTTTCATAGCACCTCCTGTTTTTTTATCAGTGCTTTTGTTTCTTTCTTTTCCAGGGCTTTTCTAAGTAATGCCATGTACTCAGGAAAAGCAGAGAATGGCATCAAGGGAAAAACTGGACGCCCACCCTTTTCAATAGTCTGTATTGCTGATAACATGCGTTCCGACATTTTATATTCCTCGCGAGGGAATTGAGTGTCACGGTATCAGGTTGCCTCCACAACCTGATACCACCCCTAATTAATTAACTCCGCAGTTCTTTTATCGCTTCATTTTTGGCTTCCTCCAGTTCTTTAAGGGTATATGCGAAATTCTTCCAGTTAATTACTTCGTTTATAACCTCAGATTTACTTAAACCACATTCATTAAACCAAAAGTTAATATTTTTCTTGAGGGAATTTTTAGCCGTCAATTCATCATCAAACAATTCACTAACAGACGTGATGGCATAACCACGACCGCGATTTTTATCTTCGAAAGAATGAACGGCAAGGAAGAGAGTTTCTGAATGGACAAAAGCGGAGCAGGTGATTTTTTCTTTCTTAGTGTTTAAAGCCTGGAAAGTGATAACATAAGTGTTCATTTTAGTCTCCCGCCCGTTTGGGCTACTGGATCATGGTAAGGAACTATTCCCGACCTACAAATAAATTATACCATCATATGATGGTAATGCAATTCATTTAGTCACTTTATCCTGATTTTTTTCTCGCTTAACGAGCTGGTAATCTGGATGTTCATCAGCCAGAAGCAAAAGTAATTCATACGTACCAGCGGCTAAACCGCGAGACGTTTTACCGGATGTTTCTTTGGCTTGCCAGGCTGATAACGTAAAACCAAACCTTTCAGCGGCTTCCTGCTGCGTAAAACCAGCTTTGATACGTGCTTGTTTCACCTCTTCAGGTGTTGGTTTAAAACTCATGATTTTGTACCTTCACGATAGTATCTGAATAGAATTGCAATAAAATTGGATCATCAATTTCATCTTTAACGTTACAGAATTCTTCATAATAAAATGATTTTTGGAAAACAACCTTTTTAGTTGTTTTTTTATCCGCTTCTTTAGAGCGTACCTTCATCAGTTTTTCAAGTTCAATAAACAAACGTGTTGCATCTTCAGACACAACAATCCTGTATGTTACATTACCTTTGTTTTTCCTGTCGCTCAGGATCTCATTCATTTTTTGCCTCATAGCTGTTTAATAAACCCCGCTACCTTTATGAGCTGATCCACACTCAGGCCACGAATTACCATTTCATATCCGTCGCCCCGTTCTGATACGTTACCATCTAACCCATTCTCAACTTTAAACCCGGTTAATGTCCCATGCCAGCTTTCAAGACGCACTAAACGAGATAACATTCCTTTCAGGATCTGTTTTTTCTCGCGTTTTCGCTGTAACTGTTGTTCATATTCTCGCGCCATATCTACATTATCTAAAGCATCAGCCAGGATTTTCTTTTCAATATCGGCGGCGATTTCTACAGGGTTACGTACTGGCGATACAGTGCAAGTATGGTAAGGACTTCGCCAGCTTCGACTGTCTACACTTCCAATGATAACTAACCTTCCCTTTTCCATTCGAATATGTATAGAGTAATTTTTATACTGAGGCGAGGTTAGCTTTATCCTGTACTGGCAATCATCGAGCAGGTTTACACGCCAGCCGTTCCCCAGGATTCGACAAACGATTTCAAACACAGGGTGATACCGTTCAAAGAAATTTTTCTGTTCTTTCATCTGATTCAGCCTTTTGAACTCAAAAAAAAGCCGCAAATCGAATCACGGCAGTTTTAAGACTATTCGTCAAAGTGTCCATCATCACTTGCAGCTTCCTGGGCTTCGCATTCCTGCTGATATGCTTCTTCCTTTGCAAAAAGATGCGCCCATCCTTCTGCGTTTAAGCCACGGTGTAAGACTGAACCATTTTCATTGCATTCTTTGGCTGTAATTTCGATCTCATCCGGGCAAATGTAGGCTCCGTAACTTTCAAAAATGTTTATCAGCTCCGCTTCCGTTATGGTCTTGTTTTTCATCAACGTGTCTCCGTATCAATCTTTGCCATGTTCTAGGGGGCTTTCGCCCCCGTTCCGGTTATGCGCTAGCTTCTACACGTCTCCAGCCTGACGCCTTACGTTTACCCGCTGTACCATACATTTCACGGATTTCTTCAATGCTGTGTTCTTTACGGTTCCAGCGGCTTTTGTGTTCTTCAGGACGGTAAAACCATTGTTTTTTCTTCGATGCCCATTTACAGCCCATTTCCTTTAAAATATCTTTGTGTTCTTTAGTTTCCCCGCTAATCCAGACCCAATTACCAATGACTTCATAGACAATCCCTGTAAGGCCGGAAAGCGTATTCAAAACTTTTTCCAGATCTTCACCGTAGTTGTAACGTGCATTTTCATCAGTGCTTTGAAACTGATTGATTTTATCAATGTTAGCCATGAGAAAATCAAACGCTGCATTTACTGCTTTCATCAGCTCAGCACCCAATGGATTGCGGTCTGGATGATATTTTAAAGCCGCTTTTTTGTATGCCGCCTTGATGTCCTTTTCAGTCAGATCACCGGATAAACCAAAAACGTTTAATGCTTCCTGAATATTCATTTTTCGCTCCCGCCCGTGTGGGCTTCTGGAATCTGGCAGGGAACCATTCCCAACCAACAAATTCATTATACCATCAAATGATGGTATTGCAAGATTATTGTTCAGAAAAAGGGGGATAAAAATCCCCCTGAATATTTATTAAGTTTATGATGTCGCCAAATGTTTTATCAGTTGCAATGCAATCGCGGTATTCTTGATTTCAGAGAATGCCGGATCGTCACTTGCGTTGTTCATAGCCTCATTAAAATGCATTGTCAGCGTGAAACCTTCTGCATACAGTACATTTTTACTGATTTGGCCTTGCTTGAATTTGAACAGCAGTTCCTGAGCTTCGTTTTTGATTTCAGTGATAGTTTTCATTTTTTCTCCCGCCCGTGTGGGCTTCTGGAACCTGGCAGGGAAGCATTCCCAACCAACAAATGTATTATACCATCAAATGATGGTTATAACATCTTTTTTTTGCTTTACATTGTAAAGATTGAGTAAAGACAGGTATTGCTTTACCGTGCTTAAGGGATTACCAAAAGAGGCGCGAACTGTAGTTACATAATGCGCTGTCGTAACATCGCGCCGGAGACGTTCGCCAGGACTGGCGAACCAACAAGCCCGAATGATAGCGATAACCCCCCTCACCCCTGCCAGGCCAATTTCTGACTATCAGGCGACGTTTAGCCTGTCGCAGTTAGCGCGTGAGCTTGCGAACGGTACGCCGGGTCAGTGTGAAACACTGGCGCGGGGCGCTGTATCTGCGCGTTATGAGATGCGTTAGCAGCGAATTACGGGGCGTGTTGCTGAAACCGATTGATGTCTGACAGCAAAAAATGAATCCGGGCGCCAGCTGCAGAACGACAATTGCCAGCAAAAATCCGGTGGCCATCCTCGCCGGTTGTGAAATTTTGCTGGCATCCTGTGCGAGCGGAGATCACCCCCAGGCTAATTTTTGGCTTGTTTCGTAAAACGAGCTGTATGGCGCTCTAAGCGCTTTTTACCCGTTGCGTTGAATCATGACCGGGTAAAAGCCGTTATAACGCCGCTGAGGGCTTCTGATTGCGTTTTAGGATTGGATCGAAAAAGGATCGCGTCTGGATCTTTTCTGAGAGATCACACCGCTCGCCGCAGCCGAACGACAGGGCGAAGCCCGCGAGTGAGCGAGGAAGCGGAATTTCCACGGGATTTCAATAAAGCACTTACGCGCCAAGGTTAATATTTGCTCAATTTTTGGTGGTGCAGTGCTCAGGGAGGCCAGACGGATCTATCCTCTGGATTTATGCTGAGTTATCCACAGCCGCTGTGCATTAAAAAACTTATATTTTCTTTTTTTTTGTTAAAGGACTTAAAAACTTAAAGACTTAGGAGATTGGTAAGGTGCTGATATTTATATTAAATAAAGATTAAACATGATGGTTTAGGTCACTATCCATGATGGTCTGTGTCATTATCCATGATGGTTTAGGTCACTATCCATGATGGTCTGTGTCACTATCCATGATTGTTTAGGTCACTATCCATGATGGTCTGTGTCACTAACCATGATGGTTTAGGTCACATAATTAACCGATTGATTCTTTTACTTCAGATCTTTCGATCTTCAGATGATCAGTTCATGTTTTAAACATGTTTTCACTGTTTAGCTGCTCGCCATAGCATGTCCCCCCTAAAATTGCTGAGTCAAACATGATGGGATTTGTCACTAAACATGATGAATTTTTGTTGAGACATCATGTTTGTTTTGGTATGTTAATTGGACAAACAGTAGGTGAGGATAAAACAATGCCGATAAGAAAGATTTCCGAGAAGACAAAAATTCGACATCGAAATGAAATCAATAAAACTCTTGCTCAGTTACCTCTTTCAGCAAAGAGGGTTTTGTGTCTGGCATTGGTGTCTGTAGATACAAAAAAACCGCTTGAACCTGGTATGATTTTTAAAATTACCGCTGATACCTATGCGTCTATTACGAAAGTAAAACCTTCAGTTGCATATCGTCAACTAAAGGAAGGTGCTGATTTACTTAATACTAGTAAGCTTTCCCTTTCAAGTGATGATATTTTGGCATTATCTAATGAATTAGGTCTACCTGATGCAATGCGCAAGAATTTAGAACGATTGGATATGGGGATTACTGATTATTGCGCATATAGCCCGAATGAGGGGTATGTTGTTCTTAAGTTTACACATACAATACACCCTTACATTTCAAATTTAATTGGTGGTGAAAATAAGTTTACTACTCAATTGCTTACTTCAGCGATGAGATTAAGTGGTCAATACTCATGGGCTTTATATCAGTTGATAAGGAAAAATTATTCCAAATTCAAATCAAAGAATTATTTCACAATACCGCTTAACGAATTAAAAGATGAGTTGATTGCATATACTATAGAAGATGACGAACTGGTTTATAAATATCCTGAGTTTCCTATCTTCAAAAGAGAAGTGATCAACAAAGCAATAAAAGAGATCAAAGAAAAAACAGAGATAGAATTCCTTTCCTGTTTAATAGAAAGTAAAGAAGGTCGTAAAGTTAGTGTTTTACGTTTTGAGTTTCTTATCTCTGAAGATAATTTTACTGGTATTGATAGTGAAACAGATGAATTTATGAATGGTGATGATGCCGCTTTCTTAGCAGAGTTTGATAAAGCGGTTCCCTCTAAAAAGAGTAAGTGAGGCAAAACATGGCTAAAATCTATGAGTTTCCGCTGGGAGCCGAACGAAGTAAGCTGAAAAATGAAATCATCCAGGAACGTAAAAAACGATTGCGAGAAAAGAACGGTAACCCGGTTATCCGGCACGCTAAATGGTTCTGGTTTTATCTGCGTCTTGCAACGGCTGGCGCACTGCATTTAGTCTCAGTTATTACTCTGGCAGTCCTGGGGGCTTTCAGTACAGCTATTTTCTGGATTGGTGGCCTGATGTGTGTTGTTACATGGTTTCACCTTGAGCATCAGTTCTGGACGCCGCAAAATTTCACCATTCCAGTAATCGTAACGCTGTGGAGATTGAGTTTGTTTGCCACTCCCCTGATGGAGCTGCTTAACAAAAAAATGCCGTGGTATTGCCTTCTGGTTCCTGATGCAAAGCATACCAGCACTGAGGCAACCAATGATGACCAGCTGTGAAGCAACAATGTTAGTCCGTAGGCTTGCAGTGCTTCTTTCAGCCTTTTATCATCGGTTTATCATAGCGCACGAGGTGAGTTCTTTTCACTGCGATGCAGGATAGGGCAAACGCCGCAAAATGACGTCTCTGACGCCATTCCGCAACGTTTGCCCGGTGACCTACAGTCGGTTCTTGTTGGAGAGATTTATGAAATATCAGGTTAAAGAGTTTATTGACGAAAAATATTCTAAGGCTGTTAATATTTTAAAGGATAACCTTAAAGAACACTACCATATTTTTTATGGTTTGAGATTAAGTGAGATTCTTTTTCCTGCCAGCGAATACGGCTCTGAAATGTTTTTTCAGGAGTTTGAGGCGATTAACAGTGTAATATTGCCTTTGGTGATTTTTGATTTAATAGACCGAAAGCCGATTATGGTTATCGGCTTCGGTGAAGTATCTGGAGTTGATTCACTTGTTGATTCTGGTATAGAAGTTGTTTCTTTAGACGGTTTAAGCGATCTGCTACTGGTTGAAAAACTGACGCCATTATTTAACTAAACCTCTGGATATCTATCTGTTCAGTTTTCCAGTAAGATTTTTTCTATATCTGAAAGCGTTATTTTTTCAATGCTTTCTATATAGTAATGTTCATTAAAATCTGTCATTCCCGTAAATTTTAGCTCTGCATCATCTTTCGAATAAGCAATAACAATTCTGAAATCATTTTCCCACAAATCCCACCTGTATTTGTCTTTTATACGAACCCTGTATAATCCTTTTTGGATAGTGCCATCTTTTTTCTCTTCCTGTACTTTTTTTATTTTTTCAGTTTGCACCTGTTGTTCAAGCCATGATTTATTCATAAATCCCCCACGGTTAACGTTTTTAGGCTCGGTTTTTACTTAACGAAATCTTCCGGTTTTACACCTGTTTTTACCTTCATATACTTGCCCTCCCCCCTTAGCTTCGGCTGAAGTTCGGTAAAGTACCATCCGGCAACGGTAATAATGCCTAAAAATACAAAAATAGCAGGCTTCAGAACATCAATAGTTGATACAGCGCATAACTCAATATTGAGATTAGTACAAGTTCCCTCATCAGGTGCATAAAACCCCCACAAGCCTATACCTATAAGGAACATCCCCAATATCGGTTGGATGTATAACAAGTAGATATTAATAAGAGCTTTAATATATCTGAATATGAACATTTTTCTTTCCTTAGGTTGCTTTCTATTTTGGATTTCCAATTCTTAACCAATATGATGGTTCGACAATCCATTCTCAGCAGTCATAGGCAACGGCCTTATTATGTCTGTTAGCGAACCAAACTAACCAGGCTAATAATCGCTGATTGCCGCTGTATTTGGTTTTATCTCTAACCATCACAACATATCTCTTTTTCTTAGCCATAACGCTACCCTAATTTTGCAGATTCAAGCAGCCAGTGGTTTTTCAGGTTCTCGTCCAGGTTATCGAATGCGGCCAGCGCTGCCTTTAGAACGGTTGTCTTGCTCTGGCCTGTTCTCTGCGCCTCAGCTTCCAGGATCTCCTCAAAGTACGCTGGCAGTCTGAAGTTCATCAACTTTGGTTTACCCACAACAGGCGCTCTGGTAGCGCCGGAGATAAAACGCGCGGTTTCTGCGTTTGTTGCTGGTTGCTGAGATTCATCGATGTTCGGACGGTTCAGTTTTAAAGCCATGAAAATTTCCTCTTGTACGGTATGCATTTATTGTAAATATCATAGTATCTTTATAGTGTATTTACAATGTAAAGATATCGATGAATCTTGTTGATATTTCTATAAAATGCCAATTTCCTGTGCCACAAGTTCAATCTGTGCTTTCGCTGTTGAAAGGCTCGATGCCCGGCTAACGTCATGTACCCCTGCCCCTTCATTACAGGCGCTTTCATACACATCCAGCTCGGATATCCGGGTTTTCAGAGGTTGAATCCAGATGTTGTCCGAACGCAGTAATTTATCCAGATCAATGGCCGCTTTTCTGTGGCGGGGTTTCGCTGAGTTGATTCTGGTGAACAGCACCCACGGTTCCAGAGCTGCGTTAGCTTTCTGAGCGGTGCGGATTTTCTCTGTAACACTGGTCAGCGTTTCGCTTTCGAAATCAGAGGACGGCTTAACCAGTGTCACCACGATATCTGATACTGTCAGGGCGCTACGGAACTCCTGGCTGTCGTGGCCGGGGCAATCGACAATGAGAACTTCACACAGCTTACTAAGGCGCTTAATTTCGTTGCTGACGTTTCCGTAAGCTGCGTGAACCGGGATAGTGAGTAAGCCGTTATCTGTCCGCTTTTCGTTCCAGCTCAACAGATCGTGGTTTTTATCTGTCTTCAGGATAATTACCGACTTACCTTTGTTGACCAGCATTGAGCCTGTGTTAGCTACGTAGGTGCTTTTGCCTACCCCACCCTTATCTGATACGACAAGCAAGATTTTACCCATTTTCACAACTCCTCTCTTTATGTTGTAAAGCTCATGTAAAGATTTATTTGTCTTTACATCGTGTGTTTTTCGTAAAGATATTTTTGTCTTTACAGTGTCTTTATAATCAAAAAGATTTACCATGTAAAGCACAAATAAAGACAAGCATGTCTTTATTTTATCTTTACGTGGTAAATATAGCTCTGTCTTTACAGGAGGGTTACTTGGTAAAGCGTGGTTTGTCTTTACAATATCTTTATGTTGTAAATCTTTAGTGTGACGTTGTCACTATAGGGTCGGGGGGGGTTGCTGGTTCTTTTTGAGTGTGCCTTCCCTGAACCAACTGAAATGGGTACTGTATGGGTGTGTCTGGTTAACTCAAAATGAACTGGTTCCCTATAATGACTCAAACAGTACCGAAAGGCTTTGTCAGAGCTTACTTACGCGCATCCACGACTGAACAGGATGCAACACGCGCCCTGGACACGATAAATACCTTCGCCATCGAGCGCGGCCTGAGCATCTGTAACTACTACATTGAAAATGAATCAGGTTCTAAGCTTGAACGCCCTGAGTTGTTCCGGCTCCTGAAAGATTGTCAGCAAAACGATATCTTGCTGGTAGAGGATGTGGACAGGCTTTCACGCCTGGTAGGGGAGGACTGGAACACACTGAAGAAAATGATCCGGCAGAAAGATATCCGGGTTGTGGCCGTCAACGTTCCGACAACCTGGCTCGCATCGGGTCACAATGATTTTGACAGCCGAATGTTTTCGGCCATAAACGATATGTTGCTGGATATGCTGGCCGCCGTCGCCAGGCGAGACTATGAACAGCGCCGGGAACGGCAGCAGCAGGGGATCGCCAGGGCGAAAAGGGAAGGGAAGTATAAAGGCCGCCAGGTTAATCAGTCTCGCTATGACGCCATAAACAGGCTGATTGCGAGCGGCAGCTCCTGGAGCCAGATTCAAAAAGTGCTGGGTTGTAGCCGGGCGACTATCAGCAAAGCTGTGAAGCAACAGACCGTTAACAAAATGAACCATGAACCTGAATAGGGAGTAGTTACAACATAATAAACAGTGTGTTGAAGAATAAAACTGAGTCTTTATACTGTATATGTATACAGCTATATTGATCGGAGGTTTTTCATGCCTAGACACTATGAAATAGACTCAGCCTGGCGTGCGAGCATTAAGCGCGAGCCAAACGGCCGTCAGACTGTCACTACAGAAAACTTTGTCAGCCAGTTAGCGCTGATCAATTTCAACTGGAGTTATCGTCAGGCAAACCAGTGGATTGAAACCTACGTGACCGTTTTTAAAGACATTTCCACTCAGGAAGGAGAGAACCGGACATTCATTGGGAGGTCATGGAAGCACCTTCATCTTGAACTGGATTGGACACGCTCGCGCACAAAGCGCGCTGTGACTCGGCGGACGGAGAAGCTCGCGAAGTGCGTTACTCATAGCCACTTGGCCTTCTTGAAGCGCATGAATAGGAGAAGGCAGAACACCGCTATCACTCCGAGCACGACGAAGTAGCCATATGGCGTGTCCAGTTCCGGCATGTGCTTGAAGTTCATGCCATATATTCCGGCGATCGCCGTCGGGACCGCCAAGATCGCCGCCCAGGCCGCGAGCTGGCGAGTGACCACACCGATCCTTTGCGCTTCCAGAAGGCTGCTGGCCTCGAAGACCGTGGACAGGACAAGCAGGAGGCCGTCGACCATGGACTGCACGCGGTGGACATGGTCCGCGACGTCGTGGAAATATGGTGTCATTTCGGCGCTGATGCAGGGAAAGTGGCCGCGAACGAGCTTTCGCACCAGCTCGGCCATAGCCCCGAGCGTGCGCTGGAACCGCGTGAGTTCGGACCTTAGTTCGAAGATTCGCGCCACCTCTTCTGGCTCGAGGAAATCGTGCAGCGACCGTCGCTCCATCGCCAGGACGTCGTCCTCGATCATTTCGAAGATGGGCAGATACTGGTCGACCACTCGGTGCAAGATCGCGTGCAGCACATAGTCGACACCCTTGCCGAACTGCGTCGGCGATGCCTCGAGTTGCTCCCGAAGTTTGCCCAGCGCTCCGGCATTGCCGTGCCGCACGGTGATAAGGTGATTGTGACCGGTGAAGATCGCCATCTTGCCGTAGCTGATCCGGTCGCCGACCAGCTCGGCGGTCTGGGCGACGACGTACAACTCATCGTTGTAGACCTCGAGCTTGGGCGGGCACAGCGGGTGCATGGCGTTGTCGATCGCCAAAGGATGGAGGTTATACGTCGTCTGGATCGCGCTGAGTTCGTCTGCGGTGGGCTCGCTAAGCGCGATCCAGCAGAAGCCCGAGCGATTCTCGTTTAGTTCGACGTGCTCATCGAGCCTGATTTCACGGACTCGCTTACCTTCGTTGTAATAATATGCGGCGATAATGGTCATGCAGGGGTCGTCTCAGAAAACGGAATCTATGGTCACTCCCGTTTTTGCAACACCGATTTTGACGACAAGTTGGCTTGCTTGAATCTATCCGGCGTCTGAATGGGATTTTATTCCCGCGCCTTGATGAGTTCCGCGCCTGATGAACCTCCAGAAAATATACGGCTTCAATGAGCCTTTCCGTTTTACAGGTTCCTCAACAGGCCGGTGGGCCGTTAGTATCATCAATATCAGTATTCGCAAAACCAGATCAGTAATTCTTTAAACCGGTGTATTTCTGCCGTTATGCTACATAAGTTTGGGCACTGTTGCAAATAGTCGGTGGTGATAAACTTATCATCCCCTTTTGCTGATGGAGCTGCACATGAACCCATTCAAAGGCCGGCATTTTCAGCGTGACATCATTCTGTGGGCCGTACGCTGGTACTGCAAATACGGCATCAGTTACCGTGAGCTGCAGGAGATGCTGGCTGAACGCGGAGTGAATGTCGATCACTCCACGATTTACCGCTGGGTTCAGCGTTATGCGCCTGAAATGGAAAAACGGCTGCGCTGGTACTGGCGTAACCCTTCCGATCTTTGCCCGTGGCACATGGATGAAACCTACGTGAAGGTCAATGGCCGCTGGGCGTATCTGTACCGGGCCGTCGACAGCCGGGGCCGCACTGTCGATTTTTATCTCTCCTCCCGTCGTAACAGCAAAGCTGCATACCGGTTTCTGGGTAAAATCCTCAACAACGTGAAGAAGTGGCAGATCCCGCGATTCATCAACACGGATAAAGCGCCCGCCTATGGTCGCGCGCTTGCTCTGCTCAAACGCGAAGGCCGGTGCCCGTCTGACGTTGAACACCGACAGATTAAGTACCGGAACAACGTGATTGAATGCGATCATGGCAAACTGAAACGGATAATCGGCGCCACGCTGGGATTTAAATCCATGAAGACGGCTTACGCCACCATCAAAGGTATTGAGGTGATGCGTGCACTACGCAAAGGCCAGGCCTCAGCATTTTACCAGGAACCTACGTGCGCCCGCACCGACACCCTCACACCTTCGAACTACTGTTGCCATTAAGGGGTCGTTTCGTGGTGCTGAATTTTGACGATCGGGGTACCGTCACCCATCGGGCGATATTGGGGGAAACCTGTACGGTGCTGGAGATGGCCGCAGGAACCTGGCATGCCGTGCTGTCGCTGGATACCGGTGGCATAATTTTTGAAGTAAAACACGGTGGCTATCAACCCGTGGCTGCCGATGACTATGCGCACTGGGCGCCAGCGGAAGGAGAACCAGGAACCACGGAGCTTATGGCCTGGTATGCGCAAGCGCAGGTGGGCGACAGCGCTTTTGCCGTCTAAGGCGATAAACAAAAACGGAATGAGTTTCCCCATTCCGTTTCCGCTATTACAAACCGTTGGTGACGATTTTAGCCGCCGACGCTAATACATCGCGACGGCTTTCTGCCTTAGGTTGAGGCTGGGTGAAGTAAGTGACCAGAATCAGCGGCGCACGATCTTTTGGCCAGATCACCGCGATATCGTTGGTGGTGCCATAGTCACCGCTGCCGGTTTTATCCCCCACAACCCAGGAAGCAGGCAGTCCAGCCTGAATGCTCGCTGCACCGGTGGTATTGCCTTTCATCCATGTCACCAGCTGCGCCCGTTGGCTGTCACCCAATGCTTTACCCAGCGTCAGATTACGCAGAGTTTGCGCCATTGCCCGAGGTGAAGTGGTATCACGCGGATCGCCCGGAATGGCGGTGTTTAACGTCGGCTCGGTACGGTCGAGACGGAACGTTTCGTCTCCCAGCTGTCGGGCGAACGCGGTGACGCTAGCCGGGCCGCCAACGTGAGAAATCAGCTTATTCATCGCCACGTTATCGCTGTACTGTAGCGCGGCCGCGCTAAGCTCAGCCAGTGACATCGTCCCATCGACGTGCTTTTCCGCAATCGGATTATAGTTAACCAAGTCAGATTTTTTGATCTCAACTCGCTGATTTAACAGATTCGGTTCGCTTTCACTTTTCTTCAGCACCGCGGCCGCGGCCATCACTTTACTGGTGCTGCACATCGCAAAGCGCTCATCAGCACGATAAAGTATTTGCGAATTATCTGCTGTGTTAATCAATGCCACACCCAGTCTTCCTCCCGACTGCCGCTCTAATTCGGCAAGTTTTTGCTGTACGTCCGCCGTTTGCGCATACAGCGGCACACTTCCTAACAACAGCGTGACGGTTGCCGTCGCCATCAGCGTGAACTGACGCAGTGATTTTTTAACCATGGGATTCCTTATTCTGGAAGAGACGAATTAACAACAACATGAATAGTCCCTAAATTCCACGTGTGTTTTTTATTAGCTTCAAAAATCACTATTTCACGAAGAATTTAGACTGCTTCTCACACATTGTAACATTATTTACAACCACCTTTCAATCATTTTTGATAAATCATTGATTTCATCTTTGCTGCAATGATACTTAATAAACTCTGCAAGTTATCCACAGAGCAACACTCAATTTTATTGATGATATTCTTATTATACCAGACATTTTTCATACACTCCCTTGTACGGATAGTTTTCCGACAACTTCATGATTACATATCTTGCGGTTTTGATTATTTTTGCTGCAAGAAATACATACTTCAAACGAAAGGTCTTTATTTGCTGTCTGTATTCTGAAGAGTCCAAGGAATCAAACTTGAACAACAAAAATAGGTTATATGAAAGCATCATCATTTGAAACACGGCTTCATTCGCCCAAAATGACTTTAGCAAGAGATGACCCACCGCCATGTCGTATTTGGCTTCTTTGATATAGTTTTCAGCATTACCACGCTTTTCATAGTATATAACTACTTTTTCAGAAAGCAAGGTAGTATTTGTTACAAAGAAAAAGTAGTCGTATTCGGAACCTTCTAAAAGTGATAATTGTGCTCTTTCTTTTTCTGGTTTCAGTACGCGAGATACGACAAATCTTCTGTCTTTTTCCCATTTAACTAATTTTGTATACAGTTCTGTAGTTTCTCTACCTTCTTCTCCTTTAACGAATACAATTGATGAATTCGTTGCTTGTGAGGTGAGTGTAGAATAACTTTTGGCTTTAATTAAATATTTGCATCCAAGAGATTCTATCGTTTCGATAATTTTTTCATCAAAGTAGCCACTATCCATTCGAAATAAAATTTCTAAATCGTCTGATTTGATGTTAGCAACAATTTCTTTGATCATTTCCGCAGCACCGTTTGCAGTGTAAGTATTGCCACTTCTTACAAATCCGGTAACATATGCTTTTAATTCGTCGCAAAATGCAAATTGGATATTGTAGCATCGGTTTCCCAGTTTCTTAGGATTATATCCTTTTGACGCACCTTCTTGATGACCTTCTACGTTAATTACACTACTATCAATATCAATCGTAATGGATGTCAATTTACTTTTAGTGAGCAGTTTTTTAAAGACTTTAAAATTAATGTCTCTAAACATTTGGGTTGTCTTGAAGTTGAAGTTTCCTAGAAACCGTGACACTGTTTCAGGTTCTTTTACGGAAATATCAAACTCGTTGACGAGGGGATCATTTTGAAGTAGCTTTAGACGTTCTAACTTATCAATGCCAATGAAGTGACCGCAGAGCATGGTCTTTATATGATTCATCTTGATTTTATTTGTTGAGTCATTATCAAATACGAGGTCATTTTCAATAAAATCAAAAATCCCATTGCTTTTTGCATTCTCAAGGAGCAGAAAAAGACCTGCATTTGATGTTAGATTCTTAGCTTTGAAATCAATTTTATTAATCATAATTAGAACCCCTTTTTACTACTTTTCTTACTATTATTTTACCATATATCGAGTCATAAAAGCTGATAATTTAACATATTTTTGAGCACTTTTCTTTCACCCAATGGGTGAAAGCTGAATTTCGAAGGAATGCATATTTATCAAGGCTTTGATTATGCTTTTTGAAGTACTGACGTAGAATCTAGGTTTTATTATGGTGATCCCCTGGGCGAAATGCGCCTGGTAAGCAGAGTTTTTGAAATGTAAGGCCTTTGAATAAGACAAAAGGCTGCCTCATCGCTAACTTTGCAACAGTGCCCTTTCGACTACCTCCCCTCAAAGCCATATCACGTACGTTAATCCTGACTTCATTAAAATCAGTGGTTTCACTGAGGAAGAACTATTAGGCCAGCCTCACAACATCGTAAGACACCCAGATATGCCGCCTGCTGCATTTGAGCATATGTGGAGTACATTAAAATCTGGCCGCTCATGGATGGGGCTAGTAAAAAATCGCTGTAAAAATGGCGACCACTATTGGGTAAGTGCTTATGTAACGCCAATAGCTAAGAATGGTTCGATTGTTGAATACCAGTCTGTAAGGACCAAGCCTGAACCTGAGCAGGTTTTGGCTGCGGAAAAATTATATGCTCAATTGAGAAGCGGGAAGGCCGCGAGGCCGAAATTGGCTGCTAGCTTTTCCGTGAAAATACTCTTGCTCATATGGGGTAGTATTATATCAAGCGCAATGGCTGCCGGCATGCTTACTGATACATCAATAAGCAGCTTATTGTTAGCCACTTTAATGTCAGGAAGCTTAAGCTCTGTTAGTGTTTTGGCTATTCTCTCTCCTCTTGGAAGACTGGTTGAAAGAGCCAGGAATATTTCCAATAACCCATTAAGTCAATCCCTCTACACTGGGCGCACCGATGAGTTTGGCCAAATAGAGTTTGCTTTACGAATGATGCAAGCTGAAACAGGCGCCATAGTAGGTCGCATAGGTGATGCATCAAATCGGCTTAGCGAACACACCCGAGGCCTACTAAAGGATATTGAGTCAAGCAATGTACTTACAGTTGAGCAGCAGGCAGAGACAGATCAAATAGCAACGGCAGTAAACCAAATGGTGGCAAGCATTCAAGAGGTTGCGAGCAATGCACAGCATGCTGCAGATGCGGCCGGAAGAGCAGACACTGAGACGGCATCTGGCCAGCGTCTGGTAGCCCACACAAGCCAGTCAATCACTGCCCTTGAAGGTGAAATTAGGCAAGCCACTCAGGTTATTCATGAGCTTGAAGGTCAAAGTAACGAGATATCAAAAGTTCTTGACGTTATACGAGGGATCGCCGAGCAAACGAATTTGTTGGCACTCAACGCAGCAATTGAGGCCGCGCGTGCTGGTGAGCAGGGGCGTGGTTTTGCTGTTGTCGCCGATGAGGTTCGCAGTCTTGCTGCTCGCACACAGCAATCGACAACGGATATTCAAAGCATGATCAGCGCTCTACAAGAGCGAGCGCAATCCGCTGTTACAGTCATGGAGCAAAGTAGTCGGCAAGCGCACACGAGTGTAGCTCACGCAGAGGAAGCAGCTACAGCTCTTGATGGAATTGGCCAACGCGTTAACGAAATTACCGACATGAACGCGCAAATAGCGACTGCGGTCGAGCAGCAGGGAGCAGTAAGTGAAGACATAAACCGCAGTATTATCAATATACGCGATGCTGCTGATACCAATGTACAGACCGGGCAGAATAATTTGCAAAGTGCGAAATCTGTCGCTCAGTTAACTAGCGCTCTGAGCGAACTGGCAAAACAGTTTTGGGAAAAACGAGGATAACGCTTTTCAGTATCTCGACAGGGATAACTTACTTTACCATCGGTTATCCCTTTTAGCCGCACAAATTTTAGCCATGGCTTTTCAGGAAGTCAGGGCTATCAGAATGGCCTTAGAAAGCCTAGTCAAAGAGCTGTCACGAGAACACCGTTAGCTTAGCGTACGATTTTTTCCGAATTCTGCGGTTCCCCCTAATATTGCTTGCGCCATTTGAATATCTGGTTTGCATTGATGCCATGCAGGCGCGCGACATGAGACACGGTCATACCGGGCTCCATAGTCTGCTGAATAATGGCAATTTTTTCCTGCGGTGTACGACGCCGACGCCGCTCAGGTCCTGATAACACTTCAACCATCTTATCGTTCTGACTGGTATTAAACATAGTTCCAAGACTACCTCTTATTTTAAGAGAGTCGAAGTGTCTGGTGATCTATGGGGCCAGTCTAGCCCTCTTCCAAGTGTAGGGAGATATAGTCAAAGTTTGCTTCTCCGCCGATGAGTCCGCCCTGCGTCGGATAGTCCGATTTTTTACCGGCGAAGCACGGCTCTCCTAACCCTATCTAAAGCGAATAACTTTTTTCAACAGGGCCGCGTGCCAATGCAAGAGCGATAGGCGCTCTACGCGCCAATTTGACCACTTAAAACAGGTAAATTGAGGGGTTGTAATGTGTTGATGTAACAGGCTTTTATTTTAATGTCTTGGCATATGTATAATGGTAGTCTAGCCCTCCTTTCAACAAGGAGTACTCATGGAAACCTACAATCATACATATCGGCACCACAACTTTTCACATAAAGACTTAAGTGATCTCACCTTCACCGCTTGCACATTCATTCGCAGCGACTTTCGACGTGCTAACTTGCGTGATACGACATTCGTCAACTGCAAGTTCATTGAACAGGGTGATATCGAAGGCTGCCACTTTGATGTCGCAGATCTTCGTGATGCAAGTTTCCAACAATGCCAACTTGCGATGGCAAACTTCAGTAATGCCAATTGCTACGGTATAGAGTTCCGTGCGTGTGATTTAAAAGGTGCCAACTTTTCCCGAACAAACTTTGCCCATCAAGTGAGTAATCGTATGTACTTTTGCTCAGCATTTATTTCTGGATGTAATCTTTCCTATGCCAATATGGAGAGGGTTTGTTTAGAAAAATGTGAGTTGTTTGAAAATCGCTGGATAGGAACGAACCTAGCGGGTGCATCACTGAAAGAGTCAGACTTAAGTCGAGGTGTTTTTTCCGAAGATGTCTGGGGGCAATTTAGCCTACAGGGTGCCAATTTATGCCACGCCGAACTCGACGGTTTAGATCCCCGCAAAGTCGATACATCAGGTATCAAAATTGCAGCCTGGCAGCAAGAACTGATTCTCGAAGCACTGGGTATTGTTGTTTATCCTGACTAATTGCTTTGATGTGTGATTTTAAACGCTCAAATTTATAAAACGAATAATATTGTCAACCTTGCAATAATAGACATAGGGACAACCATGTATAAATTTTTACCCTCAGGCGTCTTCACAATAGAGCCATATAGCAGTGGGTCACTTAGTGGGCTTAATTTTTCCATTAAAGATAATATTAATATTGCTCAGTATAAAACATCATATGGTAGCCCATCTTGGCAAGTAAACATAAGGCTGCCATTTATAAGGCACTGTTGCAAAAATGTGGAGGTGATAGGGGTACTACGCCGGAACCCCAGATTTTTCCGTCCGTTCAAATTATCCACGGTTGAGCAGCTTGATCCCGTCCGCCCGCAGTTGACCAACAGGGGAAATATGCCTGTACAAAGTTTGCCGGGTTATCCCAAGTTCCTGGCATAGCGTACTGACCTTTGTTTCTGATTGTCCCATTGATGCCATTGCCAGTCGCAGTTTGACTGGCGTCATTTTATAAGGTCGGCCGCCGTTCCGCCCACGGGCTCTTGCTGATGCCAGACCTGCAGTCGTTCTTTCAGCAATCAGTTCGCGCTCAAACTCCGCCAGTGCGGCAAAGATACCGAAGACAAGCTTGCCAGCGGCCGTTGTTGTGTCGATAGTCGCCCCGTGACCGGTCAGCACTTTCAGACCGGTCCCCCTCGCGGTCAGGTCGTGCACTGTATTAATGAGATGACGAAGATCACGACCGAGGCGGTCCAGCTTCCATACGACCGAGAGCATAAAAAATATTGGGGCAGCGTGAGCTATGCTGCCATCGCTGGTCCCTTCCCGTCACTTTGAAAACCCGGATACCAGCAGACAAATTTATCCTGCAGTTCGTTATTCAAAACGGCGGTCCGGGTCTGTAACAAATAATGAGCCCCTTTTCTGCTCCACTGCATCTGCTGCTTTTTGGCCATTCGTCTGGCGATCACTTCATTGATCGTGGATTCCACAAACGCGGTTGATACCGGCTCTCCGTACCGACGCATTTCGCCGTAGTTTGGGATCATCATCTTATTATTCCGGATGTAGGTATACATTTCATCCAGATGTTTTTGCAGGGATTTCAGGCTAGGATAGCTGAGTTCAGGGTCATCGCAATACATAACGCAATTATCAATATGTTCCAGCGCAGCGACAACATTGCCATGCCAGAGATATCGTTTAATGCTTTCCAGCAGTGCCAGAACTTTACTCCCCGCCTCTGGATCTGATACCAGCAGTCCCCGGGCATATTGCATGAGCACCTTCAGCCTCATGGTGATATGAAACCAGTCCAGCACATGCGTTGACTCAGGGTACATACCGAACTGGAGGTCCCTGAGATTATCCGCGCCGTCGGACAGAAAAAATATCTGCTGGTTGGCCTGCATTCCCTGCGCTGAAAGGTGGGTCATGAGCCTGCGTTCCGGATGACAGTCATCCTTCTGAACAAAACCGAAGCGGCGGGTGTCAGCAGGCGCACCAACGGAAAAAGACTTCCCGGCAATAATTTCAAAATTACGCTTTTTGTCATCCCGATCGCGAACATAACCACCATCTATACCCACCACAAGCGGTTTTCCTGGCCTGGGCAGGTTCCCCCAGTCGCGGGGGCAGCCGGAAAGAAAACCTGAATGAGCTTCAGCCTCAGCGTCAAGACGCTGCGCCACCTGGCATAAATGATTCCTCACCGTTGAGGCATTCAGGCTGTGGCCCACCGGCAGAATATCTTTCAGCAGACGAGTCGTCATTTCATAGGAGATCATCGAGGCCCAGCGGGTTTCAATATATTTCAGTGCCGGGTGAGAATAATCGCCGGCCCAGTCGCTGAGCAAACTGACTGTCTTTGTATCACTCTCTTCACAACGGCACCGGTACACCCGAAGCCCGGATACCGGAATAACGCCAAACAGCGTCCGGTACCGTATTTTCTGTTTGCCTTTGATTCTGCGCGCAGCAAGGCAGTGAGGGCACCGGATATGGTGTTGAGTATATTCGTCTGCCTGCAGCTGGACCACCGACTGCTGGACCGTATTCAGCAACAGCTTGGATTCTGACACCGATAATCCGATGTCGTTCCGGGTCTCCCCTGATTTCTGGATTGTCATCAGTTCCTCCGTTCGACTGGAGCCTGATTCATCGGTGATGACTATCTGGAGCGTCAGTTGCATCATTGCCTCCTGCTGTGGTGGATGACTATCTCCCGGCTACTGGTTGTTCATCTGGTGACGAAGCTTATAATATGTGGAAACGCCAAGGCCCGCATGGTCGCAGGCGATCCTGAGCCTGACCCCTCTGCTTCTGAGTGCGTCAATTTCCTGGATCTTTTTGATATCGGCGCCGGGGCGCCCTGTTTTTTCACCCCGTGCTTTTTTCGCGGCGATGCCGTCGGCCTGCCTTTCCTTCAGTAAGGCTCGTTCAAACTGGCTGAATGCCGACATCATGTGCAGCTGCAGTTCCTGCATCGGATTGTTTGTGCCGGCGCTGAACGTCAGCTGCTCTTTCAGAAAAATAAGGGTAACGCCCTGGTCACGAAGCCGGGTGGTGACAGCGCACATATCCGACATATTCCGGCAAAGGCGATCGATGGAATGAACCAGAAGCGTATCACCAGGGCGTAATTGCCCCAGGAGTTCCTGTAACCCCGGGCGGTTTGTGTCCTTCGCGCTGGCATGCTCAACACAAATTTTATCAGGCTGAAAACCCGCCTTTGACAATGCCTCTTCCTGACGGGCCGTATTCTGATCGGCCGAGCTTACCCTGATGTAGGCATATTGCACGCAAAACCTCCGGAAGGTCTTTAAACATCATAGAGATTTAAAGAATAATCCATAAACACTGATTTAGGGAGGTTTATAGACATTTTTTCGGGGATCTGAGAGGCATGCTGAAAACGTATACCTTTATAGACATCAGTCAGCGACGACGGCCCAGCCAGATAACTTCAGGCTCCAGTACCGGAGATGCAAGGTCGAGCCTGCTCAGTTGCCGGTTGATTTTGTGGCGGTTGAACCTGACAGCATCCAGGTCGTCAGCAAAAGGGCGGATCTCGCCGACCGTTGTTTCATCATCCGCATTAACGATAGCTTCAAGAAACGCCAGGGTTTTATCGAACTCATCCGCAGCTGTGGCTCCGGGCATACCATGGCCGCTTATACAAAACGGCGCTTTCAGCGTAGAGTTTTCATAAATGGCCTCAACACGAATGTCATGAAGCCAGTGCTCAAAGAAATTGTATTCATAGGTAAAGCGATCGCCAGCATCAAAAGCAAAATCATCAATCACGACCCGGAACGGATTATCGACAAAACCGATGCCTCCTTCGTAGGAGATACCGTAATCTTTGCCATAAATGTGAAATTGATGGAGATGGTCGTCCCCCCAGCCCTGCACTATCTGGAAAATGAAGTGAAGCGCGGCCAGTGATGTAGCCCCCTGAAACTCCAGACAGTAGCTGTATCTCCAGATAAGAGATAGGCTTGAATATATGTCTAACACTAACGCCAATTTTGAGATGACCGGGATCCTGTTAGGGCAAGAAGTCCGTAAACGTAAAACTCCTCAGGAGAAGATCGCCATTATCCAGCAGACGATGGAGCCGGGCATGAATGTCTCCCATGTCGCCCGCCTGCATGGCATCCAGCCCAGCCTGCTGTTTAAGTGGAAGAAGCAATATCAGGAAGGCAGCCTCACCGCCGTTGCGGCCGGGGAAGAAGTTGTTCCAGCTTCTGAGCTTACTGCTGCTCTGAAGCAGGTCCGGGAGCTTCAGCGCCTGCTGGGCAAGAAGACGATGGAAGTTGAGATCCTGAAAGAAGCCGTGGAGTACGCTCAGTCGCGAAAATGGATAGCGCACGCGCCCTTGTTGCCAAAGGACGGGGAATAGCCCTGGTCAGCCGCACCATGGGCGTGTCGCGTGCGCAGCTGTCACTGCGAATTAACCGTTCTGCCGACTGGCAGGACAGGCGCTGTAACCGGCGTGATGACGAAGCAGACGCTGAAATACTGTCAGAGATCCTCGATATCATCAGCGATATGCCCAGTTACGGCTATCGCCGTGTGTGGGGCATCCTGCGTACGCAACGTCGTACAGAGGGACTGCCCCCCGTGAACGCCAAACGGCTTTACCGGCTTATGAGCGAGCATAATCTGCTGTTACTGCATGACAAACCAGAGCGGTCGAAGCGTGAACATAAGGGCAAAATCGCGGTGGCAGAAAGCGATATGCGCTGGTGTTCAGATGGCTTCGAGTTCGGCTGCGACAACGGTGAGAAGCTGCGGGTCACGTTCGCGCTGGACTGCTGCGACAGAGAAGCCATAGACTGGGCAGCGAGCACAGGAGGCTACGACAGTTCGACGGTGCAGGATGTGATGCTGAGGTCGGTGGAAAAGCGCTTCGGCGACGGGCTGCCGACCACACCGGTTCAATGGCTGACGGATAACGGTTCAGCATATACCGCGCATGAAACGCGGAGGTTCGCCAGAGAGCTGAATCTGGAGCCGTGTACAACAGCGGTGAGCAGCCCGCAGAGCAATGGCATGGCCGAACGGTTCGTGAAGACGATGAAGGAAGACTATATCGCGTTCATGCCAAAACCAGATGTGAGAACAGCCCTGCGAAACCTTGCAGCAGCGTTCACACATTACAATGAAAACCACCCGCACAGCGCGCTGGGATATCACTCCCCGAGGGAATATCGGCGGCAGCGGACATCGTTAACTTAAGATACAAAAGCTGTCCGGAGATGGCGGGTCAAGATCA
>NZ_JBLGWC010000005.1:0-4783 GCF_050031465.1 Enterobacter cloacae complex sp. 277I4
GACGCCGGAGGTGTATTTCTTCACGTAAGGCGACGCGTCAATCAGCTCCCGGACTTCTTCCGGCTTCCCCTGCAGGACGCTGGCGCCTTCACGCTGCCGGTCTTTACCCAGCAGATAGTCCACCGGCCCGGCGCCACCGCCGCGACCGCGTGGATGAAATTTAACGATCATCGTCCGTTCCTTTCTCAAGAACGGCGTGCCGCAGCCGCTCAAGCCCGGCATCGATGGCCATCAGCGCCGCCACAATCTGTACCCTGTCATGGCCGGTGCCGCCGCCGGCGTTAACACGGCGGGCTATCTGGTTCAGGTTATTGCCCATACCGGCAAGCTGGCGCAGCAGCGCCGGCGAGAGTGAGGGGAGCTTTCCGGTGCGCGCAGGCTTTTCGTCCAGGCAGGTCTGCCGCATCCACGCCGCCAGCGGCCTGCCGTCGCAGCGCTCAAGCAGCCGCCGGTGCTCGCCCTCCGTCACCCACATGGTGAGCATCTTGTTCCGTTTCTCTGACAAACCGGCCTCCTGATAACGCCGGGACGGGCGGGAAAGCCTTTCCCGGTCGGCGCGGGGTTGGACAAGCCGCAGGCGCGTCAGTGGCTTTTGGCGGGTTTCGGGGCGCAGCCCTGAACCAGTCACGTAGCGCTAGCGGAGTGTATACTGGCTTAATATGTTGGCACGGATACGGAAATCAGTGAAGTGCTTCATGTGGCAGGAGAAAAAAGGCGGCAACGGCGCGTCAGCAGAATATGCGATACAGGATATATTCCGCTTCCTCGCTCACTGACTCGCTGCGCTCGGTCGTTCGGCTGCGGCGAGCGGTGCGGGCTTACGAACGGGGCGGAAATTTCCTGGAAGATGCCAGGAAGAAACTTAACAGGGAAGCGATAAGGCCACGGCAGAGCCGGTTTTCCATAGGCTCCGCCCCCCTGACGAGCATCACAGAATCTGACGCTCAAATCAGTGGTGGCGAAACCCGACAGGACTATAAAGATACCAGGCGTTTCCCCCTGATGGCTCCCTCGTGCGCTCTCCTGTTCCTGCCTTTCGGTTTACCGGTGTCATTCCGCTGTTATGGCCGCGTTTGTCTCATTCCACGCCTGACACTCGGTTCCGGGTAGGCAGTTCGCTCCAAGCTGGACTGTATGCACGAACCCCCCGTTCAGTCCGACCGCTGCGCCTGTTCCGGTAACTATCGACTTGAGTCCAACCCGGAAAGACACGACAAAACGCCACTGGCAGCAGCCACTGGTAACAGGATTAGCAGAGCGAGGTATGTAGGCGGTGCTACAGAGTTCTTGAAGTGGTGGCCTAACTACGGCTACACTGGAAGGACAGTATTTGGTATCTGCGCTCTGCTGAAGCCAGTTACCAGGTTAAGCAGTTCCCCAACTGACTTAACCTTCGAAAAACCGCCTCCCCAGGCGGTTTTTTCGTTTACAGAGCAAGAGATTACGCGTACAGAGCACGGATCTCAAGAAGATCGTAAGAAGAAAGTTAACATGAGCGTTTTTATCCCTCAAAAAGAAGGCTTCTATAACTAGAAGCCTTCTTTTTGAGGGATAACTTATATTTTTTTAAAAAAAATCATGCAATAGCATGTTTCTTCTCAGAACTATCAACAATGTGTTTCCTTTCTATGATTTCATGAGCGGGAATCACTCTGTCTATTTCTTCTTGCAATCGAGGGCTACTAGTAACCTCCCATAAATCAACAGACTGCTGTATATTTAGCCAGAACTTTGCAGTGGTATCGAAGGCTTTAGCCAACCTAAAAGCCATATCGGTAGACAGCTTTCTATTATTGTTAACTAAAGCACTGGCAGAGTTTCTATGCACATTCAACATTTCAGCCAAGTCATTGATTTTTAAACCACTTGGTTCGAGATATTCATAAAGAATAATATCCCCTACAGTTGATGGTTTTCTAGTTGCTTGGGACATGCTTTACTCCTAAATTTTTTACTTCTCTCTGTTAGATGAGGAAGATAAGTATTTCGTCTATTACCAGCTGTAGCGATGAGTAATTATCTTAAATATAGTCACGTCATTTTTTTTATTAATCATTATTTGTAATGACATTTTAATGTAGGTGAGGGAACGCCTCACCTACTTGTTTTATAAGATAACAGCCACGACCTGTTATCTATCGGTAATCATGTGGATCGAGATACAAATCCTCGACTCCGTTTTCACCCCACTTAAATATCAAGCGGTACTTCTCATTCACCCGTATGGATGAATACCCTGTCAATGGAGGGTTGAGATTCTCAAATCGGTTTCCCGGGGGAGACCGCAAATCTCCAACTTTATCAGCAGCATTCAGCATATCCAGCTTGCGACCTAATGAAGCACTAATCGCAGTTGGAATCTTTCGATTGGCTTTACCATATTTGTAAAACTGGTATAGCCAATCGTCTCGAAACTGAATGCGGCAATCATCATGTTCATGATCTTGCTGCATTTTTCTTTTACCTCAATTTTTGCCGCAACTTGGCAATTTTTTCGATCACCTTCTTACCTCCGATATAGTACAGCAAACATCTCAAATGCACAACAGCACAGTGCACTTGTGCAATCAATGGCTATGCTGTAGAATGCACTCATGCACAGTGCAGGTGTGCAAAATAAATGATAATTTGGAGGTTGCATGGCTCTTGTTCGCTCAGGAAACAAAAGCAAGATTTTTGAAGCAGATACGAAGTTTAACTCGGTTTTTGACACTGAATATAAGCCGGGAGAAACATGTGAATATGAAGGGATTTATAAATGTACCGGTTGCGGTAAAGAAGTAACTATCGCAGGCGGGAAAACAATCCCACCACAAAACCACCACCAACATACCCCCGCGCAAGGGAACATTCGTTGGCAATTGTTTGTTTATGCTCAGTGAGGTATAGAAAATGGCAGATCGTCGACCACTCAACCCACACGTTGTCGTTCCTAAACCAGGCGGCGGAACTCAACCTCGTGACCGTAACAATGACGGAAGGGTCAGAGGAAAACGCTCAGATGCAGGAAAGCCACGAAAATAACAGCAAGCCGCCAGCCTGGCGGCTTTTTTATATCTGCAGCTGATACTGATTTACCATAACATCCGTTGGGCGCACCGCTGAAACGGGGTTGGCTGCGTTTCCGGTGCCAGACGCGAGAAAGTGGCGACAGACATAACGAAAAAACACCAGAAACGCAGCCGCTGAATATTACACTGGTGCATAGTCATGCAGCCAGATGCATGGATGTTAAAGTCACACTAAAATCCGCGCCAATGCCTTAAAAACCGACAAATGCTTCTCCAGCCAGTCCCACAGCTCCGCCGCCAGATACAGGCAGTTAAGCAATGATTCAATAAGATTTAACAGCTTCATTTCCCGCTCCTGAATAAGTCGTGACCTTTTTGATCACGAACCTATTTAGCGGGAGAAATAAGAGCCCCTCTTCGTGCGGGTTGTCAGCTGCCTGGATGGTTTAAAGTGTCGGCCCGCGGTAGGTTTTCTGCGGCTGGCGCTCCAGCTCCAGTGTTTTCTGATACTCACTCTCCCTCTGCCGGAACTCGGTGGCATTCAGTTCCCGGACAAGCGGCGCAGCTGCTCGCTTAAACTCAGCACCTGCGTGCTCAAGTCCGACACGCGCTCGTTCAGCACCGCGTTCTCCCGTTGCATAAGCCCACACATGCTCCGCCATTCCGCGAAGGCGCTCTCCCATTCGTCCAGCCTTTGCGAGTAGTCCTGCTGTAGCTGCTCTAATGCGCTCAGCAACTGCTTTTCCAGCTCTGTCATTTTCCGCTACTCCTGTTTCAGGCGGATCCATGTCGTCCCGTCGTAGGGGATGGCTTCGGTTTGCATCCCGGGCGGCAGGATAAGAAACCTCCGGCCGTCGCTGCTCTCCTGATAGCGCACTCCCCACGTCCGGGCAGTCATTTTCGCCAGGGTATCTTCCTGCTGACGAAGATGCGTGTAATTGTCGGTTATCTGCTGCCCCTGCCACCACAGTATGCTCCCGCTCGTGCCGATCAGCAGCGCTGACACCATCAGGATGGTGAACCATGTCCGCCCGGCAGTCCGCAGTACGCTCCGCCGGTTTTTCTCCATCGCCTCGCTCATACTCTGCTCGTGTGCGAGGATGGCGTCGCTGATTCTCCTCGCGCTTGCGCTCAGTTCCGCTCTGACAGACTGCTCGTGCTCGCTGAATGCGGCTTTCAGCATCTCGCCGGTACTCTGCTGCTGCGCTTTCGATTGCTGCTCTAAGTCCTTCGCCAGCGTTAAAAGACTGCTCATAGATGGCTCCCTTCAGTCGGATGTTTCGCCCCCCGTCCGGGTCGGCAATGCTGATACTGCTTTTCGTGGTGCGCACCACCTCAAAACCTGACCGTTCCAGCGCCTCAGTGACGTCCTGACGGTTTTTCAGCTCCCCGGACGAAGCAAGGGTCAGCAGTCCGCGCGTGATGGCTTCAGTGGCCTCCTGCTTCGTTTTCGGCAGTCCGGACGGCGTGACCAGCGCCCGGCGGTTTTCCGGCGCGTTCGGGTCATGCAGCCCCAGTCTGCCGTTCACGATGGTCTGCCAGGCATCGATGCGCGGCCGGTCGGCGCGGTCGTAGTACGGCTGGAGCCGCCTGCCGGTCAGCAGTTCAGTATTGGGGATCAGAAAGTTCAGCTCCAGACGCCCCTTGTCCGCGTGCTCCACCCACAGAATGCTGTACTGATCTTTATCGAGTCCGGGCATCAGAACCCGCTCGAAGCTGGCCATCAGTTTTTCCCGCTGGCCGGGAGGCAGATCGGCCTCCGCAAACGACAG
>NZ_JBLGWC010000006.1:0-4305 GCF_050031465.1 Enterobacter cloacae complex sp. 277I4
TTAAGCACGTACGCACTGAGGCCTGCTCATGACGAAACAAGAGAAAACCGCGCTGAATATGGCACAATTCATCCAGGGACAGTCCCTCCTGCTTCTTGAGAAACTCAATGAGCTTGATCTCGACAGGGAGGCGGACATGTGTGAAAAACTTCATGAGGATGCAGAGCTACTCTGCAGGACTCTCTCCGGGCGGTTACATGCACTACAGGATGCGGGTTAATGGCAAAAGTATCGATCAGTGAGGCCGCACGACTGACCGGAAAGAGCCGGACAACACTGCACAGGTTGATCAAGACAGGTGAACTGTCCACTTGTTACGGGGACAGAAATGCCCGTATGGTCGATGTTTCTGAGCTTATCCGTGTTTTCGGAACCCTTGAGCAACGTCTGGTTGAACAGGTTTCTGGACAGGTAAATGAACAGACTGACACAGGTGTTTCCGCGCAGAGTGAACAGGTCATTGCACAGCTGCGACAGGAAGTGGAACACCTCAAAACGCTAGTTTCCGCCAAGGATTCACACATCGACAGCCTCAAACAAGCCATGCTGCTGATCGAGCACAGGCATACCGGGGATTCATCCTGGTGGAAGTTCTGGAAACGCTGAGAACGCCTCAGTTGCCGGCGGGGCTTGTCTGATTTACTGAATGACTTAATCCAAACCTGTTTTTTCGGCCGGTCCGGACACAGCGCTCGCCGCTCTCTTCCCTCAGGGTCAAAACATCACACCCCACGCAAGACTGCGTCTTGCAGATTTATCCTTCCTTATCAGTGGCATAAGTCCAGATGTTTCAGGCGATTTACATGTATCCCGGAAAATGTCACACAATCCACACACCTGTTGGTGCCGGAGCCGGCACTGTCATATCGCCGGTTTGTGGCTATCTTTATTTATCAGTTAGTTGGATGTCACACAATCCGGCACTGGTGCCGGATCCACATACCTGTATAACGCCGCACAGTGCCGGATCCGACTACATGATATTCATCCAGGTGGCCGTATTGTGTTACTGATTTATATCCAGTGTGGTGCTGGATCCGGCACTGTGGCTTGCCGGCATTTTCAGGGTGGGGGCGCGGCTTCAATTTTTCTGAGGGTATCAGCGCCACGGGACAGGATGTGCATTTGTAATACCGCGCACACGCGGCACGCCAAATGCTCCTGTCTGGGCTCGCCGCCCCGACACCCGGCAAGTGCTTCACGGCCACGCAATGAATTACGCGCCCGTTCACCACTACTTGTCCGCAGCCGGATTTTGCGCATGCGCAAAATCACCTGCCAGAAATGCACGCCGGCAGACCCAGAAAGTGTGAAAAAGAGAGGTTATGGGGTGGATCCGGCGCCGGAATCAGAGCCATTCACCTGGCTGCATAGCCATTCACTGTGCCAGAATTCATCCCCTGCGTTTCTGGCGGCTTTTCGGGTGGTTTGTTGCCTGTTTTACCGTTCTGCCGTCAGAAACGCGCTCAGGCCGCCTGAGCGGTGCGCGTAATGAGACGTTATGGTAAATCTGCCTGTTCCGGAGACATAAAAAAGCCACCTGGTTAAAGGTGGCTTTTTTATGTGGTGAGGGAGCAGAAAGGCCGTACTCAACGACCTGTTCTGGCTGTTCCCTCAGCGACCATTCTTATTTTGTCAGCTCAGCGGTCATGTGCACCTGATTACCGGCATAGGCTTCGGTGATGTGGTAAGACGCACCAGCCTGTTTGGCCTGGGCGGCGATCTGAGCCTGGGCATCATCAAGGGTGCTGCCGGTTGCCGTTACTGACTGCGCAAAGCTGGCAAAAGAAACCAGTGAGAGTGCGGAAACTAAAACAAAAGATTTGATGTATTTCATGGCCATGTTCCTTAAGTCATTCAGTTCTGTAAAGGGCTCTGTTGCCCTGATGTGATGAATGATAGGCCGACCATGCAGTGATGAAAATCGAAACAATTTGCCAAGAATGTTCAAAAAAAATGAATTTTTCTTTGTGGCGGAGTGAAGTTCGGACAATCTGGGTCGTTAATGAGGGAAAGCCCCGAAGGGCTTCCCATGTTTAGACACCGAATTTATCACCGTTAGTGTCAGTTCTTACAATTAGCTGCCATTTAATATTTTGTTTTTGATTATGTTGATGATGGTTTTGTGGGGGGAAGGGATCGTTTTTATTACTAGTTATCTCTTTACCACATACGGTACAGCGATAAATTCCCGATACGGGAACCGTATCGCTTGGGTCGTATGTTGATGTCCACCATGTCTGTGTATGTGTAACGCGCTGTAAGAACTGTTCTGTTTTTTCCGTGTATGCAGCCATTATTTCACCTTTCTTGTTGTTTATTTTCTTGGTTTTCCTGCGTCGGAGCGTTTTTTACGTACTGTTCCGTCATTGTTTCTGTCTCGAGGTTGAGTTCCGCCACCAGGTTTGGGCACTACCACATCTTTGTTTAGCGGTCTTCTATCTGCCATCTCTTAACTCCTTCTTTCTGTGGTGACTCTCCACCGAGACTGTTGGCTTCGATGGAGGGGGACTTCCGGAAATAGCGGTTGTTTATTTATTGAGCTAACAGCTTGCGCAAGCGAAGCGGCATATTGTTAGTTTATACAACTTAGAGTATATTGATGCAATGGATATTGCCTAAAGCAGTGTCCTGAACCACTGAAATTAAATGCCTCTACCTGATGAATCTCATCGGGTGTAGAGGTTTGGCTTTTTAGTGAGGTTTTTTTAATCGGAGTATCAAATGAGAAATTTAACTGTTTTACCACTAACCCCAAACAAAGGAGGACATTATGTCCGTAAGCGAAATGAAAGAGATTCGTCTAGATGTACCTGGTGTTGATAAAGAGCTAAAGTCTTTACCTGTTGATAAAGCTTTAGCTTTTTTGCATAACTTGAAGCTGGTTGCAGCTGGAATCGAACCAGAACTGAAAGTTGAACACCTGAAAGCAGTTGCTCCAGGCGTGATTGAGTTGAAGATAAATGGTAGCCCTGCTTATCGTTGCGTGTACACGACAAAATCACCCGGCAAGGTGATCGTGTTACGTGTCTTCAAGAAAACGACCAATGGGCCTGCGCGTAAAGACTTAGAGGTCGTGAAGCAACGGCTGAAAAATCTCAAAATGTAGTGTCTACTCAAGGCGATGTTCACAGCATCGCCTTTTTCATGTCCATCTCTAAAATGACATCAGAGGATGGGTTTACTTGCATGTCTAATTTGTAACCCAGCTTGAACATGATTTCCAGCAGTGAATCTGTAGAAAACTTGTCCAACTTTCCTTTCAGCATGTTGCTAACCCTGGGTTGGCTTATCCCTAGATGTGCGGCCGCCTCTGTTTGGTTCCAGCCGTTATCTCTTACTGTTTTATGTATGGCGAGGATCAGGTTTGATTTCAGGTTCCACATGTTTAGGGATACCGGATCGCTCGTTAAGATTTCGAATATGTTTTGATTGCTCATAATTTTCATCTCCTATCTGAATGCGAGCATTTAGTTGTCACAAGACAATAGGAACGATTATTAGCTTACACTAAAGTTTGCGGATTATACAAGTTACAGTATGTCTGACAAGATGTAGGTGGGGTTTTATTTGTAAATTTAAAGCGCTCTAACAACACTTGTTGACTGGATCTCGGTCGTCAGCGTAGTCTTCACTTGTTTTAAAAAGAAAAACCGCCTGGGGAGGCGGTTTTTCAAGGTTCATTAAACCGGCAAGTTTATGAACCGAGGTAACTGGCTTAGAGGAGCACAGTAACCAAATCTGTTTTATCAGTGTAGCCGGATAGTGCATTTCTTTTCAAGACTTCACTCCTCTAATCAGTTACCCAGTGGCTGCTGCCAGTGGCGCTTTGTCGTGTCTCTCCGGGTTGGACTCAAGTCGATAGTTACCGGAGGAGGCGCAGCAGTCGGACTGAACGGGGGGTTCGTGCATACAGTCCAGCTTGGAGCGAACTGCCTTCCCGGAACTGAGTGTCAGGCGTGGAATGAGATAAACGCGGCCATAACAGCGGAATGACACCGGTAAACCGAAAGGCAGGAACAGGAGAGCGCACGAGGGAGCCGCCAGGGGGAAACGCCTGGTATCTTTATAGTCCTGTCGGGTTTCGCCACCACTGATTTGAGCGTCAGATTCTGTGATGCTTGTCAGGGGGGCGGAGCCTATGGAAAACAGCTTTGCTGCGACCTTATCTTTTTCGTTTTTCTTTCCCGGCAGGTATCCCCTGAATCTTTGGGTAACTTCGCGAGTCCGTCCTGCTCGCCGCAGACCCGTGACCGAGCATTGCGAGCGAACGGGCGAGGAAGCAGAATGTAGTCTGTCTCCACA
>NZ_JBLGWC010000007.1:0-2745 GCF_050031465.1 Enterobacter cloacae complex sp. 277I4
CGCCGTGGCCTTCTTGCTTCCCTGTTAAGCTTCTTCCTGGAAGATGCCAGGAAATTTCCGCCCCGCCAGTAAGCCGGTACCGCTCGCCGCAGCCGAACGACCGAGCGGAGCGAGTCAGTGAGCGAGGAAGCGGAATATCTCCGGGCTTATCTTTGGCACCGTACGCGCCATAGCTGCATTTTTTAATACGATGCAGGATAGGGCAAACGCCGCAAAATGACGTCATCCGACATCATTCCGCCGCGTTCGTCCAGTGACCTACAGTCGGCTCTGGGGTGTCGGGGCTGTGCCCTGACCAGGCGTTTTGGAGTATCGCCACCGTGGTGGCGGTGCTACAACACATATCCTGTCCCTTCCTTGGCATCTCTGAAGTTTAGCCAGTATACACTCCGCTAGCGCTACGTGACTGGTTCAGGGCTGCGCCCCGACACCCGCTAAAAGCACTGACGCGCCTGCGGCTTGCCCAACCCCGCGCCGTCCGGGAAAGAATTTCCCGATCGACCCGACGTTTCTGTTTACCTGTGATGTTAACGTTTGGATCTTTTTCCCGGGTTTACCTATTTTCTTCTAATGAAGCGTTCACAGCTGACGTTAATAGATGGGTGCTTCATGTTTGGTTTTTCACCAGGAGAACTTATGAACCTTTGCCCCGATGAACGTCTGCTCTTTGTGCGGATGATTTCCGCTATGCTTCGCCGTTCGGGCGGTGATGCGGGTGCTGTTATGTTTGAGGCGTATCGCCATATTGTGTCCGATACCAATCAAGCTCGTCGTTCCTACATGCTCGACCTGCTCGAAAGCGTCAGGCATGACTATGTACACGGTGGATATACATAGTTGCCATGGATACGCTTTTCGTCTAAGTGAGCGTTCTTTTCGTCTCTTTATTCGCCGTCCTGTATGCCGAAGCGTGCGCTCAGCTTCTGATAAAGCGCTTCTGCCTGTTCGTGCATTCGCTCACAGTCGGCTGCCTCGTCATCAAGATCGAGCACGTCGAGTTTTTCGAGCAGCAGCAGCGACTGCGCCCGGATAAATTTTGCCATGTTCAGTGCGGCTGATTCCTGTTTTGTCATACGGCTTTTTCCCGGTTTTATGGTGATCGCAGACTGAAATCTTACTTCATTCACTTGAGTGCATAGCCATGCAGGTACGCAGAAATCATCAGCGCGTTTCTGAGCGGTTTTCAGGGGGTAAGATGTGTTCTTTTGCAGGTGAGGTCGTAGAAACGCCCTGAGAGCCTCTCAGGCGGTGCACGCAACGGATGTTATGTTCAATCTGGCGGTGCAGCATAGTTATCATCGCACCTACAGACCGCTTGTTGTATTCAGAACAATATTTATTTGTATAATTTGTATTTTGTTGTATTATTTCTTCAAATTAGAGCGGTGGGGTAATAATAATATGAATGGTATGTCTGACGTAAGACTAAAGAAATCAACTATTGAGAGCCTAAAAGAGTACGTGAATGACTTTGGCATGACGGTTGATGATGTTGTCCTGAACTTAATTGAAGAGAATAATTCATTAAAATCGTTATTAGGTCAGGGCTTTTCTTTGCCTGGTGGAGATAAGGACACACATTCCTTCAAGGATTACGTGATTCATAAGCTTCCAAAAGGAAAGATCTTGGTTACCAAAGACGGGCTTAAAGTTAGCAACATGAAGAAGGTATTGATCGAGGCAGGGAGCGCTGTAGGGATGGATGATAAAGAGCTAAACCCTGACTTTACGACCTATGAAATAGGCCGTTTTCTCTTCAAACATCTTCAGGGATAAAGGTGTCTACCAGTTCGTGGCCGGGATTTTAGGTTCAATTCAGCTAGTTCCCGGACAGAAAAAAAGCCACCGTGTAGGTGGCTTTTTTATTCCTGCTTTAGGCAAAGCATTATTGATAGCATTTGCAAGCAAACCGTTAGCGACTTCTGCTGAATGCTTCTGGGCGGATTCAAGTTCGAAGTGCAACGCTAAGCCGCCTGTCTTAGCTCAGCAAAGACCACTGAAGGTTGCCGGAATCCAAGACATTTCCGTGGCCTGCTATTCAGTGCTCTCTGGTACTTGCGGAGCTCCCCTGTGTGATAAGTCAGGTGTGGAATTTTTACGTATAAGGCCCCGCTAGGCGGAAACCAATACTGAAGCCAAATCACTGGTAAACAGCCGGATCTTCTTGTGATCCTTTTACTCTCGTCGTAATCTCATGTCCTGTAAACAAAAAAACCACCGCTACCAACGGTGGTTCGTTTGCCGGAATCAAGAGCTACCAACTCTTTCTTCCGAAGGTAACTGGCTTTCACGGAGCGCAGATACCAAAACTGTCCTTCCAGTGTAGCCGCAGTCAGGCCGCCACTTCAAGAACTCTGTAGAAGCACTCTACTACCCTGCTCCGTGAATCCTCTTACCAATGGCTGCTGCCAATGGCGTTAAGTCGTGTCTTTCCGGGTTGGACTCAAGACGATAGTTACCGGACAAGGCGCAGCGGTCGGACTGAACGGGGGGTTCGTGCATACAGTCCAGCTTGGAGCGAACTGCCTACCCGGAACTGAGTGTCAGGCGTGGAATGAGATAAACGCGGCCATAACAGCGGAATGACACCGGTAAACCGAAAGGCAGGAACAGGAGAGCGCACGAGGGAGCCACCAGGGGGAAACGCCTGGTATCTTTAAGTCCTGTCGGGTTTCGCCACCACTGATTTGAGCGTCAGATTTCGTGATGCTTGTCAGGGGGGCGGAGCCTATGGAAAAACGGCTT
>NZ_JBLGWC010000008.1:0-2496 GCF_050031465.1 Enterobacter cloacae complex sp. 277I4
TGTAATACCGCGCACGCGGCGGCATCACAAATACCCCGTTCAGGGCTGCGCCCCGACACCCCGCCATCGCCTCACGGCCGCGCACTGAATTGCGCACCCGTTCACCGATTTTCACGCATCTTTCTCGCCTATCTGTGCGTTCAGCATGGCGTAAAGCGCTTCAGCCTGATCGTGCAGATGCTCACAGCAGCCGGCTGCCTCATCCAGATCCATCTGTTCGAGCCGTTCGAGGAGGAGGAGTGTCTGTGAGCGGATAAATTTGGCCATGTTGAGGGCGGCGGATTCCTGTCTGGTCACTGGTGATTTTCCCCGTCTGGTGATGATTTTTGCGTGAAAAGAGCATGCCGTCATTCTGGTGCATAGTCATGCATGCCGTTAAAATTTAACAGGCGCGTTTCTGACGGGTTCCGGGGTGGTTTGTTGTGGTTTTTGTCATGGTTCCGTCAGAAACGCGCTGAGCGCGTCTGAGGCGGTGCGGGCAACGGATGTTATGGTAAATTCTTGGGGGCTTGATTATAAAATACCGCACTTCCTCTTATGTCTTGTGCTTTTTAGACAACCCTGAAAGCTTTTAGCTTTGGTGATGCAATTTGCTGGGATTTTGGCGGAGAACCACAGGTAAAGAAAAAGGCCACATTAGCGGCCTTTTTCGGAGAATATGCTCAGTGCGGAATTTCGGAGACTTCTTTAACGTCGGTTTTATTGATCTGCTGTTTGACACCATTCGCGTCTGTATAGCCAAGCAGGCCTGAGTCTGATTCTTTAGGTTTGCCGTCGCTGACAATAGTGCGACCGTCATTGGTGTGTATGGCATAGCTTGTGCGCGTGCAGCCGGTGAGGGCTGAAAGCGCAACTGCCGCTGCGAACACTGAAACAAAAATCTTTTTCAAAGCCAGCTCCTTTTATCCATATCAGTTTTGGTCACTAACCATCTAACTATAGGTTATTTTTTATGTGAAAAGAGGCTTGATGGTGGGCTGTATATCGAGTTAGGCGCGAGGTGCTATGGTCAAAGTGTGGTGTCAAGCGGGGAGGAGGCTTATATGAGATGTAATCCAGCAGATACATATACCAAGATGATTTAAGTATTCCTCTTTGTGAGGTTGGATGTCTAATTTATAAAGGATCTTCTTGAGATCCTTTTTTTTCGCGCGTAATCTCTTGCCCTGTAAACGAAAAAACCACCCTGGCAGGTGGTTTTTCGAAGGTTAGGTAATCCTGGCAGATCCCCTAACCGTGGTAACAGTCTTGTGCGAGACATGTCACCAAATTTGTCCTTTCAGTGTAGCCTCACTAAGGCCGCCACTTCAAGAACTCTTGATACATCTCTCGCACATCCTGTTTACCAATGGCCGTTGCCAATGGCGATTAGTCGTGTCTTTCCGGGTTGGACTCAAGTTGATAGTTACCGGATAAGGCGCAGCGGTCGGACTGAACGGGGGGTTCGTGCATACAGTCCATCCTGGAGCGAACTGCCTTCCCGGAACTGAGTGTCAGGCGTGGAATGAGAAACCGCGGCCATAACAGCGGAGTGACACCGGTAAACCGAAAGGCAGGAATGCGGGGGAGCACGAGGGAGCCACCAGGGGGAAACGCCTGGTATCTTTAAGCCGCATCGGGTTTCGCCACCACTGATTTGAGCGTCAGATTTCGTGATGCTTGTCAGGGGGGCGGAGCCTATGGAAAAACGGCTTTGCCGTGGCCTTATGCCTTTTTCGCTAAGAACCTTCCTGGCATTCTCCAGGAAATTTCTGCTCTGTACGTAAGCCCGTACCGCTCGCCGCAGCCGAACGACCGAGCGCAGCGAGTCAGTGAGCGAGGAAGCGGAATATCTCCTGTATCACATATTCTGCTGACGCACCGATGCCGCCTTTTTCTCCTGCCACATGAAGCACTTAACTGACATCCGCATCCGTGCCAACATATTAAGCCAGTATACACTCCGCTAGCGCTGCGTGACTGGTCCGGCGCTGCGCCCGGAACCCGCCTGTACCGGTTAAGCAGCCGTTCTGGTCTGACTGCGATTTTTTTCATTCCTGCCCGCTACCATGTAAACCTTTCTTCTGCGTTGCCGTTAACAGGAGGTAAGCCATGTTTGGTTTTTCCTCCGGAGCCCTGATGACTTTTAATGATGATGAGCGACACCTGCTTGTGTCCGTTGTTTCGGGCTGGCTCCGGCGTGCCGAAGGGGATGCCGGAGCCATGATGCTGGATGCATACCGGCAGATTTTGTCTGAAACCGAACCGGCCGCAAGGGCGGTCATGCTCGAATTTCTTGAATCAGTTCGCATTCATTACGTTTCGTCCTGAGCATTTCCTGAAGCATTTCCTGAATTTTTGTCCATACTCAATCCAGGCGGCCGTCACGGACGGTGGTCGTCGTTCCATGATGCTGTTATGGAAGATTGAGAGTAATCTAACTTGATTGAGTTCCGGGCGTGTCGCCCGGTTTTTTTTGCTGTTTCCCGGTGTCCGCTCCCGGACAGGATGTGCATT
>NZ_JBLGWC010000009.1:0-985 GCF_050031465.1 Enterobacter cloacae complex sp. 277I4
CGACCCAGACGGTCAAGTTTGGTGACAATCAGTACATCCCCATTTTCCATGCGATCTAGCAACCGGATAAATCCGGGGCGTTCGCTGGCAGCAACCGAGCCACTGATATGCTCCTCAATAAGTCGTTGGGATCTGATGGCAAAACCCGCCGCTTCAATTTCACGACGCTGGTTTTCTGTGGTCTGTTCCAGAGTTGAGACCCTGCAGTAGGCAAAAACACGTGACATGGGAAACTTTCCGTACGAAATGGATGTCCGAATTATAACGTGTGTCCGAAATTAATTTCACTAAGTTTCGGACATGTGCTGTAAGTGGTGTACGAAACCGACCGGTTTCGGTCACAGCGAACAAATAACAGATGAAAACTATACGCGAGGGAGGCATTTATGCCACGGCGACAGATACTGAGCAGCGAAGAGCAGGAACGCTTACTGGTTATACCAGATGATGAAATTATTCTGACCCGAATGTGTTTTCTGAACGAACCGGATATTGCGCTCATTAATAAGCACCGAAGGCCAGCGAATCGCCTGGGCTTTGCTGTATTACTCTGTTATCTGCGTGGACCTGGATTTATTCCGGACAAAAGCAGTGCTCCTCACAATGGCGTTGTATCCAGGGTTGCTTCCCGACTGAAACTTCAGCCTGATTTATGGCCGGAATATGCATCCAGAGAGCAAACCCGCTGGGAACATCTGACCGAACTTTATCGCTACCTGGAGCTATCCCCGTTCAGCCGGTCAATGCAAAAAGACTGTATCCGTCATCTGCACCCCTATGCCATGCGAACTGACAAAGGATTTATGCTGGCGGAAGAAATGCTCAGCTGGCTACATAACAATAATGTTATTTTCCCTTCTGTTGAAGTGATCGAACGGACGCTTGCCGAAGTCGTCACGCTCGCTAACAGATCGGTATTTTCGACACTTACCGCGCAACTGGAAAAGCAGCATAAATCAGCACTCGACAGCCTGCTCATATCAGG
>NZ_JBLGWC010000010.1:0-518 GCF_050031465.1 Enterobacter cloacae complex sp. 277I4
CTCAGCCAGTTACTGCTGAAATTACAACAGCATTATCACTATCTTGTTGAGCAGATTAAAGATCTGGAATCTCAGTTGAAACGAAAGTTGGACGAAGATGAGGTTGGACAGCGCTTGCTGAGTATTCCCTGCGTTGGAACGCTGACTGCCAGTACTATTTCAACTGAGATTGGCGACGGGAAGCAGTACGCCAGCAGCCGTGACTTTGCGGCGGCAACAGGGCTGGTACCCCGACAGTACAGCACGGGAGGTCGGACGACATTGTTAGGGATTAGCAAGCGGGGCAACAAAAAGATCCGAACTTTGTTGGTTCAGTGTGCCAGGGTATTCATACAAAAACTGGAACACCAGTCTGGCAAGTTGGCCGACTGGGTCAGGGAGTTGTTGTGTCGGAAAAGCAACTTTGTCGTCACCTGTGCTCTGGCAAACAAGCTGGCCAGAATAGCCTGGGCACTGACGGCGCGACAGCAAACTTACGAAGCATAAAGGCAGAAATACACCAGTTTAAACAATCATTC
>NZ_JBLGWC010000011.1:0-413 GCF_050031465.1 Enterobacter cloacae complex sp. 277I4
TAAAATGCTGAGGCCTGGCCTTTGCGTAGTGCACGCATCACCTCAATACCTTTGATGGTGGCGTAAGCCGTCTTCATGGATTTAAATCCCAGCGTGGCGCCGATTATCCGTTTCAGTTTGCCATGATCGCATTCAATCACGTTGTTCCGGTACTTAATCTGTCGGTGTTCAACGTCAGACGGGCACCGGCCTTCGCGTTTGAGCAGAGCAAGCGCGCGACCATAGGCGGGCGCTTTATCCGTGTTGATGAATCGCGGGATCTGCCACTTCTTCACGTTGTTGAGGATTTTACCCAGAAACCGGTATGCAGCTTTGCTGTTACGACGGGAGGAGAGATAAAAATCGACAGTGCGGCCCCGGCTGTCGACGGCCCGGTACAGATACGCCCAGCGGCCATTGACCTTCACGTAGGT
>NZ_JBLGWC010000012.1:0-300 GCF_050031465.1 Enterobacter cloacae complex sp. 277I4
TTCATCCATGTGCCACGGGCAAAGATCGGAAGGGTTACGCCAGTACCAGCGCAGCCGTTTTTCCATTTCAGGCGCATAACGCTGAACCCAGCGGTAAATCGTGGAGTGATCGACATTCACTCCGCGTTCAGCCAGCATCTCCTGCAGCTCACGGTAACTGATGCCGTATTTGCAGTACCAGCGTACGGCCCACAGAATGATGTCACGCTGAAAATGCCGGCCTTTGAATGGGTTCATGTGCAGCTCCATCAGCAAAAGGGGATGATAAGTTTATCACCACCGACTATTTGCAACAGTGCC